>JADKBM010000016.1:1009930-1346573 GCA_016715115.1 Acidobacteriota bacterium
CGTCCGACGCCGCTCGGCACGACCGTCAACGATCTGCTGACCGCCAGTTTTGAGGATCTTTTCAACGAAGCTTACACGGCCCGAATGGAAGGTCAGCTCGACGAGATCGAGGAAGGCAAACTCAATTGGCGTGACGCGATGCGCGGATTCTATGACAAATTCGCCGTCGATCTGAAATCGGCCGAAGAGAGCATCAAGAACAAGAAAAAGGCGTCGATCCCGACCGAGCATATCTGCGAGAAATGCGGTGCCCAGATGGTCATCAAGTTTGGCCGTTTCGGACAATTTCTCGCCTGCTCCAACTACCCCGAATGCAAAACGACGCGGGAGGTTTCGAGCGTCAAACCGAAAACGGACACAGAAGGAAACGGCCAGTCAGAAGGCTCGGACCAAACTCCGGAAGTGCCGGTCTGCGAACTTTGCGGCCGCGAAATGGCGCTCAAGAAAGGTCGATTCGGAGCATTTTACGGATGTACGGGCTATCCGGACTGCAAGAATATCCGCAAAATCGCTAAAGGCGACACGAAACCCGTCGCCCCGCCGGTCGAACTCGACGAGATATGTCCGCAGGACGGCGCGAATCTCGTTCGGCGCCAGGGCCGTTACGGTGAGTTTGTATCTTGTTCGAACTATCCGAAATGCGATTACGTGAAGCGTGAAACGGTCGGGGTCGCTTGCCCGAAATGCTCAAAGGGTGAGATCACGGTCAAGAAATCGCGCCGCGGCAAAGCGTTTTACGGCTGTTCGAACTATCCGAAATGCGACGCGGTTTTTTGGGATAAACCGGTCGCGATCCCGTGCCCGCAATGCAAGACGCCGTTTTTGCTCGACAAGACGCGGAAGGACGGAACGACGCGCTATTGCCAAAACGAAGGGTGCGATTATAAAATTGCGGTGACCGGTGTTAATGTTACAGACGCAGGTGCATCCGATGCCAAGGTTTCGGCGAACTAACCAAGGGTAGATTTTGAATTTCTCCGCAGGACGCGGCAGTTTGCTGAAGCCCGGCCAATTGCTTGACGGGCGTCCTCGTGTCATCTGCATTCGTTGTGATTGCAGAGTTTAGCAGGATGAACGAAAACATTCAGTTTCTTCAGGCGTTTCTCAAGAATCCGCTCAAGGTCGGCTCGATAGCGCCGTCCTCGCCGGAACTTGCGGCGGCGATGATCGCAGGGATGAAACCCGAAAGAGACAATATCGTCCTCGAACTTGGCGTCGGAACCGGCGCGATCACGAAATTCCTGCAGGAGATCATCCCCGATGAAGAATCGTATCTTGGTATCGAACTTGACCGGGATCTCGTTCGTTCTCTGAAACGCAATTATCCGGATTTGAAGATCGTTTGCGGCAATGCGTGCGAAACGGTTTCGATCCATCAGAGATCCGGACTCGGAAAAGTCGGTTTTGTGATCTGTTGCCTGCCGTTCGTTTCGCTTCCAAACGAAGTCGGGGACAAGATCTTGAGCGAGATCGACCTGCTGATGCAGAACGGATGCACGTTTCGGACGTTTCAATACGCGCACGGCTACTATATGCCGTCGGCGATCAAACTCCGCGAGTTTATGCGCGCGCGCTACGGCAAATCAAAACGCAGCCCGTTGATCGTCAAGAACGTTCCCCCGGCGTACACGCTGACCTGGGCGACAAAGTGATTTGCGATTTGCGATTTGCGATTTGCGATTTGCGATTTGCGATTTGTTAAGTGTTCGACGGCATTTCCGCTCTGCGGTTGCTTCGGTTCTTTTTTTCAGTTTATTTTCGCAGAAGTCGGATTTATTCGGTCAAGTTGAAACGATTCCATTCAGTTTCGCGTCTTTGTCCTCAGGCTTATCATTATCATCCAGGAGAAATCAATCTAATGTTACGACGCAGAGTAATCAGCGCGTTCTTGCTACTGGCATTCTTGTTGCCGACGGCCGCGCTCGCAGAAACGAATCCGATCTATCAGGCGCCGAAAGACGTCATCGACAAGATCAAGGAAGAAGGAACGAAGAATTCGCAGGTAATGAAAACGCTCAGTTACCTGACCGACGTTATTGGCGGGCGTCTTACCGCATCGCCAAATCTGAAACGCGCCAACGAATGGACGCGCGACACGATGGCGAAATGGGGGATGCAAAACGCAAAACTCGAGGCGTGGGGACCGTTCGGACGCGGTTGGGAACTCAAGCGGTTTTCGGCTCAGGTTTCGTCTCCATATTCCTTTCCGCTGATCGCCTATCCGAAAGCTTGGTCGCCGGGAATCAGCGTGCCGATGCCCGCTCCGGCCGTGAACCCCAAAGACAAAAAGAGCAAGGTCGCGACGATGCCTGTCCAGACATCGTCGGTCCTGACGTCGGACGTCGTCTTTTTCGATGCCAAGACCGACGCCGACTTCGCGAAGTTCAAAGGGCAGCTTAAGGGCAAGATCGTTCTGATGTCGGACCTCCGCGAGGTCAAGGCTGATTTTGAAGGAATGGGCGAACGCTTGACCGACAAACAACTGCTCGAAATGGCGAACTCGCCGGATCCGGCCAGCGTTCAGCGTCCCGGCGGACAGGGTAATCCGGCCCAGATGCAGGCACGCCTCGAGCGCTTCATCGCCGGTGCGAGACGCGCCAAGTTCCTGATCGAGGAAGGCGCCGCGCTTGTCGTCGACAACAGCGGCAACGGAAGCGGCGGTACGATCTTCGTTTCGGGGGCGTCGGTCGCGGCCGACATTCCGGCGAATCCGATGGACTTTTTCACGCAACGACGCCTTTCGGCCTGGGACAAAGAGGCCGAATCGAAAATGGTTCCGCAAATAACGGTCGCGACCGAGGACTACAACCGTCTGGTGAGAATGCTCCAGGCGGGCGAAAAGGTCCAACTGACGGTCGATCTCGCGGTCCAATATCACGATGAAGATACGATGGCGTACAACACCGTCGCCGAAATTCCGGGAACCGATCCGACGCTCAAGGAAGAACTCGTGATGCTCGGCGGGCATATCGATTCGTGGCACGCGGGCACCGGCGCGACCGACAACGCGGCCGGTGTCGCGGTGGCTATGGAAGCGGCGCGCATCATTCAGACCCTTGGACTTAAGCCGCGCCGGACGATTCGCGTCGGTCTCTGGTCAGGCGAAGAGCAGGGCCTTTTCGGCTCGTCGAATTACGTTAAACAACATTTCGGCGAAATGAAGGGCGGCGGCAACATATTCGGCATCCCGCAGCCGAACGCACAGAAACCGGAACTGATCAAGGGAGCGGATTACGACAAACTCTCTGCTTATTACAATCTCGACAACGGGACCGGAAAGATCCGCGGGGTCTATATGCAGGGCAACGCTGCTGTCGCGCCGATCTTCCGGGCGTGGCTCGCGCCGTTCGGCGAAATGGGCGCTTCGACGCTGACGATGCAGAACACGGGCGGAACTGATCACCTGGCGTTCGACCGAGTCGGGCTTCCGGGCTTCCAGTTCATCCAGGACGAGATCGAGTACGACACACGGACTCACCACTCGAACCAGGACGTCTACGACCGCATCCAGGCCGACGATATGAAACAGGCCGCGATCATTATGGCCGCGTTTGTTTATCAGACCGCGATGATGGACGAGAAAATGCCGCGCAAGCCGATGAGGTAAGCAGGTCAAGCGAGAAGCGAAAAAAAGGCAGGATTTTCGGAAATCGATCCGAATTCCTGCCTTTTTCTTCTTGGCCCCAAAACGGTTCGACGGGTCGGCTTGAGACCTAAACGCGCGACCGACACGCCGGCGCCCGGCGATTACGACGGCAAGCTTGACGCGGCGGTCTTCCGACCGTCGAACGCGACGTGGTACGTCCAGCGCTCGACCGCCGGAACGCTCATTCAGCAGTTCGGGGTATCGACCGACAACCCCGTTCCTTCGGCGTTCATTCCTTAGGCAGGCGACCGATATAGTCATCGAGACGGTCGAGTGATGGGCTTAAGGCACTTGATGGACGGGCAAAAGTCGCGCTATCTTTCGTCTATTGCAGAACGGGAGATTGTTATGAGAATGCTGTTTTCGGCACTGTTCATTCTGGCACTCGGCTCAGAGATCTATTCCCAATCCGGGACGGTTTTGATCGCGCACGACAACTATCTGGTCGGCGGATCGCGCGACGGAAAATGGCTTAAGGAAGACGAAGTGTCGGCGAGCTTCGGAAAACCTTCGAAATTCGTTGTCGTTGACTCGTTCGTGACCGGCAAAACGTCCGAGGTTTACGGCACGCTCGGAGAGCTTGGCTGCGGTGCGAATCAATACTATTTCGGAAATACGGCGAAGATTCCGGACGACGTCTTCGATGACGGGACGCTAAGGCCGACGCTGGCGATCGGCGCGGACGCGAACTGGAATCCGATGCCGCGCAGCCCCAAGAAACTCAATCCGGCGGCTTATCGGAAGATCGCTCTCGACTTTCTCCGATCCAAGGGAATTAGAGTCAAAACGGTAAAGATCGAAAAAGTTGTTTCGATCGATCTCGAAGGTGACGGCACCCAGGAGATCTTTATCGAAGCGACGAATTACAAGGACAGGAACGGCGAGATCCAGTCGTTGCCGCGCGCCGGGAATTATTCGTTCGTCTTGATGAGAAGGACGGTCGGCGGGAAGACCAAGAATTACCTCATCGAAGGCGAGTTTTATCCGACGAAACCCGTAGACCCTGACTACATCAGCGAGTATGATCTTTCGGCGATCGCCGATCTCAACGGCGACGGGAAAATGGAAGTTGTTTTGAAGGGTCTGTTTTCTTACGGAGGCGTCTCAAGCGATGTTTATGAGTCCGCGGGAAGCGCCTTGAATAACGTTTTGTCGATTGAATGCGGGGACTAGGCGGCGTTATGATCCGAATGAAATGCAGACAATGCGGGAGTGAGATCACAAATGACGCCGGCGCGAAGCTGTCGTTCTGCAACAATTGCGGTGCCGCGATCAACAGCATTTCCGCCGGAGACGAAATAGGTCGCGATCCGAAAGGCCGGTTCTTTCCGGGCCTGGTCCTTGGAGCCGGTTTGACGCTCTTCCTAGGCGGTGCGGCTTATCTTCTGACGATATATCTGACTTCGTCGGTTTCGACCACCGGAGCGCCATCGGCAAAGTCGTCGCCGTGGATCAGACTGCCGGGATCGAATTCGGTTTCGGCTTCTGAGATCACCCAAGTCGTGTTTTCTGAACGAAGTCACGCCGGTCCGCTTGTCGGGTCAGACGAAAGCTATACGACGTCGGGCGCGACGAGCTTTTCGAGCGACGGCGCGGCAATCAAGACCACCGGCGCCAAAATTTACGACACTGGAAAGAAGCAAGGATCCGGGGGGCAAAGATATCAGGCAGTGATATCAACCGACCAATTCCAACGCCTTGCGCAAGTGTTGGTTGACAACGATTTTTCAAAGCTCGGGGACTCGCCCGATAGAATTACGGACACGAGGGAATACAGACTTATCGTGACCTATTCGGGCACGACCAAGACGATCCTGACGAGCAATATCGGAAAAGACACGGATGAAGTAAAGGCGATTCTCGACGCCTTCGAGTCGCTACAAAGTCAGGTCGAGTGGAAATTAACCAACTGATCGTGGCAACCGATACTTCGGTTCCGAATTTCAATCGTGACGAAAAATTTAGCTATGAAAAATAAACCCCTACCGCACTGATGGCGGCGATTCTGCCGATACTGGTGCTGGTTCTCGGCTGCAGCCGTTTGGCAGGACTCAAAACAAACTACCTCGAAAGCGATAATGCGGCGAAAGCCGTCGCCGACGTCAGGTCGAAGGTTCGCTCCGGGAGGGGAAAAACGAAGGATCCGTGAATTTCGACCTGACGGACGGATCGGAGATCAATGCGTCCCGAAACGGACGCGGAATAGACTAATCTACATAAAGATCAAGTTCCAGGAATAGCGTCTCGCCGTAGGGGTTGTGGTAATACGGAGGGATTTCGCGGAAGCCGTAGGATTCGTAGAGACACACGGCTTTTTCCATTTTCGGGGGATAGGTGTCGAGGCGGAGTTTCTTGTAACCGAGTGCTTTTGCTTCGGCGATCAGCGTTTCGATCAGCGCAACGCCGATTCCCTTTCCGCGAAACCCGTCGCGGACAAAAAGCCGCTTCATTTCGCAGATTCCTTCTTCGAGTTTTCTGAGCGCGATGCAACCGGCAAGTTCGTTCGATTCGTATGCGAGCCAGAGACGGCCATCCGGCCGCGCGTATTCGCCCGGCAAGTTAGCGAGTTCTTCGTCGAAATTCTGAAAGCAAAGCGCGAGTCCGAACCACGCCTGATACTCGACGAAAAGATGCCGCGCGAGTTCGATCTGTTCCGGAGATTTGGCCTCGATGATGTTCATTCTGATCGTCGCGGAGTCGGCGCATTTCGCAGGCAATGTCACTTCAAGTATCCGAGTTCCCCTAACTTCTCCATCGTTACCTCCGTCGGCTTGTCAGCCGCCGAATGCGTCAGGATCCGTTCGACATATTTTGCGATCATATCGGTTTCGAGATTGACCGCGTCACCCGATTTGAGTGACGAGAGATTCGTCATCGTCCAGGTTTTCGGAATGATCGCGATCTCGAACCAGTCATCCCCGAGTTCGGCGACCGTCAACGAAATGCCTTCAACCGAGATCGATCCCTTGTAGATCAGATACTTTCCGATCTCGTTCGGAAATCCGATTCGGACGGTCCAGAAATCGCCGCTTCTGCCCGCCGAAACGAACGTTCCGCGGGCATCGACGTGACCTTGAACGATATGCCCGCCGAGGCGCGTCGCCGGCGTCACGGCGCGTTCGAGATTGACGGGCGTCCCCGCGGCGAGCGATCCAAGCGTCGTCATTTTCAGCGTTTCGCCCGAAACATCGGCCGTAAACGAGTCTTTTTCAACTCCGAGCGCCGTCAAACAGACACCATTGACCGCGATTGAGTCGCCGTCCTTCGTCTCTGCCGTAACGACCTTCGCCGCGATCCGGATCCGGGCGCCCGACGCGCTTTTGTCGAGCGACGAGACCTTTCCAAGTTCTTCGATAATTCCCGTAAACACGTTCTTCCAACTTCCTGAGAATCAAAATTTCCAGCCCTTTACCGTAACGCTATCATACTTGAAAATCGAACCATAGCGCGGCCCCTGGTTCGTTAAACTTCTATCCCCGAAGTGATAAGATTGAATTGAAAATATGTTCGATCGTTTCGAAGGAGGTCAAAACGAATGATCTACGATGTTGAGTTGGTTCCACAGAGCACGAATATGTCGTGTTGGGCAGCAAGTATGGCGATGATCCTCGGTTGGCGCGATCAGGCGTCATACGATCCGCAGCGAATCGCGCAAAATCCAGGCGGCACGAATTATATGCCGCAATTTGCGCATAACGGACCGGGACTGGACCCGAACGACCGGTACATTCTCGAGCGAAACGGATTCGTTCTCGAAGCCCCGCAGTGCTACACGCCGGCCGCCATCGAGGCGATGCTGATGCAGTACGGACCGTTGTGGTTTGCTGGACTTGTTCCGGAAGGGCCGCACATCCGGGTTATTCGCGGAATGACCGGCGACCAGGTTTACGTCAACGACCCGTCTCCGGTCGACAGCGGCTCACAATATCGCCGCTCATTCGGCGACATTTTCGGCGAGATGGAAACGCTCGGCGCGCAGGAACTCAACCAGCCGTCGCCGGTTTACATCGCCCATCTTCAGTAAAACCGATTGTCGCGATATCGCTCCCACTCAGCGAATACTATTGCTGTACTGCGTCCGGCGAACTAGTATTCTTCGCCGCCTTCCTTCTCATTCTATTCATCGCCTTCCCGACGTATTCGCAGAAGGCGACATCAATCGTCATCCACGACACGAGTGCCGGCGGCGAGGGTGCGACATCGACCCTTCGGAACGGATTAAATCAGCGCTCGAACGCGAAAGGCCGTGCGTCGAACCGTTCGGCGACCAGGACATCCGCGACGCGATCGAGGACGACGCAAACGGGCGCTTCTCGACAACGAAGTTGTGAAAGAGGTCGCAAACCGGATGAATTCCGGGGTCGTGATCTCGATCAAGATTCTGTTTGGTTTGCGTTGAGGTCGTCCGATACTGAGCAAGAGGACGACTCCGTTTGAGTGCTCTGACTAATACTTGACGGTAGTATATAATTACAATTACTAATGAACTAATTTCAAGGAGGTGTGCCCCGTGATCTACGATGTACCGCTTATTCCGCAGGAAACTGAAATGTCCTGCTGGGCCGCAAGCATTGCAATGATCCTGAGTTGGCGCGATGGCGTCCGCCTCGACCCGAAAAAGATCGCCGAAAATGTCGGCGGAACGAGTTATCTGCCGCAATACATTGATGGCGGTCGCGGCTTGAGCTCAAGCGACCAATACATACTGCAGCAATGGGGATTCGTTCCCGAGATCCCGAAATGCTACACCGAAATCGCGATACTGAGCCAGTTGATGTGTTACGGGCCTTTATGGTGCGCGTCGGCGACGCGTTTTGGCCCGCACGTTCGCGTGATCAGCGGAATGATGGGCAATCGGCTTTTTCTTAACGATCCGCGCCCACCGGGTGTCGGCGAGCGATATGAATCCAGTTTCAATGCGGTGTTCGGACTGCAGGAAGAATTGGCCCGAATGGAGGCGGCCGAGACGTCGCCGGTCTATCTCGCCCATCTGCAATAGCACGCGCCTCCTGTCACCGGCAAACGATCGGAGCTTCCGCAAACCTGACGATGCTTGCCTGAACGCACTCGCTGCCGGACGGGAAAACGAAGAGCAGATCTGAGACTGGTAAAACCTAAATGAAATCAGAGCGATCAGTCGGCCTTTTCGATCGCCGAAAGCTTGCGGATGTCGATCGAGATCGGTTCGTGATTTTCGATCGGGTTGTACATCGTCGCAAATTTATAGCCAAAGCGGATCTCTCCGGTCTTGTACGATGAACGGGCGTGAACAGACTGCGCGAACGTCTCATCGGTCGCGGAAAGCAGGATAAGCAACTCGGCGTCGATGCGTTTGAAATCGGCCTCGGTCATACCGAACATCGGCGATGATTCGTCGATCGGATGGACAACCGTCCAAGCCAGCGGAAAGAATGACACGTTCGATCTTTCGAGCTTCAGAAGATCGAATTTTCGGACGATCCGTCCGTTCTCTTCGCAAAATCTCGAAAATGCGACCTGCGCGTTGACGTCGATCAGTTGGTTGTTTCGGCTGTTCGCGATGCGGAACATCAGTCCGGTGAGGTCCCGATACGGCGCGACAATCGCGTTCTCGCTGAAGATGATCCGCGCCGTCGGCCGTGCAAAACGGGCGAAGACGACACCGGTGATGAGGGCATTGGCGAGCAGGCTGTAATACGATTCGATCGTCACGATCATATTCGGCCAAAAACCGACGGGATGGATCGTACCGTAACCGATCGTGGCAAAGGTTTGAACGGAAAAGAAGAACGCCCTCACAAAAATGTTCTCAAACGGTATCGACGAAGTATCGACCAGGGCGTCGGCTCCGAACGCCGAGTAAATCAGCCCGAAAAAGACGTTGCTAACGAAATAGAGAAGCAAAACGAGTCCAAGGAACGCCGACCAGGACATCGTAAGCGAGTAATGATAGACGTTGAGGGTCGTGAGTCGCCCCATTCCGGTCCGGGCGACGTTAAACGAACCGTCTCGATTCAGAAACCGCAGCCGGCTTTCTGAGGCTACCTTGGCCCCAAATCCAAGATCTCGGCTCTCCTGGGTTACTTCGTTCTCTCCGGTTTCTTGTCGGGACATCTTTTTTTATTGTGAGCAGTGAGCGGTAGGCAGTAAGCCGGAAGCAGTGGTCAGGTGGGCCGTCATTTGCTCACTGCCTACTGCTCACCGCTCACCGCTCACCGCTCACTGCTCACCGCTCACCGCTCACCGCTCACCGCTCACCGCTCACCGCTCACCGCTCACCGCTCACCGCTCACCGCTCACCGCTCACTGCTTACTGCCTACTGCTCACCGCTCACCGCTCACCGCTCACCGCTCACCGCTCACCGCTCACCGTTCACCGCTCACCGTTCACCGCTCACCGCTCACCGTTCACCGCTCACCGCTCACCGCTCACCGCTCACCGCTCACCGCTCACCGCTCACCGCTCACCGCTCACCGCTCACCGCTCACCGTTCACCGCTCACCGCTCACCGCTCACCGCTCACTGCTTACTGCCTACTGCTCACCGCTCACCGCTCACTGAAACATCAAACCACATATTCGTCAGTTTCTCCTGAATCGAATTCGCCCGCAGACGATCGTTCAGGTTCTTGAAATCGACGAAATCGAGGTCTTGATCCTGATTGAAACACGAAAACACGAAAAACTCTTCGCCGGTATGCGGGTTGACGTGTCGCTGCAGGCACTGCGCGCAGACTTCCTTCATCATGCATTGCATCGGCGAGTTGATCGAACCGATGGCCGTGTGTTTTTCCTTCAGATACGGCATCAACGCGTTGAATCTCGCCTCCTTGACGCCGTTCATCATCCGGTCCGAACCGATCGCGATGATGCGGTCGACATCGCTCAATTCGACTGTTTTCGTCCCGAGCTTGCCTTCCGCATAAGCGACCATCGCCTGCACGATGTTCCCGCGGAAATGCGCGTCGTGCGGCCGTTGCGGTTCGATCTCGACGCCGGCGTCGGTCGCCCAGATGACCTGGTCGGTCGCTTTCTCGATCTCTTCCCGCTTGTACATATCGGCGCCGTTCTTGTAGCCGGCGAAATAGATCACCTTGTTGTTCTTCTCGCGCATCGCCTTGGCGATCGAAAAGAGCACGGCGTTTCCGAGTCCGCCGCCGGCGAGCATCACCGTTTCGTTCTCAGGGATCTCGGTCGGAGTTCCGGTCGGTCCCATCACGACCACTTCCTCGCCTTCTTTGAGCAGCGCGCAAAGACGCGACGAGGTTCCCATTTCGAGGACGATCATCGAAAGAAGGCCTTTTTCCTTGTCCGTCCACGCGCCGGTCAGCGCGAGGCCTTCCATCATTAGACGCTTGCCGTTGATGACCGGCGCCGTCGTTTCGTAATTCTGCAAGCGATAGAACTGGCCGGGCTCGAATTTTCGCGCCTGAAGCGGAGCTTTGACGATGACATCGACGATCGTCGGCGTCAGCCGTTCGACCTTCACGACGTAAGCCTTGAGCTGTTCGTCGAGCGTCGCTTCGAGTTTGTCGAAGATCGAATCCCTGTCGTTTTGCGAGAGCGCCTTGATTTCGTCGGCGAAGAGTTCGACGACCTTTTCGTAGCCGAACTTGGCTGACGCCATCGCCTTGACGACGTTTCCGGCGTACTTGGGATGATTGTCGCCGTAATACGAGATGAACTTTCCATCGCGTTCGTACGAAGTGAAGAATCCGGTTTCGTCCCTGGTCGCCTCGACGGCGTGAAATTTCCCGTCGCCGTTCCTTTCGAGTTTGAACGGCTGAAAAAACTGGCGCCATTCGTCGAGCTTGAAAGTTCCCGGTTTTTCCTTTTCGTAAATGACGTTCGGCGAGGTTCCGGCGGCAACGCAGACGGTCCGCGCCGGGAGCGTGACAAACTCTCCGGCGCGCGAGAACTTGCCGGTCTCCGCATCGTAGTTTTGTTTTTCGAACACCAGCGCGCGAATCGCGCCATACTCATCGGGAACCGCCTCGGTCGGCGACATCAATTCAATGATACTGATTCCCTCTTCGAATGCTTTCTGGATTTCCTCGTGGTTCAGACGATAGGCGGGCGAATCCTGCAGGCGTTTGCGATAAACGAGCGCGACGCCGCCCCATTTTTCGAGGAGCGGCACAAAATTCGGCTCTTCGCCGGCCTCGGCTGCACGTTTTCGCTCTTCGCGGATCGCTTTTCCGTGGACGAGAAACTCGCCCATAACCTTCTTTTCTTCCTCGTCGAAAGCTTTCCAAGCGCCTTCTTCGCCGATCTCCGCCGCGATATCTTCGAAGTACGCGAGCATCTTTTCAACTTGGACGGGATAATACGCCATCAACTCCGTCGCCGTGTCGATTCCGGTCAGTCCGCCGCCGATGACCACCGCCGGAAGGCGGACCTGCAAATTCGAAAGCGTGTCTTTTTTGAAAGCGCCGGTCAGTTGCAGCGCCATCAGAAAATCGCTCGCCTTGCGGATTCCGCGGATCAAATTGTTCTTCATCGGGACGATCGTCGGACGACCGGCCCCGGTCGCGATCGCGATATGGTCAAAGCCGAATTCCCACGCGTCCTCGATCGTCAGCGTGCCGCCGAAACGCACGCCGCCGAAGGCTCGAAAACGCTTGCGGCGGAAGAGCATCAGCTGCATCATCGTCAGGAAGTTCTTGTCCCAGCGAACGGTGATGCCGTATTCGGAAACCCCGCCGAACCCGGAGAGAACGCGTTCATCAAGTTCGTCCGTGATCTCCGAAAGATCCTTGATCGGCTTCGGCGTCGCCTTGCCAAGATTTCCGGTCCACGAATCCGGAAGCGGCTCGATCTTCAGACCGTCAACGCCGATGACGCCGAATCCTTCGTTCAGAAGATAATGTGCCAACGTGTAGCCTGCCGGCCCGAGCCCGACGACAAGCACGTTCTTGCCGTTGTAGGGCAACTGATACGGCTGCTTTGCGTTGAGCGGATTCCAGCGCGTCAGCAGATTGTAGATCTCAAAACCGTATGGAAGATTCAACACGTCGGTCAGACTCGCGGTCTCGGCAAGCGGAATGTTCACCGGCTCCTGCTTCTGGAAAATGCAGCCCTTCATACAGTCGTTGCAGATGCGGTGACCGGTTCCGGCGCACATCGGGTTGTCGATCGTCACCAACGCGAGCGAGGCGATCGAATCGCCCTGCTTTTTCATCAAATGCATTTCCGATATCTTCTCGTCGAGCGGGCAACCCTCGGTCTTGATGCCGAGCGGGTTGCGCTTCGGCGCGCCGTCTTTCTCACGCAGACCTGTCGAGCAGCTGTCCTTGTCGCGTTCGTGGCAGATCAGGCAATAATCGATCTCGGCCAAGGCATCGCGCTGCGTCCCGCGGTGGTCCGTGAGTTTGAATCCGTCGCGGCGGCGCAGATTCGCATCGTGGCCGCGCATAATGCTGTGCAGTTTTTGATCCGGCCGATGCAGATGAACGAGATTCTGATAGTCGATCGGATGCGGCGTTTTGAATGAGTACCATTTCCGCGTTTTGCCGTGAAACTGGATCGCGGACCACTGTTCGAGGATCTGAAGCGCGGCTTTGATCTGCAGCAAATCCCCGGAGCCTTCGATCTCGAGAATGTTCTTTTCGAAAATCTTGCCAAACGTTTTCTGTTCGAGTTTGCGATACGCGTCGCCGATCTTCGCAATCGTCTCGCGCGTTTTTTGAGAGGCTTCGACGTCTTTCGTCAGTTCCTCTTCGGCATCGGCCAGTTTTGCGGTCATCGTCGCGACCGCCAGTTCTTCGTCGAACGGGATGGTTTCGTCAAAAGCCGCGAACTGAAGTTCCCGGATCGCCTGGGTCAGGTCGTTCGCCGCGAGTTCCGCGACTTTATCGGCGCCATACTTCTTCGCTGCGCGGCGTTGGACGAAGAACTTGTATTGCCAGATCGGACTCTGGCGTAGGATCGTCCGCTGAAACTGGTCGCGCTCGCGTTCGATGCCGAAAAGCCTGGCGACAAACTCCGACAGATGCGGCGCGGCATCGGTCAAAATGTTCGACGCGGCGCGCTTTTCGATGCCCTCACCGCGAGCGCTTATGTAGTTGACGAGCGCTTCGTGGAGCACCGGTTCACGGTCTGCGACCTCCGCGTAAAAGGCGTCGGCGAGATCTTTCAGCCGACCGGCGTCGAAAAGATCGGAAAATCGAAATCCTTCGATCCCAAGGTCAAAATCATTGTTGTTCAACATCTCTTTATCGGAAACGGGGGTCATATAAGCTTCTTAACCTGATATACATTAAGTGAATCCAAAAGGTTAAATATAGCATTTGCGCCTTGGTGGGGACAAAACGCCGACGTGGCGAACCGACCTCGAAACGTCGTTCCACCCTTCGATTTTTTAGCAGTTCCGATTGTTTCGGTGCGAATCGTGGCGATTTATGTGCTATAAAATAGTTTTGTCAAAAGGTTAGAACCAGACGGAGTTTGCAGATCAGATATGGAAAAGGACGAGCGTTTATTGCCCTTGCCGACAAATTTACAGGTTACGAAACAAGACGACTATCCGGCTTCGTACTCGCCGTTTTACGATGACGAGAACTTTGAGGATCGACGTTCGATCCGCGAATATTTCAACGTCATTTACAAACGGCTGCCGCTGATTCTGGCTCTTTCGATCCTCGTCACGGCGGGTGCCGCGTTCTATATGTATCGCCAGCCGTCGATCTATTCCGCGACGACGACGATGGTTATCGAGCCGCGAAAGCCCAAGGTTCAGCAGAAGGATGCGATCAACATCAATTTCGGCAACGACGCCAACTATTCGAACACCCAGTTGCAGCTTTTGCAGAGCCCGGATCTGATGCGCCAGGTCGTCGTCGGACTCGGACTGCATCGCGACCCGAATCTGTTCGCCGATCAGAACCGCGGCTTTCTCAATTCGGTGAAATCCCTATTCGGCGGCGACAAGCCGAAGACGGACGGCCAGAGTTCGCTGCCGGTGTTGTCCGATTCTTCTTCGAATATCGACAGCAAGGTGGTTTTGACGCCCGCCGAACGTGCTCTCGCCGACCAGTACTCGGGAACCTTCCTCGGAAACCTTCGCGTCGATCCGGTCGACCGCACGAATCTCGTGACGCTGACGCTCCAGAGCACGAATCCGGACGTCGCTCCGAAGGTAACGGATATGCTGGCGAAGGTCTTCATCAAGAACGACGAAGAACTTGAAACACAGGGCTCAAAGAACGCCTACGAGGAACTGAGGAAGTCGATCGACGAGCTCAAAACCGGGATCGGCAATCAGGAAGCCGAACTGATCAGTCTTTTGCAGGGAAACAATTTGCCGCTCCAGGATAAGGGCGGAGATTTTCGAAACAACGCGCTTCAGACTCTCTACACACAGTATCAGGAAGCCCGAAATGAGCGTTTGAAGATCGAGGCTCAATACGGCTCGGCAAAGAAGGCGGCCGACGGCAAGGGCGGAATCCTCGCGGTCGTACCGGACAACAAGGCTATTCTCGCCGCGCGCGAGCAGAACCTGAAACGGCAGGCGGACCTTGAAAAGCGAATCGAGGATCTCGACAAGAAGGTCAAGGAAGGCGAGGAAGAACGCGCCGCGCTGCTTGAGAAGTACACCGAAGAATACTCGAAGGTAAAGGAAGTCACGGCGCGGATCGCGAAGCTCGAAGAACAAAAGACGAACCTTCAGAAAGAGATCTCGAAAAAGATCGACGACGAGGGAACAAAACTCGTCCGGAATGCCGAGAAGGAAGTGGTTTCTGGACTCGAAGCGCAGTTGCAGACCCTCATCCGGCGCGAAGGACAACTCTACGAAGGTTACAAACAGGAAGAACAAAAAGCGAACATCGAGGGCCAGGCCGAAACGCGCTTGACGACTCTCAAACGCGAGATCGAAACCAATCGCAGCCTTCTCGACACCTATACGCAGCGCCAGAAAGAACAGGAACTGGCTCTCAGCAGCAGCCGGCCTGACAATATCAAGATCACCGGCGAAGCGATTCGGCCGACGCAGCCGATCGGTCCGCAGCGCAACCGAAACATTTTGGTCGCTTTCCTGGTCTCTCTCGCGGCCGGGGTCGGACTCGCGTTCCTGCTTGATTATCTCGACGACTCGATCCGGACGTCCGACGATATCGGACGGCATCTCGGACTTCCGACGCTGGCGCTGATCCCGCATCAGGCTCCGGACAAACGACGGCTCGCGATGGCCGCCAAATCGAACGGGATCGCTTCGACGGCATTGATCACGCTCGAGGACACGCGGTCCGCGATGGCCGAATCGTATCGGCATTTGCGCACCTCGCTTCTCTTTTCGTCCGCCGGCAAGCCGCCGCAGACGATGCTCGTTACCTCTTCGCAACCGGCTGAAGGAAAGACAACGACGGCGATCAACACGGCGATCACGCTCGCGCAAGCCGGAGCGGAAGTCGTCCTTATCGACTGCGACTTGCGGCGTCCGCGTCTCCACAGTCATTTCGACCTGCCGAATTCGAGCGGTTTGACGAACTATCTTTCGGGCGAAAAGAACCCCGAAGCCCTGTTGCGAAACTACGCGAGTCTGCCGAAACTCAAGATCATCACGAGCGGGCCGATTCCGCCGAACCCGGCTGAACTCCTGAGTTCGAACGAGATGCGAAATCTGCTGCAGTTTCTGCGTGGCAACTTCAAGCACGTCATCATCGACTCGCCGCCCGCGATCTCGTTTACGGACGCGGCGATCCTTGCGACGCTGGTCGATGGCGTGATCCTCGTCGCGATGGCCGGAAAGAGTTCGATCCATCTGATGCGGCGCTTCAAACAACGGCTGGCGAACCTCGGAACGCGAATTTACGGAGTTGTTTTGAACGGCATCAAGGCGGACTCGGTCGAGTACGGTTATTACGGCTACGGCCAAACGTACAGCTATTACACCGCGCACAACGACGATTCGACGCCGTTTTTGGAAGATCTCGAAGCGCCCGTGCAGAATGAGCGGGCCGAGAAATAAGTCGTGCTTACAGGGTCACCCATTGGGTAACCCTGTTCGATCAACCGGCATTTCTTGAAACCACGAAGCGCAGCACACGAAGCTTCTTCTTTCTTCGTGTGCCTTCGCGCGCTTCGTGGTTCAATTCAACCAATCAGAAATCTTTTAAGCGCATCTTCCCAGTCCGGGAGCGGCGCGAGACCAAACTGCTCGCTGAAAAGACACGTGAGTCTACAGTTCGGCGGCCGCGGGGCGGGACGTTTCAAAGTTTCGGCAGCCGCCGGCTCGAGCAATTTCCGGTCGTAGCCCATCAAATCACAGACCTTCTCGGCGAATCCGGCATAACTCGTCCCGTCACCGGAGTTTGTGACGTGAAACACGCAAGGCATATCGAGTTCGGCGAGTTCGCGAAGCCGCCGCGCGAGATCGACCGAATACGTCGGCGTTCCGAACGAGTCATAGATCGCCTTGATCGACTTGCCTTGTCCCAGCAGATCGGCCATCACGCTAAGGAAGTTCGTTCCGCCATTGCCATAGATCCAGCCCGTCCGAACGATGATCGAACGGGCGTATGAATCGCGCGCCCGGTTTTCGCCTTCAAGCTTGGCCCGCGCATATGCTCCCAAAGGGTTTGGCGTCTCGCGCTGGGTGTAGAATCCGTCCTTTTCACCGTCAAAAACGTAGTCGGTCGAGATCGTCACGAACCGCGCGTCGACCTGTCGCGCCGCGAGCGCAAGATTTGCGACGCCGGTCGAGTTGGCGGCGAAACAGCGTTCGACCTGCGTTTCGGAACCGTCAACGTCGGTATAGGCGGCGCAGTTGATGATCGCGTCCGGACGCAACGATCCGACCAGATCCGACACCTGGCCCAACGCCGAAATGTCGAGCTCGTTTCGCGTCAACGCGGTCACGCTGTCGCCGATGGACTTGCAGTACTGGGCCGTCGCGCGCGCGACCATTCCGTTTGCGCCGGTGATCAGGATCTTCATAGAAAGCCTAAACGAGGTGTCCGTACATCTTGCGGTAGTATTCGCGATAAGCGCCGTTGCGAATGTTATTGACCCAATCTTCGTTTGCGAGGTACCAGTCGACGGTCGTTCTCAGACCTTCCTCCCAGGTCATTTGCGGGTTCCAGCCGAGTTCGGTTTCGGCGCGCGACGCCTCGATCGCGTAACGGCGATCGTGACCGAGGCGATCGGTGACGTATTTGATCAGTGAATGCGGCTTTCCGAGGGTGTCGAGAATCGCCGTCACGACCTCGATGTTGCGGCGTTCATTTCGGGCTCCGATATTGTAGTGCGCGCCCGAATGTCCGTTTGTGTAAGCCAGCCAGATCGCTCGCGCGTGGTCGTCGACATAGATCCAGTCACGAACGTTGCGGCCATCGCCGTAAACCGGGAGCGGTTCGTCGCGCAGCGCGTTGGAGATCATCAGCGGAATGAGCTTCTCGGGAAACTGACGCGGGCCGTAATTGTTTCCGCAACGCGTGATGACTGTGTCAAGTCCGAAAGTCTCGCGCGCCGCACGAACGAAATGTTCCGCGGCCGCCTTTGACGCGGCGTACGGCGAATTAGGCTCTAGCGGCGATTCCTCGACGAAAAACGCGCTGTCGTTTTCGGGGAGGCTGCCCATAACCTCGTCGGTCGAAACCTGAACGAACCGACGAACGTTGCGCGCCCGGGCGCAATCGAGCAAGACCTGCGTGCCGAAGACGTTCGTCATTACGAACTCGCCCGCGGAACTGATCGAGCGGTCGACGTGAGACTCCGCCGCGAAATTGAAGATCGCGTCCACGCCGTCCGGCAACGCGCCGAGCACGGCATCCTTGTCGCAGATGTTTCCTTTGACGAAGTTGTGGCGCGAGCTGTCGACGTCCTTGAGATTCTCGAGGTTGCCGGCGTAGGTCAACGCGTCGAAGTTGACCACCCTGACTTCCGGATTCTCCCGAAGGACGAGATGTATGAAGGCGGAACCGATAAATCCGGCGCCGCCGGTAACGAAGATTGTGGACATATGAATGATCGCGCCGGCCGCCTTTATCCGCCAGGCGTTACTTGTCTAGCAGACGCATCTCGCGGAGCAGAATATCCGCATATTTCTTCGGAGTATCGATGTTCTTCAGGATGATCTTCCCGCCATCCTCACTTGCATTGTCGATCACGAGGTTCCCGAATCCCAACATCCTTTGCGAGATGGTTGAAGACACTGAAACGTCCTGAATCGAGCGAAGCGGGACGCTTCTCGAATTTTGGAAGATGAAGCCTTCGTCGATCTCGATCTTCGAATCCGTCAACGTATAGCGGATCATCTTGTTTCGGAAATGATAGAACGCCGGGATGAGAAAGATCGCAAGTCCGAGCGGCACCAGGACCCACCACGGAATGGCAGGCAGAAAAATGCTCAGAAATGCGACCAAAAGCAGGGCGCCGATCGCCGCCAGCACGTAACCGATCTTGACGAACTTCTGCGTCGGACTGATCGAGAAGATATCCGACTCCTCGATCTCGATCCGAACGGCGTCACCGCCCGCCTTTGCCGCGACTCGCGTTTCCTCGTCCGTCTCGAACTTCGTTCCGCATTTCTGACAAAAGACCGCGTCGTCCGAGTTTTCCTTGCCGCATTTGATGCAAAACATAGATTGCTACCATTCCCGAAAATTCTTCGCCAATGATACCCCAGTCGTGCTTCGTATACAAAAAAGCGGCCGGAACCGATCCGGCCGCAAGTCTTTTTCAGACTAGAGGAGAAGAAGCGTTTTGGAGATCTATTGATTCACCAATCTCATACGGCCGTCCGGGAGCCGGATCGCGAGCGCGTCGGGCTCATACACCGTGAGCGGTTTGTTTTCCTTCTTTTCAAGCTTGACCGCCTGCTGGCTTGAGACCTTCTTGACGGATGAACGAATATAGCTCGGATTCGAGATCGAATTGTAACGCGCGGTGATCCGGCGAACATACTCTTGGGTCTCGCGGTACGGCGGCACTTGATTGCCATATTTCCAAACGGCCCCCTCGCCGGCGTTGTAGCCCGCGAGCGCCAAAACAACATCGCCGCCGAAAGTATTCAGAAGCCAGCGCATATATCGGACGCCGGCATCGATGTTCTGTTTCGGATCGTATATGTCCGTGACCCCGAAGCGCCGCGCGGTCGCGGGCATCAACTGCATCAGACCGCTCGCGCCTTTGTACGACGTGGCGCGGAGTTTGAACGACGATTCCTGATGCATCTGCGAATAGATAAGGAGCGGGTCGATATTGTGGCGGCGTGACGATTCAACGATGTACGAATCGTACTGCGCATTTCCGGTCGTAAAGCCGTTCATTCCCGCGGCGTTTCCCATCACGAGTTTCACGCTGTTTGGAACGATTGTCGATCCGAGTCCGTCCTGAACGCTCATCGTCGCCTTGGAGGTCTTCTTTACAAGGCTTTTGGTTTTGGACTTGACCGCCGGTGTTTGGGCCGCCGTCGGCGAGACGATCGTGATTCCGCCCGAAACATCGAAATTATCGAAAACTCTTGAGCGCGTTTGCGCAAAGGTGGAAATTGAGAGAAGTGAAATCGCAAGCAGGAATGGCAGGGGATTCTTCATATGTTTTCTTGTACCTTGGGGTTGGCAATCTGAGGCGCGTCTTCCGGGCGGTTCGGCTCACCGAGTGCCCATATCTAATAGAAATTGAGAATGCTATCAATGTTCCACATCTTTTTGCATTGTTAATCAAATTTCTTTTTCCCAGAAATCTTTGATTTATTTGCAAATTCAACGGAATTGAATGTATGTTAATGACAATCTAATTCCAACTGATTCAAAATGCTGAAGAAGACCCCTAAACCGTCCGAGACGTCGAGTAGTCGTCTCTTCGTCATCGAAGGAAAGAACGACTTCCTGATCATCGGTGTCGTCCTGTTGTTGCTGGCTTTTTTTCTGTTCGGAAGCTTCTTTTTCCGATAGACTCACCGAGAGTTCCGCTTTTTTGGCCAAATCGAATATATTTTAGTTGATGCTTTATCTGTCCCAAATCTTGGGTCGACCAATTTTCGACGCCGGAGGCGAGCGCATCGCGACCGTTCGTGATGTGATCGTGCGATACGGCGAGGAAGATTATCCGCCGGTCATCGGATTGGTCGCGCGCTATCGCCGCCGGCTCTTTTTTATGCCGCGCGCCAATATCTCGACGATGGGTGAGCACGGCGCCAAGATGAACTCCGGAATGCTTGATCTGCGCCCGTTCACGCGCCGCACCGGCGAGGTTTTGCTCAACAAGGACGTCCTCGACAACCAATTGATCGACGTTGACGGCAAACGCGTCGTCCGCGTCAACGACGTCCAGATAATTCAGGTTGGGCAAGCGTGGCGCGTCAGCGGTGCCGACGTCTCGCTCCAGGGATTTCTGCGCCGTTTGATGCCGAAAGGATTCTACGGCAGTTCGAAAGTCGTCGAGGTCATCGATTGGGCCGACGTCGGATACCTCGCGACCGATTCAGCCTCCGCAACCGTCAAACTGAAGTCGTCGAAGGACAAGCTTTCGAGGCTTCATCCGGTCGAGATCGCGCAGCTCGCCGAGGCGCTCTCGCCGGTCCACCGCACCGAGATCGTCGAATCGCTCGATGATGAGATCGCGGCCGATATCCTCGAAGAGATGTCGACCGAAAATCAGGCGCGAATCCTCGAAGAGATGGAAAAGGAACGCGCCGCCGACATTCTCGAAGAAATGTCGCCCGACGACGCGGTCGACGTGCTCGGCGAGATGAACGACGAGAAAGCGCAGGAACTCTTCGATCTTATGGAAGGCGAGGAAAAGGCCGATGTCGCCGAACTGATGTCGTTCGCGCACGACACGGCCGGCGGGCTGATGACGACCGAGTTCGTCGCGTTCCCCAAAAATCTCACGGTTGCACAGGCGATCGCGCGTTTGCGCGAGATGGCTGAAACGCCGAATATGATCTATTACCTCTATGTCGTCGAGGAAGAGAACTCTTGGAAATTATGCGGCCTGATCACGCTCCGCGGTCTTATCCTAGCCGACCCGACTTTGCCTCTGTCGGACGTGATGCGCGACCAGTTTCAGTTCGCGCATCCCAACGATGATGCCGAAGAAGTAGCGCAAACCATCGCGGAATACAATCTTCTCGCTCTGCCCGTGATCGATGACGAAGGCGACATCGCCGGAATCGTCACCGTCGACGACGCGATGGAAATCCTGTTGCCCAAGAACCTGGAACGAAGACTGCCGAGAGTGTTTGGGTAATAGCGATTTGGGATTTGCGATTTGGGAACTTTGAAAAACCTGCTGGACCGCGCGTCGGGAGCAGATTCCGGCACGGTCGGCGATTTCGGATTTCGGATTTGTGATTGCGGATTTTGTCAGCGATTCACGCATCATCAAGTGTTTGGTTTCCGAGTGCAACGAATCGGTTGCTTCCCGGCACTTCGGGCTTCGATGCTTCGCATCAACCGCAAATCCAAAATCCCCGATATCCCCGATCGCAAATCCAAAATCGAAACGGTGTTGAGGCTGTCTGAAAAGTCGATAAATTCGCTGAAAGCGAATCAGATAATAGCCTGGGGTGAGCGAAGCGTGACCCCAGGATTTTAGTCAGATGAGAGGCCGACCCTGAAGGGGTCGAAGGTAAGTCGTTGATTGTTCGACCCTTGCAACATCATAATGTCGCGGTGTTCAACAAACGGCCGTACTCGTTTCTTTCGCTTTGCCGCACACTACTTTTTTCTTGTCTCGACATCTGCTTTAGTCTTCCATCCGTAATCTGGAGCGTCGATCTTCTTCGCTTTCGAATACGCACGGGCGAGGTCACGATCGTCAAACGCAAACGCTCCGGCTTGATGCATTGCTTCGTTGAGGGCGTCTTCAGCCCTAAGAAGTTTTCCGTACCGCCAGCAATTCCCGTTGGGACCGAGCCCATTCGATTCGACGCCCATCAATCCAGGATTTGAGACGGTTGCTTTGACCGCAACCTTAACTGCAGAACGGGCGTGGACGAGGCTGTGCCGGTGGATAGCCAACCGGGACGGCAAATGTCTCAAACTCAAGTTTGCATCGAATGCCGCCGAATATGATCGTCACCAGATTCTTATCGATTCCGTTCTGGCCCTTGAGATAGTTTTTCGTCTCTTCAACCAATCGATCTGCTGCGGCCCGATCCGATTTCGGCGCATATACAAAAATGAAAACTTGTCGCGGTCTCGATTCACGCGTATACGCTAACGACAGGTAAAGGGCGTCCGGATTCCAGCGATCCGGTCGAGAAACTTCTCCACTCTGATAAGGATAATAGTGATCTGCGGCCGGATCGTATTTGGGAAAACCCGGACAACGTAGACTCGCTTCGCCTGATCTCGGAACAATCCGCACGGCATGAATCCGGGGTTTTCGAATTCGTACCGCATTTCGTAATCGAGTCCGGTGCTTCGGTTAATAAAGTACTTGCTCGAGTCCAGTCCGAAAGATTCAAATTGCTTGTCACCCGACGGATCAAAGTAAGTGATCTCTCTTGGGTAGATCTTGAGCAACACGAGTGTCCCGGTCGGCACGTTCCATCCGTACTCATCACACGGTCCGGTCGCGAATGTTGCTTTGATTACGGACTTTGATGTCTCAAACACGGCATCCGCTGACGGAACCCCCGGCAATGCAAATTTGCGGGCGATCTCTTCCCGAGTTGAAATAAGCGGAACGATTCCAGGAAAGACTTCAGCGGGAGCCTGTGCAAATGAGTTTGAAAACAGGCAAAATGCGCTTACGGCAAAGACGATTAGCGACAACATTACTTTATCGGTTATCGAATTTCTCAACATATGTACCAACCTCATTACTTTATCGGTTATCGAATTTCTCAACATATGTACCAACCTCACAGTACTTTGCAACAAGTCGTTCAAGACCGGAAACCGAAGGATCGACTATCTTCGCCGCAGCATCCATCTCAACGTGGTCGAAATAGCGATTCGTCCCCGCAGCATGCAACAGTTCGTGTATTAGGATACCCAACAGGGCTCGCCTCGCCTGTTGAATTCTTCGTGGAGTGCCCTCAGTGAATGTCCGCGGATAAACACCGACATACATGAACGCATTGATCAAGAAATTGCTGCCCTTGTCATACGAAGCGTGAGTTGATCCGCCTCCTCCTGCCGGGAACTCGGTTCCGGGGTCGATTTTGTCAACGAGCGCCGCAAACCCGGTTTCGTCCAAGTCGAACGAGAAGCCGCCTCGCTTTTGACCCGCAATTGCGTCGAACAAATCCAAGATGGATTTCGCCCTCAATGAATTCTGGACACCGAGGGCCTTTTTTAGATTTTCATCGCTCAGTTTCAGGTTACTCAATACAGCATCAAGCTTGGACGCACATTCACCATTACCAAGAGTTCCAACTAGCTGGTTTCGTGCATCTTGAAGTCCATTGAAGGCAATAGTAACACTAGAAAATGCGGTGTCAGGTTCCACCCATTCCGTTTCAAGCGGTTCCGGATCGGCCTTGATGTTCAAAATCCCTAGATTTCCGATGTTTTGAAGCTCTTCTTCATCGTCGCCGGTGTGTTCGCCAGTCTCTTTGGTCGATTTCCGGGTTGCGCCGAGCGTGAAATTCATCAGGCGGCTGAATGCCATGATATGGCGTGCCTCGTGACCGGCTGACCCGGTCGGAGTTGCCGGGCCGGCTGATCCCGTTGTATGTCCGGATACTTTGTTGGGATTCGTCTCGGGTTCCTCGATCACGTAATCACCGCCTTCGAACGATCTCCGTTTGATCTCGGCAAACTGGCAATGCCAAGGCATCGCGTAGAAGTTGCCGTAGAACTTCGACGGCATCTTGCATTGCCACTGCGGGAAATCAGCGTTGCCGACCGAGTTGTCATAACTCGGATCGGGAACCGGATCGGGATCGGCATTGTAGATCTTCTGACCGAGCGGTTCCGTTTCTTCGACCGAGGTCAGCCAGTCATTGTCGATCTTGCGCCAGGTTACGGTCGTTCCGGTGACCGGATCGGAAGTCATCCAATGCGGCCCCGTCGCGCCTTCTTTGGCTATCACCGCGCCGCCGGCGAAGATCTTCGTTTCCCACTTCGTTTCGTCCGGCTTGACCGCCGAGGCGATTTCGGAATTCGGATTTGTGATTGCGGATTTCACCTGCAATGGGCGCATATCAATTATTTGGTTTCCCAGTCCAACGAATCGGTTGCTTCCCGGCACTTCTGGCTTCGATTCGTTGCGTCAACCGCAAATCCAAAATCCAAAATCCCCAATCCAAAATCGAAATGGTGTTCCTGAATCATGTTCAGCACATTCCCGAATTTCCCCTTTCGTTTGTCGAACATCCTGACCCGACGTCCCGCGGCGTCGTAGTTCGTGTCAAGCCGCCGGCCGAACGCATCACGGGCTTTGCGTTGGCCGCGGTCGGACATCCGGCAGGTCGGCGCGAATCAGGAACGACTCGAACTGACACTCAGCTCTGACGCCTCCAAACGCAATAATCAGGTTCTCGGGAATTGTTCCGTAAGCCCGACGGACAAATCTGTTTATCTTCTTGATGATTTCATTGCCCAGTCGCCTTTGTCTTGAAGGGCAATACACAAAGATAAATGCGCGATACGAATTCTGCCTCGACGCCTCGCTCGTAGTATAGATTCGGGCCGCATCCCATCTGTTGATATTTGGAATTATTTCGCGATCGTAGACGACGTAATGATCCGACAACGGGTCGTATTCCGGAAAACCGTTGCAACGCAGCGAAGAATCCGTGCTTTTCGGAATATGGCGGATCAAGTCGAGATATCGTCCGTCTGCGTCCTGACGAAACTGATATTCAATGCCGGCCCGTGTATTGACATAGAATCGTTTGCCTTCCGACATAGTAAACACGAGCCCCGTCAAATCCACGTCATCGATCGCAATCCGTTTCTTGGGAGCAACACTCAAAAACATCAATGTTCCCGGGGGTACTCGCCATCCGTTCGGGTCGCATTCCGAAACCGAGAATTCCGCAATCACGCGTCCGTCCGCGGCTTCAAACTCAAGCCGATTTGGCCGCGAAACCAATACCTTTTCTTTTTGCTGGATTTCGTTGCGAGCCGTCCGTAGTGGTACATATTCCAGCGATTCGCTTGGTATGGACTGCGCCGGACAAAGCATCGTGAATAATAGGATAATCGTTTGCGCAAGAAGACAAGAAATCCCGGCAACTTGCGATTCACCTCGCGTCGTATTTTGGCACATAGGTTCCAACCTCACAGTGTTTTGTTACAAATTGTTCGAAGTCGTTGACGCCTTCGTCGACGATTTTCGCGGCTTGGTTCATTTCATCGTGATCAAACGTCTGATGCTGGCCCGCCGCATGCGCAATCTCATGAATCAGGATCAACAACAGCGCTCGCTTGGCCTGCGCGATCCGCCGCGACATCTCGCGTTCCGTCGCCGGACCTTGGCCGGAACCCAATGTGGAAACGTCTCTGGGAAAGACGCCCACGAACATGGCTGCGTTTTTCAAGCCGCGAGAACCTTTCTCGTATACACCGAGCGTCACACCACCGCCGCCAGCAACATCGTCCGTCCCCGGGCTCACGCTATTCAACAGATTTCTGAATTCTTCTTGCGTCTTGTCAAACCAAATTCCTCCTTTCGTTTGCGCAACGAGTTTGTCGAACAAACCTAAAATTGTATCGCTTCTTAATGGGTTGTCTCTGCCATCCTTCACACGCAGTTGCGCCAGGACCTGCGTCAGTTTTGAATCGCATTCCTGAGTGAGCACTGACTGAAGCGCCTTTCTAGCCTCATCAGTCCCGCCAAGACTGACTTTTATTCCATTGGACGCCGCGACCCACCCCGTTTCAAGCGGTTCGGATCGCGCCTCGTCATTTATGGTAACGGTGAATGTCCGTTTGCGTTTGTTGGTGTCACTTTCCGGATCATCCTCGCCGGTTTCTTTCGTCGGCTTCCGCGTCGCGCCGAGGGTGTACTTCATCAGCCGGCTGAATGCCATCTGATAGCCTGTCGCCGGACCCGCTGAACCGGTTGGAGTTGCCGGGCCGGCTGATCCCGTTGTATGTCCGGATACTTTGTTGGGATTCGTCTCGGGTTCCTCGATCACGTAATAGCCGCCTTCGAACGATCTCCGTTTGATCTCGGCGAACTGGCAATGCCACGGCATCGCGTAGAAGTTGCCGTAGTACTTCGACGGCATCTGGCATTGCCACTGCGGGAAATCAGCGTTGCCGACCGAGTTGTCGTAGCTCGGTTCGGGAAGCGGATCGGGATCGGCGTTGTAGATCTTCTGACCGAGCGGCTCCGTTTCTTCGACCGAAGTCAGCCAGTCATTGTCGATCTTGCGCCAGGTGACGGTCGTTCCGGTGACCGGATCGGATGTCACCCATTGCGGACCCGTCGCGCCTTCTTTGGCGATCACCGCGCCGCCGGCGAAGATCTTCGTCTCCCACTTCGTTTCGTCCGGCTTGACCGTCGTCAGATTGCTGCCGAGAACCGTCGACCATACCTGATACATCTTCGGCGCGGCCGTCAGCGGTGAATTGGGCGGCGAGTCGTTTACGTGATAGGTCTGAAAGCCTTCCTTCTCGATCACCGGCCGGCCGTCGCCGTCGAAGACGTATTCGCTCAAATGTTCCTGGATCATGTTCAGCACATTTCCGAATTTCCCCTTCCTCTTGTCGAACATCCGTGTCCGTCGTCCCGATGCGTCGTAGTTCGTGTCAACGAAGGTATGCGGGTCCGACTGAACGTCGCCCTGCCGAATGATGTTCCCGGCAGCATCGTAATTGCCGTTGAACGAACTGATCCGGCCGTTGACGTAGGTTTCGGTAAATCCCGAATCATTTTCCCAATGATTGGTTTGTCTGTCGTTCATCATCGAGAACCCGTCATACCCGATCGACTCTTCATAGACGCGTTTGTTCTGGTTGTTCGTTCCGACACCCATTCCGAACTGCGCGAACGTCAGCCGTCCGGCGAAATCGTACTTCATCGTCCGGTCCCATTTGTCATCGAGCAGGTCGTTTTTCGCCGTCACCCGCGAGTCGTTGCCGTGCGTGAAGTCGGCTATACCGTCCGCGTTCGGGCTGTTGCGGCAGGCAAAAAACAACGCGATGTAGTTCCGGGCATCGTTGAACGTCGTGGAATCCGCGCATATCATTATTCCGCCAGCTCTTTCGAATCGGACTGATGTCGAAAGGTCTCCAAACCAAACACTTCAAGTAGGATCGAGTTTGGGTTGCAAGTCGATTTCGCGCGACAACAAAATTCGAAGCGAAGCATGCGCGGCAACGCAAAACGCACATAGATTTATTCTTTGTAACTTCCGTCTCCCAATTCCGTTTCGGTCGAACATCGGCGCGAATTCTGTGAGACGGGAGGTTCAATTAGTAGCGAACTAAGTCTTTTTCGCTGCGTCGAGTAGGAATATCCGGATGCCGGATCGACGAGGAGGTACGTTCCGTCATCCTCTCTTGTCGTCTGAAAATCCGTCGTGTCGATCTGCAGCTTCTTGAATTTCGGTCGAGTCTCGAGCGGCAAAAGAACTACGATTTCGATTATCGCACCCTGCCGGACTCGGTAATCGTAGTATTTCTCGCAATCCCCACCGGAATAAGTCGCTTCCATTCGACCAAACGACGTCCGATACAAAACAACTTCGACGCTGCCGCTGTGATAGCGGGAGATTACGGTTGCATCGTTGAATATCCTCTCAAGATCTTTATGGTCCGATTCAAGAAGCTTAACCTCTTGTCGAAGTTTCCGGAACCATAACGGGGGCTTGGAATCAACGTTCATCGATGACACCAGCAGGCAAACGACGACCGCGCCAATGATTCGCATTCTCATTTCTCAAACCCCTCCTTTGTGCAGTATTTTCGAATGAACCGATCGAGATTCCAGATTGGATCCTTATCACCGAGCACTTCTCGCGCGGCGCGGTTTAGCTCCAGGTGATCAATTGTTGCTCCTTTGCCAGCGGCGTGGAAGATCTCGTGCAAAAAAGTTGACAATGTCGTTATGCTCGGGTTTTTATTGTTGATGACCGCTTCGAATCTCGAACCATTCCATCCTGTTATGCCAGCGGGCGCGCTGGTCGCAACCCATTTACCAGCTATCTTGACGCGGATCGTCGTCACATTCCCGCTGACACCGTAGAGTTTGTTTTTTCCATCAAAGAAGCGGTCAGCGAGATCCTTCACAGAAGCGATTTGTGACCCCAGCGCCTCAAGCAACTCGTTCAACTTAGCTTCACAGGATTCTTCGCCGTTCTTGATACCAAGAGTGTCCCCGAACTCACTCCTTAAATCGGATAATTCCTTTTCCGTTAGTTTCTGCTTACGATCCGCAAGACTCTTCGGGAGCTTTTTGATTGATTGTTGCCCGAGCAAACGATGCAAATCTGACAATCCGTATCTGAAGAGCGGTGATTCGTCTTCCCATTGAAATTCACTTCGGTCGCCCCAGCCGGACAGGTCAAATTCCGTGATAGGATCGCCCGGAAAAATCCCGCTCAGAACACCGTGCGCGACGGCCATCGGGTTGTCGAGGTTTCGGACAGGCCGGGGGCCGATCTCGAACGGCAATTGAGCGAACCGATCATTGCTTCCATAGAACGGGAAGTAATTCCCGCCCAATCCTTCGACGACATCGCAAGGGCCAAACAGTCCCCCGAAATTGCAAAATTGCATCGCCTCGCCGCCCATGCCCTGCGGAAAATAGAAACGAGAGAATCACCCGATGGATCACGGGACTTTTACAATAACTATCCCTCCATTTTCGCCTGCAGCCCAAATCGAACCGTCCCGCATTCGAACCATTGAAACGATACGCCCAAACGCTCGATCTTGAAAGATTAACGTCCAAATACGTCCACCATCGTTCGACAACAAAATGCCCGCGCCACCATCCGCGAACACTAACTTTCCACCAATTACGATTGTGTTGTCGTTCCAAAGTATCGCTTTTGATACAGCAAAGGGAATATCTATCCGCTCCCAGATGTCGTCACCAACTTGTCGAATGAACGCTCCGCTTGGTCCTTCAAGCCCGTCGGAACCATATGCCATCCAGATATTCGCGCGCGAATCAATTCCGGATGAAGTGTTAGACGGGATTTCACAAGGTACCGCAATCTCTCGATACTCCCGTTCTGTGGATCCCTTGAAAACTCGACCGAAGCGGGAAAACACAATAGTGGTGTTTGAATCGATTGCGATGATAGTTGAAAGCGGCTCCCGAAAGTCATCGCCTTGTGGCCCGGTAAATCGAGCCAGTTCCAAGCGATCAACATGCCACGATCGTCCGTTATCGGATGTTGAAACGATCTCCTGCCTATACATTGGCGGAAATGAATTCACCACAATCGAGATCCGATTTGCCGTGACCAGGATGTCGGCTACCTGTGCAGATTTCCGCCGATACACCGACGGCCAACTTCTACCACCATTTGTCGTAATTCTTATTGTGAATCTCTGTTCCCGGAGACCGCGATTCCACGATTCCGAAACTACAAGTCCGATTTCCTCCGTAAGGAATCTGACTGTTTTCAGACGATATCCTGATTCGTTTGCGAAATCCAATTTCTTCCATGAGGCCCCGTTATCAGAGGTCTTGTAAATGGACTCATTCGAAAAGGCAACGGCACCTCCGGCATGAATCGATTCGAATCCAATCACCTTGTCTGCGTTCGGAAAATCAATAATCTTGGCGGTCTGCATCTCTCGTTGCTCCATCGAACGAATGGTCGAGTCAACTTTCACACACTTCTCAATGGTTTGAGCACATACGTTGAAAACGCAAAACTGAACTATTCCGAATGCAGAGAAATGGACAATGCGCAACGCGCGATTTCGCTTGAAATTGAAAAACATATTACTTTTTCCTCATTTACCTGTTGCGCAAACGCCTCACGAGACATTCGTCAAGCGCATAGCCCGCATCTTCATCAATTAGGTTCGAGCTTCCGTAATAATTTGAAGAACCGGACCGATACGCAGAAAACGAATTCCCGAACTCATGAATCTGAGCCGCTAGATAGGGATCGTTTAACAAGGTTCGCAGTTCACCTGATGCACCCGGTACGACAACGGACTTCCCCATTAACGAACCAGGAAGTATCGGATGAGCCAAATCCGATGCTATGTAGTTGGTTAGAGGTTCTTTGTCTATCGTCAGTCCCGCTTCCCAGCCGTATGGTGATGTCCCGCCCCTGTTTGTTTGCTTCCTCGCGATGTCTTGCCCCGAAAGCAATGCATTTGTGACGATTGAAACTGCTGTGGTCGGATTACCCGGAGAGTTGTAATCCAGATTGATTGTTCCCGATTTGCCAGCTGCCGCTTTCTCAATATCAACCCGGGCGCCTTTCAAACCGAACTGCTCCTTTACGCATTTTTCGAGTGCTTTTCTAAGCTTTTTGCCAGTGATGGCCTCAACCTTTGCGGGGCCGGCCCTATCTCCATCCTTCTGTGAGGAGCCAATTAAACGATGCAAATCCGACATGCCGTACCCGTAAATGCTCGATACGAAATTGTTGGATGATCCTTCGGCGTAGTTGTAGCCACTCATCTCGAGAAAAGCCCCGGAATAGAGTTCGTGAAATGTGTCATAGGCGACCGCCATCGGATGGTCTAGATTACGTATCTGCCGGGGAGCGATCTCGAACGGCAATTGCGCGAACCGATCATTGCTGCGTCCATAGAACGGGAAGTAATTCCCGCCCAATCCTTCGACGACATCGCAAGGGCCGAACAGTCCCCCGAAATTGCAGAACTGCATCGCGCTTGCTGCCCATGCGCCCGGGTAATCGTGCGAGTTCAGAAGATACTGACCCCGTTCGGGTTGCTGCGGCAGGCAGAAATACAGAGCGTTCTTGTTCAGCGGATCGAGTTCAACGCCGGAAAAACTCGGAGAGTTCCGGTCTTTGTCGGTCGTCCTCCGACTGATCTTTGCCGGATCCCAATGTTCCCATTTCACGCTCTCGACCGGTACCGCGTCGTTGCTCAGCGTTTGCCTCGCCAACAAATCGGAACCGGCATAAACGAATGTCTGGCTCTTTTTGCCGTCACCCGCGACTTCCGTGATGATCTCGCCAGATTTGACCGTCGAACGGATATAGTACTTCCGCGTGGGTTCTTTCCATTGATTGTTCTCGAAATCCCACACCTTCTCGATCTTCTTCACCTCAAGTCCGTCACCATCGTAAACGCGGTCCAATTCGTATTCACCGTCATTCGGCAGATGCCTGACGTTGCGGCCCGCCGATTCGTACACCTCGGAAAACCCGTCCTTGTTCGTCGGGCGCCCGTCGGCATCGTAGTAATCGCCGACGGTACGGTTGTTCTGATAGATATGGCTGAACGGAAAGTCCCCATCATCACCGCAATTTGATCCCGGCTTCCAGATTCCCGATCTTGCGGTCAGGTTTCCGAATTCGTTGAATGTATAGTTTTGGCGATAAAGCAGTCCGGAGGGTGGCGGATCCGCGGGCGCCTGTCCCTTAGCCTCGATGCCGGTTCGCGTTTCAACGACGCGCGATAAATTATCGTACCGGAAAAACCGGTGCCCCTGAGCCGAAAGGCGATCCTCCATGAATTTCAAAGTGCCGTCCTGATAATACTGATAGCTGCGATCGTCCCGATCTCTTGCAGCCTTGTTGGTTTGCACAAACCGAAACCCTGAACCTAATTCGAAACCGTGTTCGTCTTCGACTCCGTACTCCTAATCTGTCCTTTGATCAGCACTGTTCGGACTTCGGTTGAATCAGAGGATTCGACATATTTAAAATACTCGTTCCCACCTCGCCGATAAAAGCGCGCATCGATGCCGTCCAGCTCACCTTTGAGCACGTCGACGTTCGATCTCCCCGTTCCCGGACACTCAGTGGGGATTGAGATCTGCGACCAATCCGTTTTTACTTCGACCGTCAAATTCACCGGCTCGGGGTATTGCTTAGAAAGGTGAACAAAAAGTTGTTGAAGGTTGTCGCGATTAAACGATTTCCTTTCCTGAAACAATTCAACTTCTCGAGATCTCCCACTCAGCATCGTGTCCTTCACTATCAAATAGCGGAAATTAACAGGGAAACAAGTGCTTGTGCCATCCAGCGTTGACGGCGTTTGAGAACAGGTTAGTGCCGTGATCGACAATAGGACCGCTAATCTCAAAACGTGTTTCATCGCTTCCTCCATTTAGGTTTGATCATCAATCGCCAACGGATGTGTCAACGCGTTGTAGCATTCATATCCGACAATCTCCGGTTGCCGTCAGATCCACAACCGTCGTGTTGTTTTCATTTCGTGCTCCGCTGATCTTGTCCGCACCGAAGATTGTCACACTTTTCGCTCGGGTATAGTAGGATGTCCTGCACGGTTCCGTCAATACGGACGCCAAATGAGATTCCTCGAATGCCAGAGTCAAAAACAAAGTTGCCGGGTGCGTCTGAAACTTCTTTCTTCGAAAACTTACGTGACTTTAGACCAAAATATGAGGGTTTTCTTCTTTCTTTCGGAGCATAGAAAAGCCTCGTAACCACGCCTTCGGCAACCCGCCATCCCTGATTATTCGGAAGCTTGCACGGTCCCCGTGAATACTCGACATAGAGCTGTTCGAACTCTGTTTGATACTCCCACCAAAAGCGGTCTTCAGATGATTTCGGCTTTCCGAAAACGTTGATAACGTCGCTTTCGGTCGACGTTAGCAGCGAGATGCGTTTGGCTCCTTGCCAGAGGTCCAGTTGCTGAGACGTCGCTGACGACACGAACCCTGCAATCAAACAACATGAGAAGAACAAATTCAATCGACTATTTCTGTTCATTGGTCCACACCTTCCCGCAAAGCAATGCAATTAGCTTGCTGAAATAGAAACTGTAGGTTTCCGGGCGAAGTCGGTCCAGCTTTCGCTCGTTACATCGTCCTCAGCTTTGATCGACGATCTGCCGAGCTCGACGATCGTGGAATAGCGTCGCGGCTGTATGTTGTTCGTCGGAAATTCGCCACGCCAAATCGCTCCACTTCGGGCGGCCTCATTTATTCGATTCAACCTTAACTGTTGTCAACTTCGGGCTCTTCGCGTCCGCCGTATAGTTGAAGTACAGAGTACCGTCGCGACGGTACAAAAGAGCGTAATTATGGCCGTCCCTTGAGACTCCGTTTGGGCCCCGACCGCTGATCCCGGTACCGGGACAATCAGACGGAAATTCGATTTGCGACCAGTCGGTGTTGACCTCAACCAAAAGTGACGGCGTATCATTGTATTTTCTCGACATGAAAAGTAACAGCCCTTTGAGATTATCGACAGTAAACGACTTATCTTCCAAGAAAACATCAACTCGCCTCGACTTGGTGGTGTCGACGTTGTCGGCGATCGTCACAAATCGAAACTTCAACGTTTCGCAATCGGTGTTGCGAATGTCGGATGGTGTTTGAGTTGGATCTGGTGGCGTTGAAATGTGCTCATTTGAATTCTGGTATTGCGCGCTAACACACCCCAACAGTACCGTCGCGGATCCGAGCCAAATTAAAACTCTTTTCAGTTGGCGAACTTTCATGATTTTACCCCTCTCATCATTCCCTAATAGTATTTCTGCCTCCCACATTGCAGTCATTCTGGAAAAAACCACTGACTGCACTTGAATAACGCTCGCCTTCCGGTAATGTGTCGTCAACGGTGAGATCGAGTTTGTCAACCAACGCTATGTCTAGATCTGTTGTTCCCGAAATACTCACAGGGAACAATAAATGTACTACTTCGTGCAAAAGCACGGTTCCGCGGGGTCGCCCGAGAGACGAACGGTAATAGATCGTTCCGAAGCCCTGTATCGCCCCTCGAGGTCGAAAAGTCATAGATGCCATCGGACCATCAATCCGACGATCAAATGTTTGACCCAACGTTTCACCAGGCAGCGACCAAGCGTTGCCAATATAAATCGCGGCTGGGTTATTCTCAATCGACATCGACAAAGCAGTTGTACCGGTTGATCCGTCAACCGGCAATAACCCTCCTGATCCGAATTCCAGTTCAAGGTTCGTCCCAAAAATGGCTACGTTTTCAATGTCAACCAAAGGCGCATTCTTCAACAACCAAAGTGCTTGTTCCTTAATTCCAAGCTCATCCAGTACATTAAGACAGTCCTCAGGAATTCCATCAGTCCTCGGTGGACCTCTGCGACTCTTCCGATCATCAGTGAAAATCCTATAAATCGGCTGTCCGGCCGCAATATTCATCGAGGAATCGCCCGCGATGTCGCGCGTGATTTCGGCGGTATCTTCTTCATAGCCCACAAGCATCGCCGCGTAGCTTACATTTTCGTATCGACCAGCGATATCGGAGAACGGCGCCAAGGGACCGTAATCAGTGAATCCTTGCAGTGCTTCGCCCATTCCGAAAAGGTGGAACGCAAAGTCGCAGGGCGTCGGAATTCCGTCAACAAAACACTCACCGCCTCCGGAGTCACCGAATCCCGAATAGCCGTTCGGATTCTCGTATGGATTGAATGTCCGCCCGCGCTCGGCCAGCGGGTTCGTGAGGCACAGATAATTGGAGTTGACGCCGAGCGGATCGGTTTCAACACGGCTCGAACCGCCGATCCCACTGGCGGCGACGCTGCCGTTGCTGTTGGTGTTGACCGACGAGTTTCCGCTCGGGTCGGACATTTCCCAGATTACCTGGTCGGACGCCCCTTCGGTGATTTTCTGGGTCGCGAGACGGGTTCCTGACGCATAGACGAATGTCTGCCGTTTCGATCCGTCATCTTTTGCTTCGCTGACGATCTCGCCGCTCATTGCCGATGAGCGGATATAGTAGTTGCTGGAAGGATCGCCCCAATCTTCTTCTTCCGCGTCCCAGATCCTGCGTTTTCGTTTCAACTCCTTTCCGTCGCCGTCGTGATAGAGCTCGATCTCGTACGCTTGTGAATTATCAAATGTTTTGGTCATGCCGCCGGCTGCGTTGTAGATTCTGTTAATCCCCTCGCCGCTCGTTTGACGCCCGTCCGCATCGTACGCGAATCCCTGTTTGGTGTTGCGGTTGTTGACAAAGGAATAGTCGAGGATGAATTCCGGGTCCTCACAGGCGACTCCCGGCCGCCAATCGCCGGTTCGATCCGTCAACTGTCCGAACGGACTGAAGTCAAAGTTCTCTCTGAACGGTATTTTGGTTTCGTCGGGTTCGGTTTCGCCGCGCGCCTCGGCGCCGGTTCTTGTCTGTTTCAGTTTGTTGCGGAAATCGTACTTGAACAGCCGATCGAACTTCGGTGTGACCGGATCGCCGATGTATCGGAGATTGCCGTCATTGTAGTACTCGTACTGCTTGTGCATCAAAACGGTCGACGTACTTGTCTTTGTCACCAGGAAGTCCATTGCCTGCAACCGGTTGCCGAACGTCGCCTCCATCCGCACCCCGTTGCCGTAGTTCAACGCTTTTGGCGTTCGCCATGCCCGATAATCGACGCTCGAAAGATAATTGGTGACATCGGCGAAAGATGTTCCGGTGACCGATGCGAGTCTGCCGATACGGTCCTGGCCGTAATTGATCCACTTGCCGTACGGATCCTTTACTCCTGACAAATCCCCGCTTAGGCTGTAAACGTAATCCAGTTTGAACCGGTTGTTTGATGTCGGAGCCAGCGGCAACGAATCCGTGAATTGCCGTGTTTCCGCAATCATTTGCGACAGCGAGTTGTATTCATACTGGACGTTTCCAAGCCCGTCGGTCATCGCCGTCCGGTTTCCGAGCGCATCGTATGAGAACCCGACGGTCGCCGCCGCCGGAATACCTGATCCCGAAGGAATCGAATAACTGATCTCGGTCGGAAGCCCGAGATTGTTGTATTGATAGCTCGTTACCACATCGCGCGCGTCGGTGACGTTTGAGATGCTGCCGTCAGGGTTGTAGTTGTAAACCGTGTTCTTGCTTTCGCTTTGTTCGGGCCGATGCGAGGTCTTGAGACGGCCGAAACCATCATAGGTCATCGTACTCGTCTGGTGCGGATTGTTCATTACCGCCGTTCCGTCGAACTGACGGACGAGGACTGGCTGATCAAGCCCGTTGAAGGTCTTGGTCGTTGAAGAATAAACGCCGCCGGTCCAGTTGAGGGTTTCGGCTTTCCAATCGCGCCCGAGAATGTCCTGGTAAATCTTCTGGGTCCGCCGTGCCGTCTGGTTCGGGTCGTCATCGCGTGGAACAACGGCCCCCTGTATCGTCGTTACCTGTCCGCCGGCGCAGCCGCAGCCTTCGTAGCTGATGAGCTGATCCTTGCCGTCGGAGCCGGTTGAGTCGGTCGGGATATTTCTGATGACCCGGCCCTTCCAGTCGTACTCGGCCGAGTTCCAGAGCCAGCCGCCGCGGGCGGCGTCCTCGTTCTGTAGCGTCCAGCCGGAATTCACTTCCGATGGTACGCTTTGGCGCTTTACCTGTCCGAGAATGTCGTACTCGGTTTGAACACCTGACCACGTTAGAGTCGCGCCGTTCGAATCCCACGTCATCGGAGTCCGCGATCTTCTGACGCGGCCGGCGCCGTCGGTCCAGGTTTCGGAAAGGACTTCGTCGGCCGTGTTGCCGGCTCCGTTGTTGTCCGTGTCAACAATGGTCGAATAGACCTTCGACTCAACGCCCGTGTCGGGATATGTAAACCGTGAGTAACTGTATTCCTGAAGCGTTCCCTGAATGTCCTTCCAGACCGAATCTCTTTCGATCCTGCCGAAGTCATCGAATCTTCGGGTCGTTTTCTTGCCATAGGTGTTCCCGGCCGGTGCCGGGGACGTTGCCATCACGTTCGCGCCCGTATCGGAGCGATATTGGACTTCAGAGTAGCTTCCGGCGGGATCGTAAAGCTTCGTCGGATAGGCGTAGGTGTTGCGCGTTGTGGAAGTGTCGTTGAAGTTGTCGGCGTAGCTGATCTTCGTCGTCCGGGTTGAGGTCGATGTCCACGGCGAAACTTGCGCGACCGGAGCTCCGGCGATGTTGTATTTTGTTTCCGTCTGAATGTACTCGTTCAAGTCGGGAACGCTGTAGCGTTTTCTCGATGTCAGATTCCCGCGTCCGACCGTGAACGACGCGCCGTAAGCGCTGTCATGCCTGATGACGTTCGTGATGTTCTGCTCAAGTGACGTATCGCTGAAGTCTCCCTGGTCGTAAAAGTAGTCGACCTCCGATACCTTCTCCAATTGAAGGGTCGACTGATCGTATCCCCACGAAATCGTTTTCGACGGCAATCCGATGATTCTCCGCGAAACGTATGCCGTATCAAGATTGTAGGCGGTTGTCGACTTCTTGTGCAAGAAATTCGTCGCCCCGTCTTTGACGCGGACCTCGCTGACGAGTCCGTATTCGGCGACCGTCGTGTTGGGGATCAGACGATAGTCGATCTCCGTGATCTTCCGGTTCGATGTGTCGCCGACCTCGGATGCGGTGACGCGCGGATTGGTGATGTAGGAAGCATTTGTGTCATCCTGCGTCCATTGGTTCCAAGTCCAGCGCTTTCGTTCATTGTTTGCCCAGTCCTCGGTGGCGATCGTCAGGCCTTCCGTCCAGCCGGATGAACCGACCCACGTTTTCGAGACGGCGCCGTGCGGATGCCCCGCCATTTCGACTTCGATTCTTGTTGCCGTTCCGGTGTGGCCGCCGAGATCGTACGTCTGATTGGGGTAAGTTCTGATCTCGGTCTCGATGAACTGCTCGGTTCCGCCGACGATGTTGAAGTTTTCCGTTTTTGACCAGGTTTTTGAGAAACGCGGACAATCTTCGGGCGCCGTTCCAGGTGTCTCCAGATCCGTCTTGACTTCATTGAGCTGATGCCCGTCGGCCGCCTTGTTCGTGATCTTCCAGACCTGTCCGTATGAGTTGTAGCTGAAGGCGGTGCTTGGCCCGGTGCCGTTGGTTTCCGTCGGGAACGTGACTTTGTCGAGCACCTTGAGCGAAAAGCCGTTGCCGGGACCGATCACCGAAAGCCCGTTGAAGTTGGTGTTGATCTCTTTCGTCGTATAGGAAAACGTCGCGTACGTGCGCGTGAAATCGCTGTCCGCGCCGTTGTTCGTTTTCCAAGTCTGCGTGACTGATATAGGAAGCGCTTCGTTGTTGTAATTGACGGTGACGACGCGTCCCAGGGTATCGGTCACGGTTTGAAGCAGTCCGTTCGCGTCGTGGTTGATCGAGATGTAGTTGCCGTTGCGGTCGGTGATCTTCTGGCAGCGATAGGCGCCGTTCTTCCATTCGTAATCGGCGCGCGTGCCGTCGGTTCCGGTGACGGTCAGCGTGAGACTGTCCGCCGGATCGTTCGGGCCGGCCGTGCCGTTGATCTTGAGCTCGGCGTAGCTTGAATCGGCAGTTTCGAAGATGTTCGAATTGGTCGTTTGCCGGAACTCGGCGTGGCCTCCCGAGGGCGTGACCATCAGATAGGCGAACTTTTCAGTCGTCGCGTCATAGTAGACCGGCTCGATCGTCGGAAACCCGAAGCGGAATCCGGGCGTCAGGTTCGAGTTGTCGGCATTGAAGACAATCGTGTTTGTCGCCGGATCCTTGGTCCAGACCAACGAGTTGTAGGAAATGCCGAAACCGGCGTCGAGACCGGCGCGCCCCGGCAAACCGAAAAGCGATGTTCCCCACGCGAAATTCCGCGAATAAAGATCCGTACCTCCGGTTGCGTTTTTCGGCGACAGCCGGACCTTGGCGAAATCATAGCTGTAGATGTAGCCGCCGATCTGTTTCAGATACGCCGAAGAAACGGCCGTGTCGCCGGCGACGCCGAGCGTTTCATAGGTGTACGAGTTGGCCGTTCCGCTGTTGACTATGTACCAGGTGCCGTTTGTCGGCCGCCAGACCGCGAAATCCGCCTTGCCGTCGCCGTCGTAATCGGCCGGAACGGGCTGGTCGCCGTAGCTTCCCCAAAACTCAGTCAGATAGGAGTTGTTCGAATCCCCGCTCTTGGCGGCGTACCAGACGCCGGTGGTGCCTCGATAGACGGCGAAGTCCGTCTTGCCGTCGGCGTCGTAATCGGCCGGAACCGGGATGTCGGACGCGATCCCCCAATGGAAAGTGAAATATCCGGCGGTCGATCCCGAAACGTGCCAGTCGCCCGACGAAGGCCGAAAAACAGCGACGTCCGTTTTGCCGTCACGGTCGAAATCGCCCTGCGCGGTGATGTCGCCGGTCGCGCCGAAAGCGCTTGAAACCGTCTGGCCGTTTGTGCTTTGTTTGATCCACCAGGTGTTTGTCGAGGGCCTGAAGACGGCGCAGTCCGAAACGTCGTCGCCGTCGTAATCGCCGACTACCGGCCTGTCGCCCGAGGCGCCGAACGAGACCGTCTCGGTCTGGCCGTTCGAACTCTTCCTGATCGTCCACGTCCCGGCGCTGAAGACGGCCATGTCGGTCTTGTCGTCGCCGTCGAAATCTCCGGGCGCGATCGTCGCCGATGATGAGCCCACTGTAGCCGTCGTGTAGTTGGCGCCGTTCGAGTTCTTTACTTTCCATTCCGAGTTTGAAGGATGGCGCCGCGCGATGTCGGCCTTGCCGTCAAAATCGAAGTCGAAATCGACGCTCGCCGCGGGCTGCGGAGGCGGAGGCGGTGAGAATGCATTGGGATCGGCCGGAACCGGGCGCGAATCGGGCTGTTCAAGACCCAACGGAACGCGGGGCCCTGCAAACAGTCCGACCACGTAATCTCCGGCAAGCGAGACCGATGCCACGAGATGCGTGCGAGCGCCGTTGTCACGGCATTGGTTGATGAAATCACGAACGGCTCGGGTGGGGTCGCATTCGGCGCCGCTTCAACCGGAACGGATCGAGGGCCTTTCGCCGAAACCGCCGCGAAATCCCCGAAAAGAAATGTCGGCGAAACAAGTGCCGCGAGGAGAACGACGGAAGTAAATCTAATCAAAGCAGAGGTGAAGGGGGTAAATGAACGAATCGCACGTGAAAAAGCCATATTTCCTCCGAACATCCGGCCCACGGCTTTCCTTTTCTATCGAACGCGGGCGGGAAATCCCAAAACCAAACCGAGGGTTGTCCCGACTCGTGCAAAGCACGGCCCCGGTTGCCCGAGCGGTTTTTTTTCGCTTACACTTATTAATGGTTTTTTCGGCCGAAATCTTACACATTTATTTTGAAAACGATGCAAAAAGCCCGGTCCCGGCGCTGGAATGCGTTCGATCCATCGTTGCCCGGCACCTTTGAGTTTCATCGATTGAGGCGTTTACCGCAGCCGTTTACCCTTGGACCGGATTGCGCAGTTGTTTTTGTTTAATCAGAGCGTCGGTGCTCGCCGTTCGCTGCCCGGCGGCTTTGTTGGTTGTATCATTTCGATTCTGAATTCGTAACCATTTTGAGTGAACATCTTCGTGCCGCATCGTGCCCTTGGTGGTTTTTCTTAACCACGAAGCGCACGTTGGACAGCCGTGATCGGCTATTCGGATGTACCGGTCTTCCGGGGATTATCAAACTGCGAAAAGGCCAGGCCGTTCCGCACATCCGGGCGGCAAGCCGCAACGCGGGACATAAAGACCGAACGACAGCGTGGCCCAGTGCAAAGTATCCAAAATCCCTATAATTTATACTTCACTTTCTTTCGCCTCAGCTCTCCTTCCTCGACGTCTATATTCTGCAGCCGGATCGTCACGTCGGCGTTCAGATCAAGTCCTGAGGACTCGCCCTGCAACAGTCTGAAGTGCCCGGCGGCGGCGATCATCGCGGCGTTGTCGGTCGACAGATGCCGCGACGGAAAGTAGACCGGGATGCCGCGCGTTTGACCGAAACTCTCTGCCGCTTCGCGAAGCGCGAGATTGCACGCCACCCCGCCGGCAACGATCAGAGTCTTCGGACAAAACTCGTCCGCGAGTTTCGCGACATTGATCATCAAACTCCGGATAACCGTCGATTGAAAGCTCGCCGCGATGTCTTTGATGATCTGCGAAGGCTCTTCGGCATCGACAGCCGGTTCGACCGAGTTCTCCCGAATGTATCGCGAAACCGCCGTTTTCAATCCGCTGAAGCTGAAATCCGGACGTCCGTCCGAGATCTTCGCAATCGGAAACCTGATCTTTTTTGAATCGCCGCCGCGCGCGATCTTTTCGATCACCGGACCGCCCGGATATGGCAAACCGAGCATTTTTCCGACCTTGTCGAACGCCTCGCCGGCGGCGTCGTCGCGGGTCCGTGAAACGACCTTGTATTTGCCTTCTTCGGGAATGTGGAAAAGGTTGGTGTGCCCGCCCGAGACGATCAGCGCGAGCGCCGGAAACTCGACCGGCGGGTTTTCGAAGTTGACCGAGTAAACGTGTCCCTCGATGTGATTGACGCCGACGAGAGGCTTGTTCAATCCGAACGCCAACGCTTTTGCGTAACTGACGCCGACGAGCAGCGATCCGATCAGTCCCGGCCCACGCGTCACGGCGATCGCGTCGATATCCGCGAATCCGACCTTCGCGCGCTCAAGCGCCTCGCGGACGACCGGCTGGATCTTCTCAAGATGTTCGCGCGCCGCGAGTTCCGGGAAAACGCCGCCGAAGGGCCGATGGAGTTCGATCTGCGACGATATCACCGACGACAGCATTTCCCGGCCATCGCGCACAACGGCCGCGGCGGTTTCATCGCACGAACTTTCGATTCCCAAGACAAGCACGCTACAATTATATCAGCCGGCAAGGAAAACTAAACTTTGGTCCACGTTTCGACGATCTCCCAGGTCTCGCGTTCGACCTCGACGCCTTTAGGGAAATGCTCCAGAAAATCGGCCCGAAGCCTCGCGGCGTCGTGCGCAAGGTAACCGTCGAGGGCACTCGTTTCATACTGGATGCGGTAACGGTTGCCGGAACGGGTGAACTTCGCGCCGGAAAAATATCCGGTCGCGAGCAACTCCGGGATATGTCGTCGACGCATATATTGCTCGTAGTCTTCGATCAGATCCGATCGCACCTTTGTCGTTATCTCGTAGATTATCATTGTGAACCAACCAGGATTTGCAACGTAAAGATACGTTAGCACATCTTTTCAAACTATAATCCGGAGAGAGTTTGATGACTTCAAATGCCTTGAGATACATTGCGTGCGTCGTTTTCGCCGTTGTCTTGCCGATCGCCGTGAATGCGCAGACGCCCCAGGTTGCGAGCGTCGTGCATTTTCAGCATACGATCGAATCGACCGTTCTCGGCGAAAAACGAACGATCCTCGTCCATATTCCGCCGACTTACGCTCGTTCGAACAAACGTTATCCGGTCGTTTATATGACCGATGCGCACGCGCCGCAGAACGCGATGATGGCCGGAATCGCCGAACAGCAGGCTTGGGGCGGGATGATGCCGGAAGTGATCATCGTCGGGCTCCAAAACATCGACCGCTCGCGCGACCTGACCCCGACCAATGACGGAAAAGGCGGACGCGTCGGCGGCGCCGACAAGTTTCTGCGTTTTATCGAAACTGAGGTAATTCCCCTCGTTGAGCGAGACTACCGCACGCAACCGTTTCGACTAGTCGCCGGCCACAGCCTCGGCGGGCTCTTCGCCGTTTATTCGTTTGTCGCGCGGCCCGACCTTTTCAACGCATACATTGCCGCGAGCCCGGTTTTGCATCGGGACGATAACTTTGTCGTCAAGCGGGCCGCGGAATTGCTGAAACAGGATCGCGATTGGAAGAAATCGATGTTCATCTCGATCGCCGACGAACCGGACTATCTGGGCGGTTTCAACGCGTTTCAGGATCTGCTCAGGAAGTCGAAACCGAAGAACTTCGCATTCGAATTCCGGCAATTCAAAGACGAGAATCACGCCTCCGGAGTCCTGCCGGCGTACTATGCAGGGTTTCGGAAGATCTTCGAAGGTTGGACCCCGCCGGTCGGGGGAACGATCGCCGACCTTGAAAATCATTACAAAAAGCTTTCGGCCAGATTCGGTTACCCGATTCCCGTTCCGGAAGACATTTTGAATCGCGCCGCCTATGCGATGCTGAACGCGAATCGGTTCGAAGAAGCGATCGCGCTCTTTAAGAAGAACGTCGCGACTTATCCGGACTCGGCAAACGTCTATGATTCGCTCGGCGATGCGTACGAAAGGAACGGACAGTTCAAGCTTGCCGCCGAAAACTATGAACGGGCCTTCAAAATGGCGGAAGCGTCGGGCGAAACGCAGCTTGCGAGTGTTTCAAGACAAAAGCTGGAACGGGTCAGGGCAAAAATGAAATGAGACGCAAGGCATTGATAATTCTGATATCTTTACTTGCCGTCTCGGCGGGGTTTGCCGTCGGCGAAGCCGATCCGTCGTTCAACCAAACCGGAACGGTCCTCGTCGCGATCGGGAACTCGGTCAACGAGTTTCACGATCTCGCCGTGCAGCGCGACGGCAAAATCGTCGCCGCCGGTTACTCATTCAACGGCAGTGATTACGACATCGCGGTTGCCAGGTTCAACCCGAACGGTTCGCTCGATCCGGCTTTCGATGGCGACGGAACGCTGACGACCGATTTTGGAAGCGGAAACGACTACGCGCGCGCTCTGGCTCTGCAAACGGATGGCAAGATCATCGTCGCCGGGTCTTCTGCAAATGGCGCATTCTTCGATTTTGCTCTTGTCCGATACAACGCCGACGGCAGCCTCGACCGTTCGTTCGGAACCGACGGAAAGGTCCGGACACAAGTCGGTTTCGCCTTCTCGGCCGTTTTCGACATCGCGATCGATTACGATGGGTCGATCATCGCCGTCGGCGAGGCCTTCGGCGACGAAAAGGACGCGGCGATCGTCAGATATGATTCCAAGGGCCGGCTCGATCTGCGATTCGACAATGACGGAATCGTCCTTGCCGCGCTCGTTCCGGAAGCCAGTGATTCGGCGCTTTCGGTGGCGATTCAGCCCGACGGGAAGATCGTTTTTTGCGGTTATTCAACTCCGTCGCCATCGTTAGCGGTCGCGTCGGAATTCGTGGTCGTGCGTTTGAATCGAAACGGCGCCTACGACGCATCGTTCGACGGCGACGGGAAAGCTTTTCTCACTTTCGGGACCGAGAGCGAGTCTGCCGGCGAGGTCGTTCTCCAATCCGATGGCAAGCTCATCATCAGCGGACGCTTCGGGCAGTTCGGCGGCAACGGCATTCTAATTCGTTTATTGTCGAGCGGTGCCCTCGACACGACGTTTGCGACCGACGGAAGCAAGGAATTCAATAACGAGGCCGTTAACGGCCATACGGTTCAGCCGGATGGCAAGATTCTCGTCGCACGGCGTGGTGGAACATTCCCGGATTGGACCTATGGGATTTCGCGATTCACCAGTGACGGCGAAACTGACGCGGACTTCGGCAACGCCGGAACGGTAACTACAGCATTCGCCGGACCGCTGGCGCTTCAGCCGGACGGCAAGATACTCAACGGTTCAACCGTCGGAAATTCATTTGCGATCTCGCGTTTCCTCGGCGATTCGCCGATCGCGCCGACGGCCGACATTTGGGGTCAGGTCGTGGATTCGAACGATCGCCCGGTCCGCAACGCCCGCGTCACGATCGTGAATGCGCAAACCGGCGAAACGCGCATCGTCTCATCGAATCAGTTTGGCTATTTTCGGGGTCGGGGCCTGTTGACAAACGATATCTATCGGCTCCGAACGAATTCCAAGGCGAACTTGCTGCCTGAACTTTCTCTCCGCTTGTTTGCCGATGTCAACGGTTTGGTGGTTGCGGCATTTTAGAGTTTATTGACGATGCGGGAGCATCGGCAATCCGCGGTGCAGGTCAGACGCCGTCCGTCGGTTGCGGCGCTTGCCGTCGCAGCAGTTTCAACTATAATGTCTCTCCAATGAATTATTTCAGGGCCGGACAATTCTTCGGGAAGACCGACACGACCCGCATCATCGGAGGCGTGACGGCGACCGAGACCGAATACGATTACCGTTACGTCGACTGGCATCATCACGAAAACCCCTACTTCTCGTTTGTCGTCGCCGGCAATTGCCGCCACATCAACCGTCGGCGCTCGTATGATTGCTCGCCCGATTCGCTTTTGTTTCACAATTGCCATGAATCGCATCGCAACAGTCGAACGGGCGGGATTTCAAAGGGATTCCAGATCGAACTAAGCCAGGATTGGTGCGGGCGGTATGAAATTCGGCTCGACCGGCTGGCGGATAGCGTTTTAATCGATCGCCCTGACTCGCGAATTCTCTTCTACAACGTCCTCAAGGAGTTCAAATTCGGAGACAACGCATCGGCGACGACGATCGATTCGTTGCTTGTCCGGATATTTGGCGCAATTGCTCCAAACGAAACGCGCGTTGACCGTTCGGTCCCGCGCTGGGTAGCGAAAATGGATGAGATTCTTCACGCGTTTCCGGAAAAGGAATTCTCGCTGCTTGAGCTGGCGCGGGAACTGAACGTTCATTTCGCCCATATATCACGCGATTTCGGGCGCTATTTCGGATGTAATTTCAGCCGCTATGTCCGCAAGATCAAAGTTGAACGATCTCTCGGTTTGCTTCGCCGGAGCGAACTTTCGCTGATCGATATCGCATATATGTCTGGATTCTCCGACCAAAGCCACTTCATCCGCTGCTTCCGCGAATTCAATGGTTTGACGCCAAAAGAGTTTCGACGGCTGCTCGCGTAAGATTCCCGCGTTTCACGCAAAATTCATTCTATAACTCGAAATCCAGCTCATATATCGTGGTTGTATGCCGGCGATCAAACCAAGAGTTATCGAATTTCGGAACGTTGAATTCGTCGATGGGCAACCGATCAAACTATATGCGTTGACGCATCGCGCCGTCTTCGGATCTGAAGAGACATTCGCTTCGGCCCTCAAGCAACTTCCCGATTGGCTGAACCTCGCGGCGGCGATCGAAGCCGAACCGTCGCGGGCCGGATTCCTGATCGTTCACGAAGGGCACGACGGCGTTTGGACGCTGCTAAACCGCTGGCTCGACGGCGAGATGCTGCACAGCGTCACTTTTTTTTCCGATCACGAACGCCCGGGTGAATTTCGGCGGCTGGCCGTCGGATCGATGGCTTGTGTCTGGGAACTTGATTTGATCATCGCCGAACGCCGCTTTTGGATCGAAGAATTTCTGCAAAACGCCGAGGCTTCAAGTCTCGAAGAGTATCTCCGCAGAGGTAAGACAGGCTTGACCGACTGACAATGAATCACCGAATCAGAAAAGCGGAAATTCAGGACCTTCAAGACCTCGCCGTACTCCTTGCGGAACACGCGGCGTTCGAGGGTTCGGTGATCGAAATGACAGGTAAATCCGACTGCTTGCGCGCGGCGTTGTTTGGCGAAACGAGGCGAATTGAGTGTTTGGTCGTGGTTGACGAACGCGACGCGCTTCTGGGTTATGCGACTTTCGGGAAACAGTTCTCAACCTGGGACGCAGCCGAATATATGCACCTCGACTGCCTGTTTCTACGGCCAAAAGCACGAAACGCCGGAATCGGTAAACGTCTGTTGCGCCGAGTCGCTCAACGTGCCCGGGAAGAAGATTGCTTCGAAATGCAGTGGCAAACGCCCGTGTCGAATGTTCTCGGCTTGAAGTTCTATTTGCGCCTCGGCGCTACGAAAAAAGACAAATTTCGCCTCTTCGCCGATCGCGAAACGATCGACGAACTGGCCTCGGAGGAAAAATGAAAAGATCGGACATCAAACAGCCGCCCTGTTATTTTGACAAATACATCGACCTCGTTCCCGACGTCGAGCTGGCCGACGCGTTTCGCGCCAGTCTCGATGAACTCGACGGAGTTGACGTCGCCGCGCTCGATCGGGTCGGTGACAACGTTTACGCTCCCGGGAAATGGACGGTGAAGGACATTCTTCAGCATTTGATCGACGCTGAACACGTCCTCTCTTATCGCGCGCTCCGAATCGGCCGCAACGACAAGCTGCCGTACACCGGTTTCGACGAAGCCGAAATGGCCGCCAATGTCAGCACGGCAAATCGGACCGTGGCTGACATCCTCGACGATCTTCGAATCGTTCGAAAATCGACCGCCGCGATGTTCGCGACTTTCACCGACGAAGCGGTACAACGTTTCACGGTTGTCAACGACCGCCAAATGTCGGCGCTGGCGTTTGGCTTCTCGATCATTGGGCATCAGAAATACCACCTGGAAATCATCCGCGAAATGTATGTTCCGTTGGATCAAATGTGAGTCTTATGAGTTTTACAAAATCCCTCGGAATTCTCTTCTTGATGTTGACGGCGTTCGCGCAGTTTTCGTCAAGCGAATCGCGATGGTCTCGATTGAGAAGTTGCGACATTCAACACGTCGCGCTTGATCTTCGATTCGATTGGACGACAAAACAGGTCTTCGGAACGGCCTCGATCACTGCCAAACCGTTCGCCGCAACGGACAAGATCGCTCTCGACGCCGCCTTCCTGACGATCAGCTCGATCAAATCGACAAGCGGCGTGAACCTTGGCTTCGAATACCTTGGCGGCGACGCAGACGACAATCTGAAAATCACGCTCGAACGGGTTTACAAGCCGGGTGAGAAGTTGACGATCAGGATCGAATATCGTTCAAATTTCGTTAATCAGCCAGATCCGAACAGCCTCGCGGGCAGCAACGGCAAAGGGTTGCGATGGTCGGCTCCAACATCGAACGATCCGCTCAAACCACGCGAGATCTGGTCGATGGGTGATCCGGAATCGAACCGCTACTGGTTTCCGTCGTTTGACGCGCCCGGAGATCTGCGAACGACGGAAATCTCGGCCACGGTCGATCGCGGACTGACGGCAGTTTCGAACGGGCGGCTAATTGCGAACACCGAGAATCGCGACGGAACACGAACGTTCCGCTATCGGGCCGAACGACCGTACCCGAACCATCTGACGTCATTGGTTGTCGGCGAATTCGTCGATTTCCGACAAAACCTCGGCGAAATAGAACTTCACAACTTCGGGTATCCGAGTGAGTTGAAATCAATTGAGGCGACCGTGGAGCGATTGCCCGATATGATGCGGTTTTTCGGCGAACTTACCGGCACGAGATATCCGTATCAGCGGTATTCGCAGGTTTTCGTCCAGGATATCGGCTCATTTTCGGGCAACAACACGGTCTCGACGATCACCGAAAATATGGTCGACGATTTTTCGACGCACGCCGACTTTTTCTATCTCTGGGATCTCACCGAGGCCGAGGCGTTGGCGCAGCAGTGGTTCGGCAATTATGTGTCGGCGCGTGACTGGAGCCACGTTTGGCTCGACAAGTCGTTCGCGCATCACCTCAATGGGCTCTATAACGAACACCGAAACGGCCGCGACGAATTCCTGCTCTGGCAGCACGGGTTCGATCACGGAGTTTATCTGAACGACTGGAATTCGGGCATCCGACGACCGATCGTGACGACTGATTACAGCGACGCCGCGACGTTCACCGGCGATAACTACTCGACAATCCGTGGGGCACTCGTTCTTCAAATGCTGCGCAAACAGATCGGCGAAAGCGCCTGGACACGCGCGATCCGGGCGTTTGTGAGAAAAAACGCCGGACGGCCGGTCGTGACGGAAGACTTGCAGACTGCGGTCGAGGATGTCACCGGAAGACCGATCGATTGGTTTTTCGACCAGTGGATCTACAAGATGGGGCATCCGATCTTCGAGATCACGAGCACGTACGACGAAACTTTGAAAGTGCTCACGCTTCGGGTGCTCCAGACCCAAAAGACCGACGCCGGCGACCGGCGGCCGCAAGCTGAATTCTTCCGCGGCGCGGTCGAAATCGAGATAGACGACCGGGTCGAGCGCGTTGAGATAGAGGCGAAAGCCGAGAACGTCTTCAGATTCCAGCGCAGCGCCCGTCCAAGGCTTGTAAACTTTGACTTTGAAAGCACTTGGATCAAGGAAGTGAAGTTCGAACGGTCGCTCGACGAGACGCTGTATCTCGCCGAAAACTCGCGGGACGCACTCGCCCGTAACTCGGCGATACTCGACGCAGTCGCGCAAGCGCGGGCCGAGAACGCGACCGACGGCGACAAGGTCCGCGTCCGCGTCGTTCTCGATCGGATCATCCGCGGAAAGTCGCACTGGCGGCTTCGTATGGCCGCGGTTTCGAATCTGCAAACTTTGATCGGAATTCCGGACGCATCTGCGGTTGAGACTCTTCTTCAAGTCGTCCGTAACGATCGCTCGTGGCTCAAGGCAACCGCCATCGGCTTTCTCGGGCTCGCCCGCGACCAGAAATTCGATTCGATCTACATCGCAGGACTGAACGATGTCAGCGAACGGGTTGCGGCGGCGGCGGCAACCGCGCTCGGAAGATCGAAAAGCCCCAAGGCGCTCGACGCGTTGTTGAGGTTCGCCGAAAAGCCGTCAATGAAAAGCCAAAGCCTTCTCGGTGCGCTTGCCGGACTTCGCGAACTCGGCGATCCGCGCGGCGCCGGCGCTGCGCGGCGTTGGCTTGAAGATCTCAAGTTGCCCCGATGGCGCCTGCCGACACCGCCCGTTTGGGATTATCGTGTTTCAGCCGTCGATACGATCGTCGCGCTCGGGAAGGGCGCAGAGATCTATCCGCTTTTGTTTGAACGGTTTACAACGTCCATAACGGAAGACGACGTCAATGGGATCTTCAACAACGCGCTGCTGATCTCGAAAACCGGCGATCCGCGCGGGCAGGCGGTTTTCGATCAACTCAAGCTAAAATACGGCAACGACGAAAACGCGCTAAAGGCGATCGCCCAACTGGAAATCGATTTCAAATCAAGAGCGTCGGGGTGAAAAATGCTTGAGATCAGACAAATCTGTGAAAACTGTGGGACGGATCTGCCGAATGAATCGGCGAAGGCGATGATCTGTTCGTTCGAATGCACCTTCTGCCTGGAATGCGTCGAACGAGTTCTTCTCAATGTCTGTCCGAATTGCGGCGGCGGACTCGAGAAACGACCGATTCGCCCCACGTCGATGCTTGAAAAATTTCCGCCGAAGGCCGAACTGTCGCCCCGACCGGTCTGAGCTGGAGGCCATCTACCAGTCGCGGTCGATCACCCGAAATCGCTACGGTTTCTTGCCTTCGTTCCAGGTCGGTCTGAAATCCGAATTCACGAGCCATTCGATGGGTTTGACCATCGAGTTTATCGAGCGCGTCATATGCACGAAATCGATCGTCTCGATCTCGTCGCTCGCCTGATGATAGTCTTTGTGCAATCCGAAGCTCGAAACGGTGTGGGCGATGATTCCCTGTCGTGCCAGCGTGTAGTTGTCTGAACGCTGGAAGAAATTCTCCGCCGGATGCGGATCGGCGACGAGATTTGCGCCCTGTTTCGCGAGTTCCGGGCCGAGATTTGAGCGGTCATATCCGGTCAACCAGAGCTCTTCCGGCTTCACTTTCGAATCGGGACGTCCGATCATTTCAAACTGCAGATTGGCGACGAGGTTTTCTTTCGGAAAAGCAAGGTTGTCGGCAAAATAGCGCGAACCGTATCCGCCCGCTTCCTCGCTGCCGTAAAACGCGACGAAGACCGTTCGTTTCGGTTTCGGACCGCCCGCGAGCGCCCGCGCCAGTTCGATGACGGCGACGCAACCCGAGGCATCGTCGTCGGCGCCGTTGAATATCTTGTCCGGCCCGGGCGCGTTTTCGCGGATGCCGAGATGATCGAGATGCGCGCTCAGAAGAATCACTTCGGACGAGAGTTTCGGATCGGTTCCCAAGATCTTGCCGACCGCATTCCAGGTCTGTTGATTTTGCGGCGGCGCGAGTTCGCCCTTTAGTTCGATCTTGGTGCCATCGGCGAGCGCGGCGATTTTCGCGGCTTCCTCTTTGCTGACAACAATCAGCGCGGCGGACGAATCCCGGGCCCCGCCGATCGTCGTCCAAGACGGTTTGCGCGAGGCAAATCGCGACCAATTAGCTCGCCACTGCGGCGTTTCTTCGACGATCACCGCCGCGGCGCCGCTCGACATCAAAGTCTGCAACGCCTGATTCGGGATCGGCGCGGCGCCTTGCGGGACAAAAACATACGCGCCGGCGTTCGGTTTGCCGCCTTCGGTCAATTTTTGAAGAATACCGGCGGGTACCGGTCCGCCGATGCGAAGAAGTACCATTTGATTGCCGTGTTCGAGTACAGAATCTTTGAACGCGAGCGTCGGGTTCCCGGCGAACGAGTTTCGAACGATGTTTACTGTCTGAATAAATGTCGGTTTGCCCGAAACATCGTTTTCACCGGCCGGAAGAATGCCGAACTGCATCATCATCGAACCGAAATACGTCGCCGCGATCCGTTCGAATTCTGTTCCGCTGCCGCGCCCCTGGAGCGGGTCGCCGGCCAGGAAATCCATATGCGCGCGGACGTTGCGCTCGAGGATCGGTTCGGATTTTTGTGCGATCGCGACCGTCGCCGCGAGAATAAGCAAAAGAACGATCAGTTTAAGTTTTTTCATAGTCACGGGTTCGCCAACGTAGGATTGAATACCGAGAATATACTCTGCCCGAGAATTACCGCGAATTCTACCCGCGAACTCGCGATTTCTGCGAAAGGAGTCGCGTAGCGTCCGATCCCCGTTGATTTGCGAGGCTCACTTTATGCCGTATTGTTTTGTAATCCTTCGAGAGGTTTCGACAGGATGGCGCAAACCATCTCGAGTATCGTCGGACCCCGACTGCCGATGTACGGCAATGCGGAACCGGTCGGATCGAGAACGTAGATGTCCTCGGTCGCGGCGGCCGAGTACGTGTAGTGCCCGATCCCGTTGCCCTGGGCGCCGGCCGCCGGAATCGGCGACACGCGTCCGAGAATGCCGCGAAGCATCGCAAATCCCGCGCCGGCGAATGACACAGGAGTCGGCGCTCCCGCCTCGCTCTTGAGGAACGAATAAGCCGTCTCGAGTTCCGCGTCGATCGCGTTGTTTGCGCCCACGCTGCAGAAGATCGCGACCTCGTTCAGGTTCGCGCCGGCGTCGTAGATCTGGCCGACCGCGCGGCGAAGAACCGTCAGATACGTGTCGCTCGATTTGTTGATCGAGTAGCCAGCGCCCTTCAGCTGCTGACGGAAGCCGTCAAAACCGAGCGCGTTCGTCAATCCGTCCTCGTCGTCGAGCGTCTTTGCGGCGACGGTCTCGTTGCCCTGAAAGATCTGACCCTGAATCAGGTTCGCGATCGCCGTCAGCGCACCGGTTACTTCCGGTTGGCCGTTGGTGCCGAAGAAGTTCATTCCCGACTGGCGGGAAGCCATCATCGCCTTCAGCCCGATCTGGCGCTGCGCGGCCGCGACCGCGATGTTCGTCGACTGGACCGTAGGAGTTACGCGTTCACGCGTGACGTCCCGATAAGTGATCGAACACATGTCGCTTCCTGCGAACGTTTTGATCACGGCCGAACCAAAATCCAAAATCATAAATCGAAAATGCGCTGTTCTTCTCGAACGCCTTCAATACAGAGTCCGAAAGGAACTTGAATTTGATCTCGGCTTCGTCGTTTTTATGATCTTTATGCAAAATGCTCATCGGATTTCAACTCCGATGAGCATTTTAGTACTTGAAATTTGGTTATTGTTCGCTGCTCGACAGCTAGTCCATGACCCGATGAATCAGTCGTACCGAGTCGCTGCTCGATGACGGCGAGTATAATTCCAAGGTTTACTCGCGCCCAACTCCTATCATTGCGGGTGACGACAGTTCTCTGATCAACCATTCATCGCCTCGTGATTCGAGTATGTAAATGACCGTGCTAGAAATTCCGTTTGGAAACAGAGTCTCCACATGAACATAAACACCATCAATTTCTTCCGTGACCTTAATAATCTTGTAAGGATCTTGAGATTCTGCGAGCCATCGAGTCCAACCCACAATTGGCTCTTCGCCACTGCGCGGCGTTGCGACAGCACAATAACCGCTTAAGTCATTGTTACACCTGGACCAGAGTTTAAGTGCCTCCTCAACTCGTCCAGCCTGCGACAATTCTAGATACCTCTCGACAACTTGCTTCGGTCCTGAACCAACATTCGAGACCATCGTCAAATAACTTGTTCCACTGGCCAAGTATAGAAGAGTCGATGAGAAGGTCACTGCGATCACAATTACTGCTGTTATTGATTTCATAGTCTTCAGTTGCCTGCGCTTCTTTTCCACTCATTTGCGGCCTTTATTGCCTGCTCCTTCGCAGATTCTTTTACATAGCCGATCATACCTCTTGCGATGGTTGGTGTCACTGATTCGGTTTTTCCGTTTATGGGGTTCACGAACTCAAGTGATTGCAGTCTCCGTCCTAGAACATACCGAAATCGCATCATGCGTGAACGTCTGACTTGCGGATTGTAGACATCTGCCGCCGCTCTCTGCGGCTCCGACCTTCGCTTCGGCCGATTTGATGCGGTTGAGATCGTCGTAGGTATAGGTCTGATCATAAGCGGTCGTGAGCCCGGCGAAGGTGATATTCTGGCTTCGAAGACTGCCGTTGTTCTCGGTGATCCGGGAAAAATCCAAAATCCCAAATCCCAAATGCGACATCGGGTGTCATTATGCTACGCTGCATTTTACCCGACGCTATTAAATTGGTCGCTTTCAGCGACAAATCGAAAGTTTCACATTTCAGCTACGGAATACCTGCTTTTTCTCCGTCACTTTATTCTTTGCCGCTACATAACGGAATATAATTTTCTCCATTCCAGTTTGTGAGACGAGTGTATTTTCGTTCACTGCCATTCTTATAATTAACCGTCAGAGTAGTTAAGTCGGCTGTGAACGTATCTCCGCTGTCGGTGGTATAAAGATTGTTTCCGTTTGGGTAAGAATACCTTTGAGATTTAACAGTTCCATCGCTTTTGATTGAACAAAAATTGCCATAATCAAGTAACAATTTGTCGTTATCAGAAACCCAAATTCCACTCGTATTGTCGGAACCTGCGGTTCCGTTTCCCCAAACTTTCAAGTCCACGAACTCAGACTTATTTGATGAGCGAAATATTCTGGCTCCATTGTCAGGGTAATCAATAATCAATTCTCCTTCATTTCCAAATCGTAAATTGTAAGTAGCTTTTCCTCCAATAGCATTAGCCCACCCAATCTGGACTTCGACAGTTTTCTCATCTTTAATGCGATACGGACCAATCCATCCAAGATAACTACCGGAGCCGCCATTTGGAATTAAAACTTGAACTAAATTGTCACCGAAAATAATATCTTTGGCTTTCGTCCATTTTTCAACATTTTTATACTTAGGTCGTTCATCAGAGTTCCCACCGCCAGGGGTTTCAACAACTCTTTCGGTGCTTTTAACCGCTATAGTCCAGGTTCCTTTTATTTTCGTCTCAATTTCTTTGATCTTTTCGGTCTTATCACCCGACTCGCGTTTGAACTTGTCTGTTTTACCATTCAACTCAAGCGTCAGTTCGCCGTCGGAAATCGTTGCTTTGTATTTTATGGTTTTGCCGGTTGCCTGAGAGATAACTTCAATCTCTTGGTCGTTCAGCCGTTTGTATTTACTCTTTAACTCTTGATCGTTTTGAAAAACAATCAGTTCGTCCTCAGTGAAAACAACTTTCCCGTTGGCATCATTCGTTGAAACCCAAGCTCCAAGCAATTCGGTCTCACTTGATTTCGCCGCTTCGGTATTGGCATTGGCTTGATTTGTGTTAGCCGTGGTGGTATCGGCTTGCTGAACCGCGACATTGCTGTTGCTGTTATTACTTAACTGCTGATAACCGATTATCGCTCCTGCGCCGATTGCCCCCGTTGCCAATGTTCCGGCGATTACTAAACCGACTTTACTCATAATTTCTTGACTTTAACTTTCGTTAATTTCCTCTAATTTATTCTGATGACTTACAATCTTCAACCGCCGATAGCGAAATCAGGCAAATCGCTGCTGCATCTGAAATTGTCATTGGCAATTAGCCGGGTTATTCACATAAAGATGAATGATGAACCCAAAGAAACCTTCCTGATTCAGAATTCATCTTTTCGCCTCGGGTCCGGCGCTTTTCGTCGACCGCGGTGCCGCTGATCGTGACGGCCGCCTACTGACGATAAAACCGCCAGCCTGGCTTGAAGTCGGGCGACAATTTCTGTTTCGACAGAATTGCCCGGACCATTTCGACGGGAATCGGGCCTTCTTTCAGGATCGTGTCGTGAAACTGTTTGTCGGTCATCTTCTTGCCGCCGACGAACTCACGATGGAGATCGTAGAACTGCAATCCGCCCATCATATAGGCGATCTGGTAGAGCGGCCCGTAATCGCCTGAAAACGAGCGGCGGACCTCGCCGAGGGCGTTCTCGCGTTCGTGGCCGACGCGATCGACGAGGAAATCGACACATTCCGTCGGCGTCATTTTTTCGAGATGGAAACTCAAACTGAAAATGATCCGCGCCGAGCGGTGCATTCGCCAGAAAAGCGCGCCGACGCGGTCTTCCGGCGTTTTGTTGAAACCGCGGTCCCAAAGCAGAAATTCCCAGTAAAGCGCCCATCCTTCGGTCCAGAAAGGCGTCCTGAAAGCGCGCCGGTACGGACGGTAGCGGGCGTTCATAAATCCCTGCAGATGATGGCCCGGGATCAATTCGTGATGGACGACGGCGTGCGAGAAATGCGGATTGTTGCCGCGGAGCGACATCAGCTTTTGTTCGTGCGTCATCCCGTTCGTCGGATAGGAAACGAGGATCGTTTCGCCGCCGAGAAAGAACGGCGCGATCAACTGGCGTTCGGGCGTCATCATCTCCATCCGCCACCCGTCGCGGGCGACGGGTGGAACCGTGACGAGATCGTTCTTTTCGAGATACTCGATCGCTTCGAACGCCATATCGCGGATCATCGCCGGCTGCTTTCCGGGTTCGACGTATTTTAATTTGACGGCCTCGAGCGCCTTTTTCCAGTCATCGCCATACCCCATTTCGCGCGACGCCTTTTTCATTTCGGCCTCGCACCAGGCGAATTCTTTGTTGGCGATCTCGATCAATTCCGCCGGCGTGTAGGGGATCATCTCAAAATCGAGTTCCTTTTGCAGCGCGTCGGCGCCGATCGGATCGCCGATGATCGTCACCTTGTCATCCGCGCGGATTCCGACGAGTTTCTCAGAAACGTAACTTTGATAACCGAGCAGAGCCTCATCGAGCCTCGTGTACGTTTCGGAATTCCACCAGGTGAAGTTCGGATCGTAAAGATTGTAAAACCGGTACCAACCGAGTAAAGTCTGGCGCAACGAGGCGATGGAGCGGACGGCGCGGTTGGCGACGGTCCGTTTCGGTTTTGAGATCTTGCCCGATTCGATGTCTTTTTGCGTTTGAGCGACCAGTTTCGCAAGATCGTTGAGCGCCGCCGCGGTCTTCGCGGGATCGATGGTTTCGAGCCGACGGCGCGTATCCTCGAGGTCGTTGATCGCTTTGGCGAACGGCAGAAGCGGCGCCATCTCGGCGAACTGCGCGCGATCACGGTCGAGTTCGTCGCGTTCGTGCGTGAGAAAATTCTTGAACAGAAGATAGTCGATCTGTTCGGCAGCGTTCAATTTGTCGAAATCCTGCCGCGCGAGCAGCGCGAGACCGTCGTCGTACAACTTGCGGAATCGATTCGCGCGGTTCTCCGAAGTCTCGGCCGTATAAAACCGGTCGAGTATCCCGCGATCCTCCTGAAACTTCTCGATCACGCCGCGAACGCGCGACGGCGAATCGTTGAAGGAATCGAGTTCGGTAGTTTGGGCTAGAACGGCGGATGACAGCGCGAACAAAATGATCAGAATCAGGCGTTTCATAGCATGAAGTCTAATCGAAATTTGTCGTTGCGAGAAACGCTCGCGGTACTGACAAAAAGTAACGGACTAAGTAGCGCGCCGAAGTAGCCTACTTCAGATTGGCGTTCGGCAAGCAATCACGCAAAAATTGCTACGCGCACGGGACGCTCGGTTGAGAACCTAAGGCGATCTCGCTTGATTCGTTCTAGTTCGTGAATCGTTTCGGCCGTGAGATAAGTTTCTCCACAAGAGCGGCAGGAAACTACGGGGACGTCCTCGATCACCAGAAGATCATCACCTCGACCGAAACTCTTCGTCGTCTTGTTAACTCGAGCATCGGCCGCGCCGCAGATCCCGCAAAATGTGTCAGGCTCAGTTTTCATATTCGAGGTAATGGTCTCTAAAAACGGTGATAATCACCAAACGTCTCGTTATCGGTAGCTTTGCAACAACGATTATAAACCCATCGTCAAGCGTCGCGCCCCTCAGGACGTATTTTGTTTCATTTGTATCCGTATCGCGTTGCCGCTCAATAATCTCGCCATCGAGAATAGCGTGTTCGAGGTCAAAAACCGTCAAGTCGTCATCCAATAACTCTTCGTAGGCGTGGGTAGTAATGAGATACTCGCTGCTTTCGGACCCGATCCCGTATGAGGTTGCGTATCGAGTCATACATAATCCTGGATTCTAAACCAAAAATCGGTCGCGTCAAGTTACATTGAAGCGGTGGTTTGCGCGTTTCTCACAACATCCCCGATTTTTGAGGTTATTGACAATTATTGCCAATCTATCTAGAATTTCAAACTATGGCGACGACGACGATGAATATCTCGCTTCCCGAAACGATGAAGGCATTTGTTGATGAACGACTCGTTAGCGACGGATACGGATCGGTGAGCGAATATGTCCGCGAACTCATACGCGGGGATCAAAAACGTCGCGAAAACGAAAGGCTTGAACGGCTTTTGCTTGAACGTTTGCAGTCGAAAAACGACCGGGAGTTCGAGATTTCGGAAGTCGAGGCAGAACTCGCAAAACAACTCACCTTGAAAAATGAAGATCGTCTACGCTGACGGCGTATTCGAGGAACTTGTCAACATATCTCTTTACCTTGCGCAAGCCAACGAAGACATCGCTCAGAAATTCCTCAATTCATGCGACGAGACGTTTCGATTCCTATTACTGAATCGAGAAGTCGGTTATTCACGCAAGTTCCGCGACAGCGCGATCACCGGCGTTCGCACGTGGCCGGTTAAAGGGTTCGCCAGATACTTGGTTTTCTATCAACGCACCGCATCAGGAATCAGAATTCTGCATATTGTTCATACCTCTACGGATTATTTCGATCACTTTGACATCGAAAAGTGAGCAACCGTTTGACTCATTCTTTCCAATCCACTACATTAGACTTAGAATAATTCTAAATTCAATTTCATCAATCTGGAGGATATTATGGCAGAACTCAAAGGTTCGAAGACACAGGACAATTTGAAGGCCGCGTTCGCGGGGGAATCGATGGCGAATCGCCGTTATTTGTACTTTGCAAAGGTCGCGGACGTCGAAGGCTATCCGGAAGTCGCGGGCAATTTCCGTGACACCGCCGAAGGCGAAACGGGCCACGCGCACGGGCATATGGACTATTTGAAGTCCTGCGGCGATCCGGCGACCGATCTGCCGTTCGGCGACACGATCGCAAATCTCGAATCGGCTGTCCACGGCGAGACGCACGAATACACCGATATGTATCCGGGAATGGCGAAGACCGCGCGCGAAGAAGGCTTCAACGAGATCGCGGACTGGTTCGAAACGCTTGCGAAAGCCGAGAAATCGCATGCCGGCCGCTTCCAGAGCCTGCTCGGATCGATCAGCTAAACAGTGCAAAGTGGATAGTGCAGAGTGCAGAGTGGTTGGTATCTCAATAGCTACGTACTTTGCACTCTGCACTAAGCACTAAGCACTGTTCACTCTGCACTTTGCACTCTGCACTGTTTATGAGTAATATCGCCTACGCACCAACCGATGGACTCTCTTACGATCCCGCCGAAGCGAAGTATTGGGACAAGGATGGGCTGAACAAAGAGATCGAGCGAACGTTCGAGATCTGTCACGGCTGCCGGATGTGTTTCAAGTACTGCGATTCGTTCCCTTCCCTGTTCAAATTCATCGACGAGAACCACGACGGCGACGTCCGCAAGGTTTCGGAAAAAGAGACCGAACAGGTGATGGACGAGTGCTTTCAGTGCAAGCTGTGCGAGGTGCAATGCCCCTACACCGAGCGCGACAACCACGAGTTCAAACTCGATTTTCCAAAGCTCGTCCACCGTTTCAAGGCTGTCCGCCATAAAGAAAAGGGAGCGAGTCTTCGCGACAAAGTGCTCGGCGACCCGGACAAGGCCGGAAAGATGGCGCGCATCCTTCCGGTGATCCTCGCGAACACCGCCAACCGCAACAAGATTCATCGGTACTTCTTCGAAAAGGTCGTCGGCGTTCATCGTGACAAACTCCTGCCGGACTTTGCCGGCGAAACGTTCGAAAAATGGGCCGAAAAGAACGACAAGATCAAAGACGAAGGCGAGGTCGTGCTTTTTCAGACCTGTTACGTTCAGAACAATGAGCCGCAGATCGGCCGCGACACGGTCGAGGTACTTGAGAAGAATCAAGTCAAGACGGCCTGCGCAAAGGGGTTGAACTGCTGCGGAATGCCGGCTTGGGAGCACGGGGACATCGAAGGGCTTCGCAAAATGGCGAAGAACAACATTGAAAAGCTGCTGCCGTACGTCGAAAAAGGCGCAAAGGTTTTGGCGATCAATCCGACCTGCGCGATGATGCTCCGTCGCGAGTATCCGAATCTGGTCGATCTTGGGGACCGCGCCAACGCCGAAAAATTGGCCGCGGCGACGATGGATCCGAGCGAGTATCTTTGGTCGATCCGAAACGAAGAGCGCTTTTGCGCGGACGTGAAATCGAAACCTGAGGGCAAGGTCGCCTATCACGCGCCGTGTCATCTGCGCGCGCAGGCCGTCGGTTTCAAGGGCCGCGATTTGATCCGCAAAATTCTCGGCGTCGTTCCGGTGACGACGATGGAATGCTGCGGTCACGACGGGACGTACGCGATGACCGTCGAAGGCTTTGAACCGTCGCGACGGATCGGCAAGAAAGCGTTCGACGGGATGAAACAGGACAAGGACGCGGAAGTTTGGGCGACCGACTGCCCGCTCGCGGCGATCCAATTCGAACAGCACGCCGGCGTCAAACCGATGCACCCGATGACGATCCTCGCGAAAGCCTATCGCGGCGACGAGTTTTGATGTTGGTCTTATTGCCACGAATTTCGCGAATTCCACAAGGAATTGCTTTGATGCGACGATCGCGAGCGATCTGGCGTTGTCGAAGTCTGAAGTTCCGAAAATGTTGCTTTGATCTGTGTTGGCGGAGTCTGAAGTTCAATAGCGGGCTTATTTCAAAAGCAAATTCGTGTCATTAGTGAAATTAGCGGCAACCCCAAATACTCCAATGAAAAAAGTTGAACGATCCGACATTCTCGATTACGTCACTTACGAAGAGCAGCGGGCGGAGATCCGCGCGGCGGCGATGCGCGCGAAGGACGCGCGGCGAATTCATCTCGGCGATTATCTGACGTTTCTGTTCGAGAATACCGAAACGATCCGATATCAGATACTCGAAATGGTCCGCGCCGAAAAGATCGTCCGCGAATCCGATATCCGGCACGAACTCGACACCTACAACGAACTCGTCGGCGGACCGGGCGAACTCTGCGCCACGCTTTTGATAGAGATCGAAGACGTTGACGACCGGGCGCGAAAACTCGCCGAATGGGTCGGGCTTCCGGCGAAACTTTATCTCAAACTCGCCGACGGCTCGCGTGCCTACGCGCAGCCGGACGAACGCCAGAACGAAGAGGCGAAGATCAGTTCGGTGCAATTTCTGAAGTTTGTTTGCGGCGGTCAGGTTCCGGTTGCGATCGGTTGCGAGCATCCGGCATACTCGATCGAAACCGACCTCGAAGACTCACAGGCAGCCGCGCTCTGCGCCGATCTCGCCCGTTGATCAGGGAGTGATCGAGCCAAGGAAGCCGCCGATAATTCCGAAGATGATTCCGATCGTCGAAAGAACGGTAACGACGATCCCGCCCCACATCGCGACTTGCGCCATTCCCTTTCCGCTCTCTGGCGCGCGGCCCTCACTGATCGCGTTGATTTCCATCCAGCCGAGAATCGCGCCGGGAACGCTGAGAAGCGGTCCGCAGCACATAAACCCAGCGATCACAAGACAAAGCGCGATCACCGGCCGATTGCTCGGCGCCGGCTGAAACGGTCTCGGCGAATATGCCTGGATCGGCCCTCCGAACGGCGTTTGCTGCTGCCACTGTTGATTTTGCGGCGCATCCTGCCATTGATACGGCGGCGGTTGTTGCCATTGTTGATTTGGTTGCTGCCACGTTTGAGGCTGCGGTTGCGAATAGGTCGGCTGAACCAACGCGATCGGCGACGCGCAGACTCTACAAAAACTCCCGTCGGCAGGGTTGCTTGCTTGGCATTGCGGACAGATTCTTTCCATATCGCAGTATCGGATCTTGGTTCATTATGCCCTTCAAAGGGACCTGAATCAACAGTTTCACGCCCCACGGGAAACTTTGATTACGACGAACCGTCAGCGATCGTTCCGATTTGCTCAATTACAGATTCGGATTCGGAAGCTTTGAAAAACCTACTAAACGCGGTCCCGGCGCCGTTTCTGCCACAGATGAACACCGATAGACCGGATGTAAGAGGATAATTCGGATTCAGCGTTTCGTGAGATCCTTCTCTTTCTGAAACAAATCCCCGCCATCCCGCCGATCCGTGTTCTGCAAAAACGCGATTTGCTTCCTTCATATCGGTTCTTCAAAGCTTCCGAATTGGGATTCCCAAAAAAACTCGAGTAACCGCATCGGAATGACACGACACCGATAGAGATTAGACTCCGACCGACCGTTTCGGAGAAAATCCGTCCTGCGGCCGATACTACAAGTCCTACTCCGAAGAATAATCCGTCGTGTCGGCTTCGGGGGCGTCGTACGAACCTCCGGTCGAAACGTCGGACGAGGCGTCGTAAACCGCCATATCGCCGCCGTGCTCGCCGAGGTCGCCGTGGTAATCTGCCGCCGCCTGATGTTCGCCGGCGCTTTCCGCGCTCGCGGCCGCCTGGTCGAGGTCGCCGCGCTCCGCGTACCACTCGGCGTTCGCGGCCTGATAATCGGCGTTGCCTTCTTCCCAGACGGCCCAGTCCATTTGCTCCGCCTCTTTGTCGGCCTGACCCGTGTGGTCCGCGCCGCCGGCCATATGATCCGCCCAACCGGTCTCGTTCGCCGCGCTCCGGGCATCGTCGCGGGCGGCCGAATAATCACCCTGCTGAGCGTGCCAGGCTTCCTGTTGTTCGAAATACTCAGCGTTCTCCTGTCTTGTGTCCGCGCTTTCCATCTCGGCCGCGGTGCTGCCGTGAAGCGCGCTCTGATCGCCCGCTTCCCAGGCTTCGTTCTCAGCGGTTTCGCGCGCATCCGCGGCCGCGGCGTAGTCGCCCTGCTCGACGAATTGATCGGCCGCTTGCTGCGCTGCCTCAGCCGCCTGTGTATGAGCTTCGGCGGCCGCGGCTTCGGTCGCCTCGGCAGCGGCGGCTTCGGCGTCTGCCGTATCAGGAGATTCCTGGGCTTCTTCAGCGAAAACCGGCGATTCCGTGACCGGAACAGCTTCGACATAGTCCTCGGGCATCGCTTCTTCAGGCAAGACCTCGTCCTCGGGCATCGCTTCTTCAGGCAAGACCTCTTCCTCGGCGGGAGCCTCTTCGACGACCTCGAAATCCTGCAGATCCTCGGAATCTACGGTCCCGTCGTCAAAGAGCGCGTCGATGACTTCCTCGACGATCGACGAAGCGCCCACACCGCCGGCTTCGTCCGGCTTTGTCTGCGTTATCTCGACCGTGGTCTCCGTGCCGTCGGGCGCGGTTTCGGTGATGGTCACATTTTCAGTCGTCATTGCTTTCGTACCTCTCTGGTTTTTCCGGTTTCGGCGTCAAATCAACCGCTTCGCGCGGCTTGTTCTTTTTGATGACGGTCGTTTTGCCGCATTTCGGATCCGGACATCTGAGATTGATCACTTCCTTGCCTTCAAGTACTGCTACCGGCACGCGCATCGGTGCGCCGCAATGCCGGCATTTGAGCCGGACATCTTTCGGCGCCGCATCGGATTCCGGTTCGCGCCGTATCTCAACGGTCACCGGCGGCGCGTAATTGTTGATCACGTCGCGCCATTGCCTGAGGTGCGTCGTGCGCGCGAACTCGTCCATTATCTTGAGCCGACGCGTTATATAGGGCGTCGAAGACGTCATCAACTCGGAAAGCTTGTTGACGTCGTCGTCGCTCTCGGCCTGCTGTTCGAGCCACGCCTCGACGCTGATCTGTTTGTAAAGAAAAGGGGATTTCAGCGACCACGAAAGCAGGACCCGGCGCGCCAGTTCTTCGTCTCCGACGGCGAGCATTCCGGCCCGGTCGGCGGTGATCTCGGCTTGCCTCGCCCACGCGAGCAACGGAACCTCGATCGCCCCTTCGATCAGCGCCGACGGACTCAGAGCATTGAAGATCCCGCCGGCGAGAACGCCTTTGCGCGGCCCTTGCTCGCCGATCAGAAAGCGTATGACCGTTTTCCACAGCGCGTGCCCGGCACGGCAATGTCCCATCTCGCGGGCGAAGAGAAACAGAAGTTCGGGGCCCTTGAAATTTGTCAGCAGCGCGGTTCCGATGACTACGAACGCGTCTTTGTCGGTGCCGTACGTCCGGCAGTCCCACATCACGTCGCCAGAAACATAGACATCGGGCATTCGCGGCATTCCGAGAATCCGCGCCGCCTTGACGGCGTGATGATAAACCCGCGGCAGTTGCCTTTCGCTGAGTAGAACGCCGTTGAATGTGGCTTCGATCCAGCGCCGGCCGACCTTTTCGGAGATCGTATGGGCGAGGGATGTGAGCGTCTTCATAGATCGCAGCGTTGACATCGCCTTTCCGTCAGCCGCCCACTGAAACGCCTCGCAGTTGACGTAGTATCCGGGAGTCAACGGCCGCAGCCAACCGCATTCGGCGCACAGGACGCGTGACGCTTCGAGACGGCTGCCGTCGCCGCCGCAGACCTGACAGGTTGACGATTCAATGTTAGGCGGCGGCAGAGCCGGATGAGGCTGGATCGGCGGCGCGGCGGGCGGAGTCGGAGCCGCAATTTCGGGCGCCGACTCATCGAGCGGCACGCCGCAGAAAATGCAGAACTTCGAACCCGGAGTCGATTGTTGATGTCCGTTTCGGCAAATCATCTCGGCACCCTACGTTCGAAACAGATCGAGATTTGATTAGAAACCATTGCCTGCCAACATCATCAGGATGCCGATCACGATTCCGATCGACGACAGTATGCTGATTGCGATCCCGCCCCAAAATGCGATCTGGGACATTGTCAATCCGCTTTGCGGCGCACGGCCTTCCTTGATCGCCGTCATCTCCATCCAGCCGAGAATCGCGCCCGGAATGCTCAGGATCGGACCGCAGCAAAGGAAGCCGGCGATGACCAAACACAGGGCGATCACCGGCCGATTGCTCGGCGGCGGCGCAAATCCCGGCTGCGGCTGCGCCATCATTGGACCTCCCGGCTGCGGTTGGCCCCACTGTTGAAACGGCGGCGATTGTTGTTGGAAAACGGGCTGGGCCGGACCGAGCGGTGCGGCGCAGGAACGGCAGAACATAGCCTCCGCAGGGTTGGCTTGGCGGCATCGGGAACATATCTTTTCCATATCGATAACCCCTGATTTGGTTGGTTAATGCTGTTCCCATTATACGCCCGCGAAAGTTGTTGAAGCAATGTTTTGCGGTGCCGAAGATCAGGTTTTATCGGAGTCTCTGGTGGTGCCTGAAAAGTCCGGCCGTTGGTGATCGCAAGACGGCGAGCCGGGCGTTTTCCCGATGTCGGGTTCGAATGATCGGCACTGCGAAACGCACCGATTCGATGCGTTGAGAATGGTGACTTTGCTCTGTCCTAAAGGACGATCTCCTCGACAAAACTCACGCCGTCTTTCAGTTCCAGACCGAAATTCGCGGCGATCGTCTGACCGATGTCGGAAAGGCTTTGGCGTGTGCCCAGATCGACGCCGGGCCGGGCAGCTTTGCCGTAGACGAGCAGCGGCGCATACTCGCGCGTGTGATCGGAGCCGGGCATCGAAGGATCGTTGCCGTGGTCGGCTGTCAGTATCAGAAGATCGTCGTCGCGCATCGCGTTGAAAATGTCGGGCAGGCGCGCGTCGAAGGTTTCGAGCGCGCGCGCGTATCCTTCGACATCGCGCCGATGGCCGTAAAGCATATCGAAGTCAACGAGATTCGAGAAAACAAGTCCGCGCGTGTCGGCGGCGAGCGCTCCGATCGTGACGTTGACAACCTGTTCGTTGTTTTTCGCCGTCAGATCCTCGGTAACCCCGATCGAATCGTAGATCGACGCGATCTTGCCGATACAGACGACATCGAGCCCATTGTCTTTGAGCAGCGGCAGAAGATTATCGGCCGGGGGCGGGACGGCATAATCGTGACGGTTGTCGGTGCGCTTGAAATCGGCGGCGTTCGAGCCCAGAAACGGGCGGGCGATGACGCGTCCGACCCTGTCCTCGCCATCGAGGATCCGTCTCGCGATCTCGCACATCTCGTAAAGGCGTTCGACGGAAATGACCTCCTCGTGCGCGGCGATCTGAAAAACCGAATCGGCCGAAGTGTAAACGATCGGTTTTCCGGTTTTGATGTGCTCTTCGCCGAGTTCCTTGATGATCTCGGTACCGCTCGCCGGTTTGTTCCCGAGAATTCCAGGAACCCGAGCCTTTTCAACGAATTCGCCGATGATGCGGGGCGGAAAACCTTGTGGAAAAGTCGGGAACGCTTTCTTCAAAATGATCCCTGCCATTTCCCAATGGCCGGTCGTCGTGTCTTTGCCGTTGGACTTGAGAGTGCATTTTCCGAAACTTCCGCTTGGAGAACCAATTGCGGGAACGCCGTTGAGCGGTTTGATGTTTCCGAGTCCGAGTTTCTGCAGATTCGGCAAGTTGACCTGCCGTGACGCGAGAATATGACCGAGCGTGTCGCTGCCGGCGTCGCCCCAAGCCGCGGCATCCGGCATCTCGCCGATCCCGGCGCTGTCCAGAACCATCAAAATTACGCGGTTGAAATTCGATGACATACGGGCATCTTCTCATTTGCGAATTGCGATTTGCAATTTGCGATTTTGGGATTTCAGGATAGTGGATAGTGAAAAGTGCATAACGCATAGTGACTAGTCCAAATCCGTTGCACTCTGCACTCTGCACTTTCCACAATCCTGGAATCTGGAATCTGGAATCTGGAATCTGAAATCGCAAATCGAAAATCGCAAATCGAAAATCGAAAATCGAAAATCGAAAATCCCAAATCACTTTATCGCCCGATACCCCTCTCTCGTGCGGACGGTCGCGCCCGCGGGAACGCCTTTCAGTTCGACCGTGATTTTGCGATATGTTCCGTCCCGCTTTTCGTTGGTCGAATAGTAGCCGAGCGAGTACTTCGTTCCGATCTCGCCGGCGACCGATTTGAACGCGGCGCGGGCTTCCGCGAGGTCAACGGCGGGAAAGACCTTTCCGCCCGAGCGCTTCGCGAGTTCGTCAAGCTGTTTTCCGGCGAGTTCGTAAAGCCCCTTGCTGATCTCGAGCCGCTCGAAGTCGCCGAGTTTGCAGAAATCGTAAGTCTTCTCAATTCTTATTTTTGGATAGTACGTACGATAGAAGCGGCGAATCTGAGCGGTCGAGAACCTTGTCGCCGACGGCGCAATTCCCCATCAGATTCTCTTCGAACGAATCCCGGGTGTCGATCTCGACAAAAAAGCTGATTATACCGGCTTTTTCGAGTCCCGAGCGGACCTCGTCAAACTCGGCCGCGCTCGCGGAATCGACGCCGTCGGTCAAGGCGACAAGCGCGCGCCGGCCGCGAAATTCGTCTTTCGGCACGTCCCGGAAAACGATGTTCGCGACTTGCAGCAAACTATCGTAAAACGGAGTGCTGTTGCTCGTCTTGAAGGCTTCGAGCGCACGTTCGAGGATTTTCCGGTCCGCCGTCAGGCCCGTCAGAACCTCGCTTACCGAAAAGGCAGTGGTTTCGGTCCGTTCGGTTCGATACGCAATAATTGAAACGCGATCTCCGGGACGAAGCGATTCGACGAAATTCGCCGCCGCGCGCTGGATGAGCGCGAGATCCGCGCGCGTCGAGCCGGAAGTGTCGAGCAGCAGCGCGACTTCGAACGGCGCGCTCGTCGCCGAAAACTCGGCGATCTCCTGCGGCTTGCCGTCTTCGAAGACAACAAAATTCGACTTCTTAAGGTTCAGGATCGGTTTGCCGGTCTTGTCATTGACGACGATCGGGACATCGATCAATTGTGTTTCGACGCGTATGGTCTCGTCGTCCGTCTGCGCGAACGAGACCGTCGATGAGATCAAAAGCCAAAGGAAAACCACACAAACCGATTTTTGCATTGTCACAACCTCGTTTTTGAATTCTAACAAAACTCGCCGATACGGAGTTAACTTTGTGTTAGATTCCGATAAGATGGGTTAACGACTAGAACAGAATCTATGCTATTCTTTGGAAAATTCAGAAATCTAGAGGTCCTTATCGTCTTTTTCAGGGCGCGTGGATTTCGTAAAATCAGCCCCTATCTTAAGGAGAAATATGTTTAAGTTGTTTGATATTCGTTTGAGAATTCTTGTTTCCGCTATTGCTTTGTTGGCGGTAATTTCTTTTCAGTTTTCCGGCATTTCGATAACCAGCGTCAGCGCCGACAGCACGGCGCAGCCGCTTCCGTTCGCGCAGGACTGGACCGCCAATGTGCTTACGACCAACGACAACTGGACTCCGGTTTTGGGCATCGAGGCATATCTGGGTCAGGATATTACTGTTGCTACGGCAACCGACCCGCAAACTCTCTTAACGACCAGTGCTTTGCCGAACGATTTGGATCTGATCGCGAATCAGACAAACCCGAACACGCTGACTTCGGGCGGTGTGGCCGAGTTCGACACACTCGCGAATCCGACCGTCGCATTGCAGGGCTCGGGAACGGCGGATGCCCCGTATGTTCTGCTTTATTTGAATACGACCGGTCAGTCGAACATCAATGTCGCCTATAAATTGCGAGATGTTGACGGATCGGCTGACAACTCGATTCAACCGGTTGCGCTTCAATATCGAATCGGAAACACGGGCAATTTCACCAACGTCGCGGCGGGATTCGTCGCCGACGCTTCGGCCGGTCCGAGCACCGCGACCTTGGAAACTCCGGTCAGCGCAACGCTCCCCGGGGATGCCAACAATCAGGCCCTCGTTCAGGTTCGAATAATGACGACGAACGCGGTGGGAAGTGACGAGTGGATCGGCGTTGACGACATTAACGTCACGGCAGGACCCGCGGCACCGACCCAGCACGTCCTCGATTTCAATGGCGACGGCAAAACCGACTACGCGCTCGTCCGCAATATCGGCGGCGGGCCGAGCGGACAGATTCGCTGGTTCATCAACTACACCGGCACGGCAACGACCGTTGCCTCGGATTGGGGACTTAACGGGGACAATTATGTGCCGGCGGATTACGACGGCGACAACAAATCCGACATCGCCGTTTGGCGCGGATTGACCAACAATCAGCCGAGCGGAAACGCGTTCTTCTACATTCTGCAAAGCCAGACCAATACGGTCCGGATCGACGATTTCGGCATCACAGGAGACAATCCGAGTGTTGTCGGCGATTATAACGGCGACGGCAAGGACGATGTCGCGGTCTACCGGCCGGGCGCATCGGTTGGACAGAACAGCGTCTGGTACTGGAGGACTGCCGTGGCCGGACCGATCAGCAACCAGATTTGGGGCCTCAACGGTGATTTCCCTGCACCCGGAGACTACGACGGGGACGGAAAGAACGACTTCGTCATCCAGCGCAACAACGGCGGCGGCAACGCGATCTTCTGGTTCAATAGAACAACGGCCGGGATCTCAAACACGGTTTTCGGGACTCCGACGGATCAGATCGTACCGGGCGATTATGACGGCGACGGCAAAACCGATCTCGCCACCGTAAGGGCCTTCGGCGCTGCCATCCTTTGGTGGCATCTCAGAAGTTCGGACGGAGCGGCCGTGCAAACGGTCTTCGGAGTGGCCGCGACGGATTTTCCGCTTCCGGGTGATTACGACGGAGACGGCAAATCCGACCACGCCATCTGGCGGACAAGCGCGGTGGCCGGAGAGAGTGCTTTCTGGTTCCTCGGCTCGACGAGCGGCGCTTTCAGCCAACCAATGGGTTCCAGCGGAGACTTTCCGGTCGCCAATGCCCTTAATAACTAGCTGCAACGATTGCTTGAAATAAGAGACCGGGAAGCCGCAAAGCTTTCCGGTCTTTTTGTCTCGCTCAGACGATCTCCAGTTCCCGAAGGCAACGTTCGATCCGTTGATAGGTATGCTCGATGTCGTTGTCGAGCCCGATCGAGAATCGCACCAGCCCTTCGCTGAGTCCAATCGCGTCGCGTTCCTCTTTTGGAATCTCGGACGAAGTGCTGTGTCCCGGAGGCGAGAACAGAGTCTTGAAGTATCCGAGGCTGACCGCCAGATAACCGACCTTTTCCTGCTGCATTCGCGTCATCAGTTTGTTCGCCGTCTCAAGTTCGCCGACGTCGAGCGCGATCATCCCGCCGAAACCGTAGCCCGGGTTCATAAACGACGTCAGCAATTCGTGCTGCGGGTGTTCCGGCAGTCCGGGATAATGAACCTTAAGGCCGAGTCCTTTGAACCGCTCCGCGAGAAACTGCGCATTCGTGCTGTGCTGGCGCATTCGAAGATGCAGCGAATGCAGATTTTTGAGAATGCTCGCGGCGCGCATCGAATCGAGCACCGCGCCGAGGAGCATCGCCGTCCCCGACGTAATGTCCGTCAACCGATGAACGAATTCGTCGCTCGCGCAAACCGCGCCCGCGACGCAATCGCTCGTGCCGTTGATGAACTTCGTCATACTGTGGACGACGATGTCGGCGCCGAGCCGGATCGGCGAAACGATCAGCGGGCTGAACGTGTTGTCGACGACGAGTTTCGCGTTATTTGCCTTCGCAATCTCCGCGATGCGCGGAATATCTGCGATCTCGAGCAGCGGATTGCTCATCGTCTCGCAGTAGATCACCCGCGTCCGTTCGTTGATCTTCGCCGCGATCTCGTCGAGATTCCGGATGTCCACAAAGTTCACTTTGATCCCGAACCGCGGCAGAATATTCTTGAACAGCGCGTAGGTTCCGCCGTAGATCGTGTGGGCGGCGATAATTTCGTCGCCGGCGTCGCAGATCTGAAGTATCGTCGAACTGATCGCGGCCATCCCCGAAGCGGCGACCTGCGCCGATTCGCTGTCCTCCATTCTGGCAAGCGCCTTGGCGAGATATTTGTTGGTCGGATTCCAATGGCGTGAATAGAGGAAACAGCCTTCGATCTCGTGTTCGAAGAGTTCCTCCATCCGCTCGGGCGTCATAAAGGTAAATGTCGAGGAATCGGTGATCGACGGATTTACATCGCCGAATTCACCGAAAACCAGATAATCCTGAATTCTGCTGCTAGGGTCGAACATAAGTCACCTCTTTAGTGCATAGTGCTTAGTGCATAGTGCATAGTGCATAGTGACTTCGTCTCTGCACTTTGCACTCTCTCTCCACTCTGCACTCTGCACTTTGCACTCTGCACTATCTACTGTCTCCACTTTTTCACTTTTCATCCTTCGCTTCCGTGACGGCAATCACCGGACACAGGGCATTTTCGATGATTCCGGCGACTTTGCCGGCGGCCGAACCATCGGCAAAGAAACGGTGCTTCACACCGACCACGATGAGATCCGCATTCGCGGATTCTTCGACGAGTTCGGCAAAAATGTCACCCTTCTTTTCGACTTCGCGGAGTCGGCAACGAGTCTTGATCTCGTCCGTCGGACAGGGTGTTTTTCCGCTTCGGATGACGACGAGGTCCGCGTCGAATCGGGACGCCGCGTCGACCGCGTATTTCAGCGCGGCGGCAGATTCCTCGGAATCGTCGATGGGACAGAGAATCGTCCTAATTGCGGCGTCAATGTCCGCATCGACCTTCGCGCCGACGGTCAAAACCGGCACACGGCTTTCACGGAGCACTGTTTCCGCGACCGAACCGAAACGGAGCTTTGCGATGCCGCCGCGGCCGCGCGTGCCGAGCGCGATCAGCATCGTCGTCTTCTTTTCAGCATCTTCGAGAATCGCGGCAGACGGCGAATCGTCAACGACGAACGAATCGAATTTCGCATCGGCGGTCAGGTTTCCACGCGCAAAGGCGTTGATCTGCGCCAGATTGGCGTCGTCGGTGCGTTGTTCCTCGGAAAGCAGTTCGTCGAGCTGCGACTCAGTAAAATATGGAGGAAGATCGGGTTCGACGGCGTGTACGATCTTCAGTTTCGCGCCGAGCGCATTCGCGAATTTGTCCGCAAACCGCAACGCGATGGCCGACTGCGGACTAAAATCGGTCGGACAAAGCACCGTCGGCTCATCCGGTCCGCGCATCGGTTCGGGATGTTTGCGGCGCTCGCTGAGATAGAACAGGACCGGCACCGCCATCCGCGAAAGCAGCAAGGACGCGACTTCTCCGGCCATCAGCGAGATCGCAAGTCCCTGAAATATCGGATCGGCGAGCATCACCGCCGATCCGGCGATGACCGCGGCCGCCGTCAGCAGCATCGGCCGGAAACGAACCGCACCGGCATCGACGACCGCATCGATCAGAGACATCCCGTGTTTCATCCGCAGTTCGACGAAATCGACGAGAATAATCGAATTGCGGACGACGATTCCCGCACCGGCGATGAAACCGATCATCGACGTTGCCGTAAAAAACGCGCCCATCAAAGCGTGGGCCGGCAGAATCCCGACGAGCGAGAACGGGATCGCCGCCATTATCGTCAAGGGCGTCTTGAACGATTGAAACCAACCGACGACGAGGATATAGATCAGGACCATCACGACCGCGAAGGCCAACCCGAGGTCGCGAAACACCTCGTACGTAATGTGCCACTCGCCGTCCCACTTCATCGCATACTTGTCCGTCAAAAACGGCTGCGCGGCGACGTAGCGCTCAAGCGCGTATCCCTCGGGAAGCTTCATCGCCTCGATCGAATCGTTGAGACCGAGAATCGCGTAAACGGGACTCTCGACCGCGCCGGCGACGTCCGCGGTGACATAGACGACCGGCATCAGGTTCTTGTGATAGATGCTCTTGTCCGATCTGACTTCTTTGATTTCGACCAGTTCGCTTATCGGAACCAGGTTCCCGGCGGCGCCCACGACCTTGATCTGCTGAAGATCGTCGAGACTTGTGCGTTCCGCTTTCGGAAGCCGCAGATTGATGAACGCGTCTTCCTTTTCAGTCGGCACGTGGAGCAGTCCGACGTTCGCGCCGTCGAGCGCGAGACGCACGGTGTTCGCGATCTGCTCGGCCGAGACCCCGCTGATCGCGGCTTTTTCCTTGTTGATCAGCAGATTGAATTTCGCTTGGTTGTCCTCGACGAACCAATCGACGTCGACGACGCCTTCGGTTTTGTCGAGAATGTCGCGGACGCCGCGCGCGATCTCGATCTGGCGCTCATAATTCGGCCCGTAAACTTCGGCGACGATCGTCTGCAATACGGGCGGACCGGGCGGAACTTCGGCGACCTTGATGCGCGCGCCGTATTTGACCGCGATCTTCTGCAACTCCGGCCGGACGCGCTTTGCGATGTCGTGGCTCTGGTCGGAACGCTCGCCTTTTTCGAGCAAATTGACCTGAATGTCCGCGACGTTCGAGCCGCTCCGCAAGAAGTAATGGCGGACGAGACCGTTGAAATTGTATGGCGACGCGGTGCCGACATATGTTTGATAGTCGACGACTTCGGGAACGGTTCCGACAAACGCCGCGAGTTCGCGCGTGATCGCCGCGGTCTGTTCGAGCGTCGAGCCTTCAGGCATATCGACGATCACCTGAAACTCGCTCTTGTTGTCGAACGGCAGCATTTTCACCTTGACGAACTTCAGCGCGACAAGAGACATCGAACCGAGCAGCAGCACGACGACCCCGATCAGAAACGTGAACCGCCACACCGGTTTGACGATGATCGACGTCATCACCTTGCGATAGAGCCGCGTCGTGAATCCCTCGTCGCCGTGTTCGTGAACGGCATCGCGTTTGAGCATTTTGAGTGCTGCCCAAGGCGTGACCACAAACGCGACGATCATCGAAAAGACCATCGCCGCCGACGCGCCGACCGGGATCGGACGCATATACGGTCCCATCAATCCGCTGACGAACGCCATCGGCAGGATCGCGGCGATGACGGCGAACGTCGCGAGGATCGTCGGATTTCCGACCTCGTCGACCGCGTCAATCGCGATCGAAACGAGCGAACGCCCCTTGTTTTCCGGCAATCCGTAATGCCGCGTCATATTTTCGACGACGACGATCGCGTCGTCGACGAGAATTCCGATCGAAAAGATGAGCGCGAAAAGCGTGATCCGGTTGAGAGTGTAACCGTAAAGATAGAAGACCGTCAGCGTCAGCGCGAGTGTCACCGGAATCGCGGTGGCAACGATTCCCGATTCGCGCCAGCCCAGCGCGAGCATGATCAGCGCCGAAACGGACGCGATCGCGATGAGCATATGAAGCAGCAGTTCGTTCGATTTTTCGGCGGCAGTTTCGCCGTAGTTTCTGGTCGTTGTGACACGCACGTCCTTCGGAATGAACGAAGCTTTCATCGACTCGACCTTTTCAAGTATCTTGTCGGCGATCTCGATCGCGTTCGTTCCCTTGCGTTTCGAAACGGCCAGCGTGACGGCGGGTTCAATGCCGTTCTGTGCGGTTTCCCCGGCCGTGTGTTTCTCACCCGGGCCGTGGCCGAACATCACGTAATCGGCCGGCTCCTCGGGTCCGTCGGTGATCGTCGCGACGTCACGCAAAAAGACCGGACGACCACCGAAGACCCCAACGACGACATTGCCGACGTCCTCGGCAGACGTCAGAAAACTTCCGGTTTCAACCAAGGCCTCGCGGTTTTGAGCGGCGATCTTACCCGAGCTGAGTTGCCGGTTCGACTGATCGATCATCGGAATGATCGCCGCCGGCGCGATCCCGCGCGAGGACATTTTCGCACCGTCAAGCAGTACGCGCAGTTGGCGCCTTTGGCCGCCGATGATCTTGACCTCCGAAACGTCGGCGACCTCCTTGATCTGATCGGTCATCTGCGCGGCGATTCGCCGGAGAGTGAAATGATCGTATGTCTTTGCCGAAAGCGTCAGCGCGAGGATCGGCACGTCGTCGATCGAGCGCGGTTTGACGAGCGGCGGCGACGCGCCCGGCGGGACGAGATCGAGATTTGCGTAGAGCTTTTGATTGAGGCGGACGATCGCGTCTTCCTCGTTCTGCCCGACCTTGAAACGCACGATCGCGAGAGACATTCCGGGCGACGAGGTCGAATAGATGTACTCGACGCCGGGAATTTCCCAGAGGAGTTTCTCCATCGGCTTCGTGACGCGTTCTTCAACTTCCTTCGATGACGCGCCCGGCATCTGAACCATCACATCGACCATCGGGACGATGATCTGCGGCTCTTCCTCGCGCGGAAGCATAAAGACCGCCCCGATGCCGAGCAGGATCGACGCCGCGACGATCAGCGGAGTGAGTTTCGATTGTATGAACGCGCCGGCGAGTCGTCCGGCGAAACCCGTGGATTTATCTGTGTGTTCGGCTCCTTCCTTCATTTCTTGCTCCGCGGAACTCAGAACCTCACCTTCGCGCCGTCGGTGACGCGCGCGGTGTCGGCGGAAACGTAGTCGTCGCCTTCCGACAGTCCGGACAAGATCTCGACGAATCCATCGGACGTCTTGCCGGTCGTGACGATTCTAAACTGCGCCAGTCCGTCGGCGCCGACAACAAAAACTCCCGAGAGCTGGCCGCGCTGGACCAATGCGCCCTGCGGAACCGTGATCGCTTCCTTCTGCGCGATCGGGAACCGTGCCAGGCCATATAGCCCGGTCCTGAGCAACGAATTCGCGGGGAGATCGATCTTCACGGTGTAGCTGCGGCTCGCCGCGTCGGCGGACGGAAGGATCTCGGACACTGTTCCGAGTATCTCCGCGTCGCCGATCGCGTCGATCCGGACCTGAACGCGATTGCCGACGCGGAAAAGCTTCGAACGCGATTCTTCGACGGCGGCTTCGAGTCTGTAAAGCGAACTGTCCTCGATCGAGAGCAACGGCATTCCGGGCGAGGCGACGGCGCCCGTTTCGGCGAACTTCTTGATGATCAGGCCCGAAACGGGCGATGTGATCTTTGAATAGCTTTCAAAAACCTTGCTCCCCGAGATCTCGGCGCGCGCTTGATCGATCCTGGCGTTGATCTGTTTCTTCTTGGAGATGATCGTCTCGACGTTGGCCTTTGCGCGATCGACCTCGGAGACGGCGACCTTCAGGCGTGACTGCGCTTCGTCGAATTCCTGAGCGCTCGCCGAACGCCGCTCGTAGAGTTCCTTGATCCGGCCAAAAGTTTTCTCCGCGAGCGCTTTGTTCTCTTCGGCGGTCTTGACGCCGGCCCTTGCCGCAATGACCGATTTGTCGATCTCGACGAGCGCCGCCTGAGCTTCTTTCAATCCGCCCTCGGCGCGCTGTTTCTGGGTTTGACTCTCGCGATTGTCGATCTCCACAAGGACTTGGCCGCGCGCGACGGTGTCGCCCTCGCCGACCGGAAACGCGACGATTCGGCCCATCATATTCGCCGACACATCGGTCGTCTTCGCAGCTTTGACGGTGCCCGTCGCCTCATAAAAATCCTCGATTGAAGATTTGGTAACCTTGGCGATCGTCACATTCTGAACTTCCGCCGCCGGCGCGACCTTGGCGGATTCTTCCTTTTTGCCGCAACCGATCAGAGTCAGAGCAAGAACCCCGACAATGATCACATATCCCGATTTGACGTTCATAACGTTCATTCCTTTGTTGGCGGTGGTTTCAACCATGATGTCGATCTTGCAACATACGCTTTCGGCTAAGTTGAATACCGCTTTCCAAAATCAAAAATCAGAACGCGCTTGCGTTCGTTAGTCTTCCGGTGGCCAACAACACCGACGCGTAGCTGACGTAATACTCGTACCGCGATGCGAGCAGATTGTGTTTCGCCCGGACCAGCGCCGACTCCGCGCGCAGGACTTCGTTGAATGTCGTCAGGCCGAATTTGTATCGGTCCTGAACGATGCGCAACGCTTCGGTGGCCTGTTCGATCGTTTTGACGGAAACCTGTATCCGCGCCCTCGCGGTCTTGAAATTCTGTTCGGCGCGAATGACCTCGAGCCGGATCTGATTCGCAAGCGCATCCAGTTCGGCGGCGGCGATCGTCTCGGCGGTCACGGTCTGCTCGATACGGGCCTTGCGGCCGGGATCGAACAGCGTGTAGGTCAAATTCACTCCGACCGTGTAATCGGTGCTGCCGTTTGCGAGATAGGGCGAACTGTAGCCTAAATTACCGAAAGCATTGACGCTCGGCAGTTTCTGATCCCGGACGCCGCGGGATCGCGCGCGGGCGACCTCGAGCGCGATCTCGGCGCGCTTGTAATCGGCGCGATTCTCGAATGCGGCCCGCAGGAGCTCCTCACGCGAATCGATCGGAAAGTAACGTTCGACGATGCTTGTCGTGTATTCGAACTCGAATTCCGGAGGAGCGCCGAGCGCGATATTGAGCGCCGCCGCAGTCGTAACGACGTTGCTTTCGGCTTCGAGCTTTTGTTGATTGACATTCGCCGCTTCGACCTCGGCAGCGAGAAAGTCGGCGTCGGTCGTCATCCCGACCTCGACCATATCCTTTGCCTTTTTGACGTTCGCCTCGGCCGACCGTAAAGCTTCGTCGTTCACCATCAGCATTTCCTTCGCGAGGACGGCGGCAAAATAGTTGCGGACGACATCGAACCGGAGTTGTTGCCGGATCGATTCGCCCTGAAACTCGGAACGCCGTTTTTCAAGTTCCGCCTGCGAAACGCGCGAACGCGTCTGGCGCTGGTCGAAGAGCGGTTTTTGAACGCTGATCGCGGTTCTGAAGTTGAACAATCCATCGGGATCGTTGAGCGCGTCAAGCGCGAAATTCGACGAACGGAAGCGGCCTTGCTCGAGCCTCGACCCGAAAACAAAGACCGGATTGTTCGAACGGATGATGCTTTGCGTGAACTGAACTATCGGCTGTTTCCCGGTCTTTGCTTCGGCGAGCGCCGCTTCGTTGGATTTTATCGCCGCATCTGCAATTCGCGTCCGCGGGTCTTGACCAAGGGCCTTTTCGGCCGCATTCTCGACCGAAAGAGCCGGCGGGAAAACCTGTTGGGCGGCGCCGGGCAAAACGGCGAGAACGAACAACAATAGCGTTGTCAGTAGATTGTGCGACTTCCTTTGCGCGGGCATACGATGCACTCCAAAAACGCGGATCAGTTTTCTCGGAAGCCTGCCTTTCGCAGAATCGTGATCATCGGGCACCAGCCGGAAAAGGCCGATTGCATTAAATTCAAGCCGACGAAAATGGTGAAATAGAAGAAATACGGACTGACGTAGATACCGAGAACGACGCTCAAGACGACGAACGCTCCGGCGATCAGATGCAGCATATTGTTAACTGTCATATCAATACCTCCATTCATTAGCGTATAACCATATAGTTATACGCTATATCTAAGGTAAGCTTCTTCACTTGCCTTGTCAAGCGGCCATCACAGACGCGAAAGCAAACTTCCCAAGATCACTCGTTCAGCAACTTTTCGACATCCGATCGGAGCGTCGATTCGAGAACGATCCCCGTATATTTTTTCGCCAACGATCCTTTCTTGTCATATAAAAAAGTGGTCGGCAAAACCATCTCGGCGTCGGTGTTCGGATCGCGCCCGGGACGGAGGATCTCATACGTGATCTTGTATTTCTCGACGAACGGCGCGATCGGTCGCGGATCTTCATCGACCGAAACGCCGACGAATACGACGCCGCGCGGCGTTAGTTCCGTCGCCGCGCTGACCAGTCCGGGAGTTTCAAAACGGCACGGACCGCACCAGGTCGCCCAGTAATTAACCACCAGGACCTTGCCGCGCTGATCCGCGAAGTTCCAAGCTTCACCATTCATTTTGCGAAGCGCGAAATCGGGCGTCGGTTTTCGATCTTCAGGCTTCCAGGGGCCGAACTGCCACCACGAAGGCGGCGCGAGAAAATAGAGTATCGCAACGCTGATCGATAGCGTGATCGCCCACTCGATCAGATTCCGGCGGCGTAATTTCGGTTTCTTGTTTTCGACCGCATCGTCTCGATGAATCATATGTTCAGTATCCGTCTCAGATTGCCACCGAAGATCGCTTCGGCGTCCGCCTTTCCGATACCGATCTCGGCCAGGACCCGGGACTGAACGTCGAAAACCTCTACAATCCAACCGCGCGGGAAAAACGAAGAGTCGGTTCCGAAAAGCAGGCGTTCAGGCCCGACGACCTTCAGCGTTTTTTCGAAGACCTTGGCAAGTTCGAGATCCGGCGCCTCATAGTTCATCCATTTGTTGCTGCTCGAACTGTCGATGTAGATATTCGGGCACAGATCGGCCGCCATCAGCGTCTCTCGCCAAAGTCCGGCGCCGAAATGCGGAATGATGAAACTCACCGTCGGAAATTCGCTCGCGAGTTTATGAACTTCCAGCGGACTCGAGAGCCGCAAGTCGAACACGCTCTTCAATCCGATCTTCTTCCGGATCCCAACGCTCAACGCGCCGCAATGGACAAATATCGCCGTTCCCGGACGATTGCCGGCGAGTTCCGCTATCGCCCGGACATTCGGATCGTCAGCGACGGAGAATCCGTGCATCGCCGGAAAAAGGCAGATCACTTTCAGCCGCAGTTCGTCAAAGGCGCGCCCCGCGCGTTCGACGGCATTCTCCTGCAACGGATTGAAAAAGAAACCGCCGCTGACACGTTCCGGAAACTCGGCAACGGCCTTCGCGATCGACTCTTCGTCATTCGGCAGGCTCGCGATCAGCAACGCTCTTGAAACCCTTTGTCCGTCGAGTTCGTCGACCCAGATCCGGGCGAGTTCGGCAGGGTCTTCCGGCGGCATTCGAAAGCCCGTCAGCTCGCCGATCTTCCCAACCGGATCGGTCTCGCGCGCAAGCGTCGCCGACTGCCGCGCGAGCATTGCAAAAAAGTTATGCGAAATAAAATGCGCGTGCGCGTCAAAGATTTCTATTTCGCCGAAAGGCGTCTGCTTTTTCATTGCTTTGTTACCAACACTTGCCCGCGTTACAGGACCAAATTGAACAAATAGCCAGAGATGATGATGCAGATCGTGACGGTACCGAAAAAGATCGCGATCAGTCTGGCGGTCATAACCTTCTTGAGCAACAACGCTTCGGGAATCGAAAGCCCGACGACGGCCATCATAAACGCCAGCGACGTGCCGATCGGAATTCCTTTGCTGACGAACACTTCGATGATCGGAACGATGCCCGTCGCGTTCGCGTACATCGGGACGCCCAATCCAACTGCCAACGGCACCGCGTACCACCTGTCACGGCCGATATAGTTCTCAAAGAAGCCGGCCGGAACATAACCGTGCAACGCCGCGCCGATTGCGATCCCTATAACCACATACGGAAACACGCTTTTGACGATGCCGAAAGCCTCGTTCGCGATCGACGGAAGACGCTTGAAGAACGTTTTCCGCTCTGATTCGTAGGCTTCGCTCTCGACTTTTGAATTCTCCCAGATCTTCTTGACCCAGTCGGTCAACAGGTACTCCAGTTTCAACGCGTTCAGAAGCGCGCCGCTGACGATCCCGAGAGCAATGCCGGTCGCGACGTAGATGGCGGTTGTTTTCAGACCAAACGAGCCGAGCAGAACGGCGACCGCAACCTCGTTGACAAGCGGCGACGTCACGAGAAACGCGAAGGTCACGCCGAGCGGAATTCCGCCTTTGACGAAGCCGATGAACAACGGCACCGACGAACAGGAACAGAAAGGAGTCGCGGCACCGAACGTTGATGCCAGCAGGTACTCGAGTCCGTAGAGTTTGTTCCGCGAAAGAAACGAACGGAGCCGCTCCACCGGGAAATACGCGTTGACGATTCCCATCAGGAACGTGATCACGAAGAGCAGGATCAGGATCTTTATCGAATCGTATATGAAGAAATTGAGCGCATCGCCGAGATGCGTTCCCTTTTCGATCCCCGCCACCCCGTAGATCAGCCAATCGGCTAGATTCTGCAACCAGTCAAACATCTTTTCAGACGAACATTGCCCTGATTTCCTCTCTTGTCGGGACCTTGCCGCGGATCATCACCTTTTCGTCTAGGACGACCGCCGGCGTCGACATTACGTCGTAAGCCATTATTTTTTCGATATCTTCCACCTTTACGATATCCGCGGTAACTCCGATATCGGCGAGCGTCTCCCGAATCACGGCTTCCGTTTGTTTGCATTTCGCACATCCCGTGCCGAGTATCTTGATCGTGGTCATTGTCTTCACCCCCTATCCAGTTTACATCCGGCCGCACGCTCCATTCCAGCAAACCTGCCGAAAGCCGGCGTCTGCTGCCAAGAGTTCGCGGAGACGATCCGGATCGACGGAAAACCGAACCCAAACTGATCGGAGGGGAAACGTCGTCCCGGCCCAAAACCAGTGCCGAAAGAAATCCGGATTCGGGGAAGAAGGCAAGCATCCCGTCGACTGCCAACGCCGAGCGCGAAATACACGACGAACAGTTTCTTAAACCCAAATTACGTGATAGAGAATTTCTTTCCCCCGAAACACGCCAAAAACGGGAAAAGTGCCATTTTTGATCTTGTTTTCGCGTATTTCGCGGGAAATTGCTTTTAATGAGCAATCTGGGTTAAACATGCGCGTCAACTACTCGTATCGCTCGTCACCCGTCCGCAAAAACATCCCTTCCATAACAACGAGCAGCAGTCGAAAGCGGCGGAAGGATTCAATGGAACATCACCGCCGGCGCAAACTGGATCCTCGAAGTAACGGAGAGTTTCAGGCATCACCTCGCGACGGTCGTATCCGCCTGTTTGTTCCATTGAAAAAATGAACCGTCGTACATTTTGACCCTGTAACCGAGGTATCGGAGCGTGAAATACGTATGCGAAGCCTGTCCGCCGGTACGGCAATAAACGACATTCGTCTTGTTCCTGGCAACGCCCGCGGCGGCGTATATCCGCCGAAGTTCCGCATCCGGTTTCATAATCGGATTCTCGCGCGAGACTATGTTGTTCGCCAGCCAAAAGACATTTATTGAGCCGGGTATGTGTCCCGGTCTCACGATTCCGTCACCGGGCTTTTCGCCTCGGTATTCTTCCGGCGGACGCGCGTCGATGAGCGAAAAGTTCGATGGCGATTGATTTATCACCGACCACGAAACGTCACGCACCGTGTCGATTCCGATCACCGTTTGCGGATCGATCGTGGCTACGAACGGCTCGGGCACTTGCGTCGCGGCTGCGGTCGAGAGCTCGCGTTTTTCGGACTTCCATTTCTCGAGACCGCCATTCAGGACCGAGACGCGTTTCGAGTGGCCGAGATAGTCGAGCGTGAAGAACGTTCGCGCCGCCGCAAGCCCGTTGAGATCGCCGTAAAGGACGATTCTCTTACTGTTCCCGACACCGGCGGCGGAGAACGCCTTTTGAAGATTCTCAACCGATGCGAGTTCGTTCGGAACGCCGTCGCGCGTCGTCGTGATGTCACTGTAAGCCAGAAAACGGGCCGTCGGGATATGACCCGAGTCATAACTCTGGCGGTTCGCTCCGACATGAAGCAAAATGACGCGGTCAAGATTTTTGGCCAGCCAGCCGGTCGAGACAAGCATCTCCCGATTCGCGCTTTGCGCCTCAGCCGATCCCGTAAACAAGGCGACACAGAGCGCCGCAAATAACATCAGATTCCTTAAATTCATAGAGTTAAACCACCTTTGATCATTCGTTTTTCGATCGGCCGGGGATTCTACAGAAGTGGCGTCAGTTCACCGAGTTTTCCCCGCAACGTCGCCGGTCTGAAACATCTCGCCCATCGCCCAAACCGAACGACGCGACAATGTTGTGTCCGCCGGGCTTGACCGATCGTTCAACGAGTTCGACATAGGATCGCCGGTCTTCCGCAGCCGTCAGAAAATGGAACACCGCCCTATCGTGCCAGACGTCAAAACGGTTTGCGGGCAGAACGATCCGCGTAACGTCGCCTTCGATCCACTCGACGGATTCAGCTTGCGTTCCAAGTCGGTCCCGGTTGCAGTCGAGAGCGGTCGCAGAGATATCGATCACCGAAACGTCGGAAAAACATCGATAATTGCCGATTCTCGGCCGATCCCGATCCGGATCAAGAGCTGCATCGAGTTCCCAAGATATTCCAGGTACCAGCTTACCTGCCGGTCATCCTTTGTTTGATAAACGTTTTCCCAATGCGATTTTCGGTTCATTTCTCGGTCTCCGCATCGGTATTTTTGTCATCACGCCGTAACTCGACGTCGCACGAATTGCGCATTCAGGTGCTGACGCCGAGTTTCGGCAGAATGACCAGCTGCATCAGCAGCCAGAAAACGAAGAAACCGATGATCCAATAAATGTCGTTCATATTTTCAATACCTGTTTAGAATGGTCGTCCGCCGCGACGTCCGCCACCGCCCGGACCGCCGCCGCCCGCTCCGCAGCGCTCGAACGCCGGCAAATGGTTCTGTTCGGACGCTCGCTGCAATTCACGATAAACCATCAAAATGTCCTCGCGGGCAGTCGATTTCAAAAGCCGCGTGTATAGATCGCGATTGGCGATCTCGGCATCGACCCCGGCCTTGCAGGCTGCTGCAACGTTTTCGAATTTCGGCGCGCTGCCGATCCAACCGTTTTCCGGCACCGGGATTCCGTGGGTTTTGAAAAGTACCTTCAAACGCTCGGCGTGACGCGCCTCAGCCTCCCGGATATTGATGAATGGCCGAGGATTCCGAAAATCTTTATTGACCTGTTCGTAAATCGCAAGTGCCATATACTCGTCGTTCAGGGCGAGCAGCAAACCATCAACCTCTTCCTTCTTGAGTTCGCCTTTGTACGTGGCGAAATCGTAATTGCAGATCTTGCATTCCGTCCCGGTGGTTTTTGTCGCTTCCGGCGGCGGCGTTGGCGCCGCGTTGACGGGAGGGACTTTGTTCTGAAGCTGATTGCTCGTCTCCGGTCCCTGTCCGCATCCGACGATCAGGAATAACGCTGCGATGATAACTACTGACTTCATACTGCCTCCAAGCAAAAAGCCTTCCGCGAACGAACGGCTTGCTCTTTATTTTGTGCTAGCGCAGGAACTCGCCGATACTTCGGACTCCAGCCCGGCGTCGAGCCACGCCTGAGTCCCGCCTGTAACGTTGTAAACTTTCGCAAATCCTGCATTTTCGAGTATGCTCGCGCCGAGCGACGATCGGTATCCGCTTTGGCAGATGACGAATGTCGGCACCTTCGGATCCAGCCGTTCTAGTTCTTTATCAAGGCGGTCGAGCGGGATGTTCAAGGTTCTGACCGCGTGACCGTTGGCGTGTTCCGCCGGACGCCGGACGTCGACGAACTGCAGATATTTCTCGGTCTCGGTCAGCCCGCTGACTTCGTTAACGGAAACCTGTTCAACTGATCTTGTTTCACCTCGATAGTCGCCGAAGAGAATGAACCCCGCGACCGTTTCGTGCCCGACTCGCGCGAGCCGCATAAACGCCTCGTCAACTTGCGCTTCGGTTTCGGCGACGATCGCGAGATTCGTACCGATCGGGATCATCGTTCCGGCCCACGACGCAAACTGTCCGCCGAGGCCGATATTGACCGAGTTTGGGACGTGAGCCGCACCGTATTCGACGTTCTTGCGGACATCAATGACGACTCCGTCAAATTCCGTGATCTCGACCGAATTCATTGCTTTCGGTCTCGGAAGATCGGCCAGCGAACGCGAGCCTTCGAGATTCTTCGCGGCGCTGCGCGGAAAATAAGCCGGAACCTCCGGTTGATCGGCGGCGACGATCTTGACGAATTCTTCCTTCGTCATCGGCTGCAATGCGTAGTTGAACTGGCGCTGATTTCCGAGCGTCGACCAGGTTTCCTTTGACAGGGACTTGCCGCACAACGAACCCGCGCCGTGCGCCGGATAGACCTCTGTCTCGTCGGGAAAATTCAAAATCTTCCCGTGCAGCGAATCGTAAAGCATACCGCCCATCTGCTCGGCCGTGAATCCTTTCGATCCGACAAGATCGGGCCGTCCGACATCGCCGATAAAAAGCGTGTCGCCGGTGAACATCTTGAGCGGTTCTTCCGCGTCTTCGGTATTCTCGGCGATGATCGTGATTCCCTCGGGCGTGTGGCCCGGCGTTTCGAGGAACTTCAACGAAACGGCGCCGACTGCAAGTTCGTCGCCGTCAGCTACCTTTAGTGTCGGAAACGATGTGTTTGCGCGCCTGCCGTAGACGATCTCTGCCCCGGTTTTGGCGGCAAGTTCGAGATGGCCCGAAACGAAATCGGCGTGCGAATGCGTCTCGATGATGTACTTGATGCGTTGGCCGTTCGCTTCCGCCTCGTCAAGATATTGCTGAACGTCCCGTTGCGGATCGATGATCGCCGCTTCGTCGCCCGAACCGATGTAATACGAGGCATGCGCCAGACAGCCAAGATAGAATTGTTTGAATTTCATAAACCCCCAAGAGCGATTTTGGATTTTTGATTTTTGATTTTTGATTGGGAACCGCACTGATCGTTCTACTCAGCTACGCTCCGGATCTAAAATCGCAAATCGAAGACTTCGAAGTTTTTTACTACCAAGAATACCGCGACTCCTATGACAAGCAATGCAAATGCGCGCTGCAATCTTGCGGGCGCGAGCCGGTGCGAAAGAATCGTCCCCGCGATCGTTCCGCCGATCGCGATCGCGAGAACAAGAAAAGTCAGGGCAAGATCGACGTTGGTCTGCGCCAGATGCCCGACGAAACCTGCTGCGGAGTTCATCGCGATCACCAGAAGCGACGTTCCGATCGCCGGTTTCATCGCCAACCCGCCGAATAGCACCAACGCCGGCACGATCAGAAACCCGCCTCCGACACCGAGAAACCCGGTCAGAACACCGACCCCAAAACCGGCCGCGACGGCCTTGCGGCTATCGACCTGCCGGTCGGCACCGGCGTCCGGATTTCGGCGGCGCCAAAGCATCGATGCAGCAACGACGAACATTAGTCCGGCAAAGATCAGAAGGAGTGCGTCCGACGGAACAAGCCGGGTCAAAGGCGATCCGGCAAGCGCACCGCCGATCCCGGAAATCCCAAAGAGCAGACCCGAAGACGGCACAAGATTTCCGCGGCGATGATGCAAATATGCGCCGAATGCGCTGGTCGCGCCAACCACTGCGAGCGACATTCCGACCGCCTCGTGCGCGTCGATCCCGAGAAAATAGACAAGTATCGGAACGGTCAGGATCGAACCGCCGCCGCCGATAAGTCCGAGCGAAAGGCCGATCGCCGCGCTCAGAACCAAACCTGTCAGAAACAGCAAACTCATATGAAAGAAATTGAACGAACGCGGGAAACTTTCAAAACCTGCAAACTCCCCCCGGCGTTTGCACGGAACGTCCCGCGTTCGACCGCTAGTTCACCGGCGAAACCGAAGAATCGCTCAGGTGAACCTTTCGGTTCCAAGGCATTCTTGCCAGGAGCATTGCCATTCCGCACCAGTCCGTGGCACCGGCAAAAGCAAGTCCGGCGCCTACAAAACCGGCAACCCAAACAAAATGCTGGCTCACAAAAACGCTCAGCAAGACGGCCGTGAGCACCATCAAGCCGGCTGCAAACCGAACCTGACGGTCAAGCGCCCACGGCGCCCTTTCGTCGCGTTCGATCGGAAGGTCTTCATTCTTCCACGCCTCGAGCCCACCACGGACATTGACCACGTTTGTGAATCCGAGCGCACGCAGACGCTTCTGCGCTTCGGAAGAGCGCCGACCCGACCGGCACATTACATAGACCGTATGCGAATGATCGAGTTCCCGATGCCTGCTCTCGATTTCATTTAGCGGCACGAGTTTCGCGCCGCTGACGCGCCCGCCCGCAAATTCCGCATATTCGCGGACATCGACGAGCGTCGTGTTCTCTTTACCCAATTTTTCCTGCAACCCCAAAACAGTACATTCACCCATTGTTCGTTCTCCAATAATAAAATTACTCTATAACAATACAGTTATATTCTTGACCCGTCAATCAAAAACCCCTTCGATCGGGAAAAAACTCCCGACTACGCTGCGAAGATCTCGACTTGCGTCCGAAGCCTTTCTTCGAGCGAACTGCAAACGACCTCGCACAATGTAAAGATGCTCGGGTCAGCGATCGAATAGTAGACCGTGTTTCCCTTCTGAAGCCGCGAAACAAGACCGCCTGTCTGAAGTATCTTGAGGTGCTTCGAGACGTTCGGCTGGCTCGTCCGGCAGAGTTCGGTCAGTTCACCGACGCTTTTTTCGCCGTTCTGAAGAAACTGCAAAAGCCGCAAGCGCAACGGTTCCGACATTATCTTGAACCGATCCGCAACTAGACAAAGCGCGTCGTCCGATAAGGGTTTTTCTGCCATAGGTTATAAGTATATTCCAACGCAGCTATATTTGTCGAATGTCGAAGCCCGATCGGGACACAAGGGCTATCAGAAGTAGGGATTGTGGTCTAAGTTTCCACTGGCTTCCGCTAGGAAGAAAGAGGCTGTCTGAAAAGTCCATATTTCTGAAAGTCGCAAACGGGACAACACGTGCGGCAAGGCGAACAAAACGAGCGCGGCCCTTTTTTGAACAAAGCGACATCATGATGCTGCAAGTCCAACAATCAACGACTTATCTTCGACCCCTTCAGGGTCGGCGTCTCGTCTGACTAAAATCCTGGGGTTACGCTTCGCTCACCCCAGGCTATTATCTGATTCGCTTTCAGCGAATTTATCCCGTTTCCAGACGGCCTCCAATCTAGCTGAAGCTAGTGGCAACCTAAATAAGCTGGTGGCAATTTATCTTAACCTGGTGGCGCTTGAAGAACCAAAACGATGTCCGCGAAAATCGCAAAGTCGAACCGGACCTATCCGAACCTGGTTCCAAATTTCTGGACTTTCAAATTTCCAAACGGTTATAATCAGCGGGTCTCTCCGACAATTGCCGTGCGGTGTAAATGAAACAACGACTCGCGAACAAACGGGCGAAACTATCCCAACGAATAACCGATGCTATGGGTTCGGAGCGGCCGTTTCGCGAACTTGCCGGAAACATCACCCATCTCGCCAAATCAGCGCTGGCGGAGGCAAACAGTCTCTCGATCGAGATGGTTCAGATCAAGCTTTCGAAACTGCCGAAACGCCTCGACGGATTTCGTATCGTCCATCTGTCGGACACGCATCACAGTCCGTTCACGGGAATTGACCATATCAATCGCGCGGTGAAGGTTGCGAATCGCCTGAAGCCTGACGTGTTTCTGCTTACGGGCGATTACGTCTCGCACGACCGCGAGTTCATCGCGCCGGTCGCTGAAGCCCTCGGCAGGCTCAAGTCCGAATCCGGGACTTTTGCCTGTCTCGGAAATCACGACCACTGGACCGATGCGGACGAAGTGACGAAACGATTTCGGGCTGTTGGGATCAACGTGCTTATCAACGAAGGCGCCCGATTCACAGCTCGCGGCGCGTCGTTTTGGCTGTGCGGGGTCGACGATTATATGGTCGGGAAAACGGATCTCCGCGCGGCGCTGCACGGCTCGTTTCCGGACGAGATGAAAGTCCTTTTGGCGCATAATCCGGTATTGGTCCGCCAGGCGGCGCGGTACGGCGTCGATCTCGTTCTCAGTGGACATACGCACGGCGGCCAGGTGAAATGGCGCGACGAAGAAAAGCGGATCTTGCCCAAGCGCCGCCTGACCAACGGCCTTCATCGTTGGAAAGAGACGCAGATCTACATTACCCGCGGCATCGGCACCGTCGTCTTTCCGGTCCGTTACCAATGTCCGCCGGAGATAAGTTTGTTAGAATTGCAGACAGCGTGAGGGGAATGGGGATTTGGGATTTGGGATTTGGGATTTGGGATTTGGGATTGGGGATTTGGGATTCCACAAATTCCAGATTCCAAGTTCCAAGATTCTGGAATCCGAAATCCGGAATCTAGAATCTGGAATCTGGAATCTGGAATCCGAAATCTGGAATCCGGAATCTGGAATCCGAAATCTGGAATCTGGAATCTCTGGAATCTGGCATATCTGGAATCTGGAATCCGAAATCTGGAATCTGGAATCCGAAATCTGGAATCTGGAATCTGGAATCCGAAATCTGGAATCTGGAATCCGAAATCTGGAATCCGGAATCTGGAATCCGAAATCTGGAATATCTGGAATCTGGAATATCCGGAATCTGGAATCTGGAATCCCAAATCACAAATCACAAATCCGAAATCAAAATGAGTAATGGCATCGCGACAATTCCAAACCTTCTGACCTTTTTACGAATGGCGTTGATCCCGGTCTTTGCGAGTTTGTTGTTTTATGGCTACAGCGGTTGGTCACTGCTAGTCTTCGTCATCGCCGGCGTTTCGGACGGAATCGACGGATTCGTCGCCCGACGGTTCGACCAAACTTCGGAACTCGGCACGATCATCGATCCGATCGCCGACAAACTGCTGATGACCGTCGCCTTCATAGTGCTCACGATGCCGAATGTCTTGCAGCCGACGGCACATCTTCCGGTTCCTTTCTGGGTGACGGCCGCAGTGATCGGGCGCGACGTCCTGATCGTGACCGTCGCCGGCGCGATCAACGTGATGACCGGGTTCAAAGGCTTCAAGCCGTCTTGGCTCGGGAAAGCGTCAACGACGGTCCAGGTCTTCGCTGTGACGCTCATTCTCGTCGCCGCGGTTTTCGGATACAGCTTCTACCTTCCGACGACATACGTCATCGTCGTCGTTTTCGCTTTCGCTTCGGGCCTGCACTACATCTTCCACGTCTCCAAGCTGATGCGGGAAGAAGAACAGTCCAAGTAATCAATGACTCGAGCGCAACTTCCCGAACGATGCGGCGGATCGCAGCGTTCGGGGTTCGGCGCCTCGGCGCGACTTCACAGCAATTGTTGGATGGGTTGGCCCTCGTTACAAATCTAAGCGTGCATACTCACATAAACTTGACAACAGCACACTCAACTCTTATAGTAAGGCGTGGCTCAAAGTGGGCAGTTTTTATCGCAATAATTCATATTTGGAGATAAGTTATGAGCAAAATTATCGGAATTGACTTGGGAACGACCAACTCGGTCGTCGCTGTGATGGAAGGCGGCGAACCGGTCGTGATCACAAACGAAGAGGGCGGCCGCACGACACCGTCGGTCGTCGCCTTCACGAAAGACGGCAACCGGCTGGTCGGACAGGTAGCCAAACGCCAGGCGGTTACCAACCCGGAAAACACGCTTTACTCAGTGAAACGATTTATGGGCCGTCGCTATGAAGAAGTGTCGGGCGAAATCAAACAGGTTCCGTTCAAGGTCGAGAAGGCCGGCAACGGCGACGTCCGCATCGACGCGCAGGGAAAGCATTTCAGCCCGCCCGAGATCTCGGCGATGGTTTTGCAGAAACTTAAGAAAGCGGCCGAAGATTATCTGGGCGCGAAAGTTGACCGTGCCGTCATTACGGTCCCGGCGTATTTCAACGACGCTCAGCGCCAGGCGACAAAAGACGCGGGCAAGATCGCCGGTCTTGAAGTGATGCGCATCGTCAACGAGCCGACCGCGGCGGCGCTCGCCTACGGACTCGACAAGAAAAAGGACGAAACGATCGCGGTCTTTGACTTTGGCGGCGGCACGTTCGACATCTCGATCCTCGAAGTCGGCGAGGGTGTCGTCGAAGTCAAATCGACCAACGGTGACACACATCTCGGCGGCGACGATGTTGACGAAGCGTTGATCAAGTGGATCATCGACGAATTCAAGAAAGATCAGGGCATCGATCTGACGGCCGACAAAATGGCGCTCCAGCGTTTGAAGGAATCGGCCGAAAAAGCAAAGGTCGAGCTTTCGAGCGCGATGGAAACCGAGATAAACCTGCCGTTTATTACGGCCGATCAATCCGGACCGAAGCATCTTGTACTGAAACTGACGCGAACGAAGTTTGAAGCGCTCGTTGAACCGCTTCTGAAACGCCTGATGCCGCCTGTCGAACAGGCGATCAAAGACGCCGGGGTCGAAAAGGGCCAGATCGATGAGATCGTCCTCGTCGGCGGCTCGACACGCATCCCCAAGGTTCAGGAAATGGTCAAGGCCTTTTTCGGAAAAGAGCCGAACAAATCGGTCAACCCGGACGAAGTTGTCGCGCTTGGAGCGGCCGTTCAGGCAGCCGTTCTCGGCGGTGAAAAGACCGACATCCTGCTGCTCGACGTGACGCCGCTCTCTCTCGGCATCGAGACGCTCGGCGGCGTGATGACGCATATGATCCAGCGCAACACGACGATCCCGACGCGAAAATCTGAGATCTTCTCAACCGCTTCGGACAATCAAACGTCGGTCGAAGTCCACGTCCTGCAGGGCGAACGCCCGATGGCCGGTGACAACAAGACGCTCGGAAAGTTTCATCTTGTCGGAATTCCGCCGGCACCGCGCGGCGTCCCGCAGGTCGAAGTAACTTTCGACATCGACGCCAATGGCATCGTCAACGTTTCCGCGAAGGACGTCGGCACCGGCCGCGAACAGAAGATCACGATCACGGCTTCGAGCGGTTTGTCGAAAGAAGAGATCGACAAGATGATGAAGGACGCCGAGTCGCACGCCGGCGAAGACGGCAAACGCAAGGAAACTATCGAAGCCCGCAACCGTCTCGACGGACTGGTTTACTCGGTCGAGAAATCGTTCGGCGAACACAAGGACAAACTCGACGCGGCCGCGGCCGGCGAGATCGAGGCGGCTATCGCCGATTCGAAGACCGCTCTTGGCGGCGAAGACACGGAAGCGATGAACAATGCTTTCGAACGCCTGCAAAGCGCTTCGCATAAACTTGCGGAAGTTCTTTACAGCCAGGCCGGAGCGGCCGCAGGCGGAGATACCGAAGAGCAAGCCTCGTCGGCATCGGCCGGCGGCGGGGAGTCGACTTCAGCGTCGGCTGACGACAACGTCATCGATGCCGAATACGTCGACGTCGACGAAGAGAAGAAATAGCCCAGTCGGTACCGCCTGCGTTTGTGGGCGGTACTGACCTGCGCAAAAGTGAAAAAGCAAAAGGCAAAAACCGAAGCGTGAACAGAAATCAGCCGTTTGCCTGTAAGTCGTTGCAGGCACCGGCTGATTTTGCGATACTCAAACGATTTCGGAATTGGGAATTGTGATTTTGGATTTTGGTTCGAAGTCCGGACTCGATTGAATCGTCACCCGCGGACGACAATCGTCAATCACAAATCCCAGATCGCAAATCCTAAAGATGGCTAACAAAGACTATTACAACGTTCTCGGCATAAAGAAAGACGCCAAGGCTGATGAGATAAAGAAAGCTTATCGCCGCCTGGCGCGAAAGTATCATCCGGATGTGAATCCGAACGACAAGGCCGCCGAGGAGAAGTTTAAGGAAGTCCAGGAAGCCTACGACATCCTTTCGGATGACAAGAAACGCAAGGTCTTTGACAGATTCGGCTACTATAACGACAATCTGGATCCGGATTCACCATTCGGCACAAGCGCCGGGAGCGGCGGCGGCGGATTCGACTTTTCCGGGTTCACGTGGGACACCGGTTCGTCCGGACAGTCGAGCAGCTCGTCGAGTTTTCGCGATATCTTTTCGGATCTTTTCAGCGGCAGCAGCGGCGCAAAGCGCGAGCCTGAACCGCCGAAACCGCTCCCGAAAAAAGGACGCGACATCGAGATCCCGCTCGCGTTGAGTTTTGAAGAGTCGTTCACGGGACTGACTACGAACATCACGGTCAACCGCAGCGAACAGTGTTCGCGCTGTCTCGGCGCCGGCGATACCGGAGGACCGGTCGTCGCGTGTACGACCTGCAAGGGTACTGGTCAAGTGATGAAAACCGGCGGCCGACTGCAGTTTTCGCAGGGTTGCGGAGATTGCGAGGGCACCGGGCGGCGACGCCAGCCGTGCTCGCTCTGCGCCGGCAAGGGAGTGACGCCAAAGAATGAACAGGTGAAGATCAGAATCCCGGCCGGGGTCGATACCGGCTCGCGGGTGCGCATTCCGAAGAAGGGACACGGCGGACGGCTCGGAGCCGAACCGGGCGATCTTTATATTTTAACGAACGTCGGGAAGCACCGGCATTTCATACGCAAAGGCGACAATATTTACGTGACGATCCCGATCACGATTCCGGAAGCGTCGCTCGGAACAAAGATCGAGGTCCCGACCGTCGAGGGCCGGGCGCAGGTAAAGATTCCGGCGGGCACGGAATCGGGCCAGAAATTTCGTTTGCGCGAACGTGGATTTCCTTCGCTTCGGAATCCGAACCTCCGCGGCGATCAGTTCGTCGAGGTTCAGATCAAACTCCCGCGCGTCATCAGCGAAGAGACGAAGGAAATCCTGCGCCAGTTTGAAAAGGCAAATCCGGAAAACCCGCGAAAGACGATCGGATTGGAATGAGACGATTTGGGATTTGGGATTTGGGATTTGCGATTTGCGATTTGCGATTTGCGATTTTGGATTTTGGATTTTGGATTTGAGATTCCGGAATCTGGAATTTGGATTCTTCGGACTTGTTGAATTCTGGAATCTGGAATTTGGATTCTTCGGACTTGTTGAATTCTGGAATCTGGAATCCTGGAATCTGGGCTCCTGGAATCCTGGAATCTGGAATCTGGAATCTGAAATTTGGGATCCTGGAATCTGGAATCCTGGAATCTCGAATCCTGGAATCTGGAATCTTCGAAATTCTTGAATCCTGGAATTTGTTTCCGATGAAGAAGAAGATCAAGACATATACGATCAGCGCCGTTGCGGAACTCTACGAGATCCATCCGCAGACGCTGCGTCTCTATGAACGCGAAGGGCTCTTGCAGCCGTCGCGCTCGATCGGCAACACGCGATTGTATACCGACACCGATCTTGAACGCCTAGAAGTCATACTCTCGCTCACCCGTGAACTCGGCGTAAATCTCGCGGGAGTCGAGATCATCCTCAATATGCGCGAAAAGATGGACGCGATGCAGCGCGAATTCGAGCGTTTTTTCGAATACCTCAGAACTCACGCCAACGAATTCTCACATCACGTCGAAACATTCTCGGGTTCGGAAGCGCTGATTCCGGTCTCGCGTCTGAACGTCACGATCCGCAAGTTCCGCGAGCGTCAAGAAGACTGATTCGTCTTTACAATTCACACCGTTTTGGGACACAATAAGCCGTTCCAACATCACCCTTACCTTTCTTTAGGAGAAGTTTATGAAAATTATCCGTAGTCTGTTCTTGCCCGCTTTTCTCGCTTCAATTCTATTTTCAACCGTGCTCGCTCAGGATCTCGACGAAGTCACGATAACCGGACGGATCGTTGATTCCAACAGCGCGCCGGTCGTCGGCGCGACGGTCACGGCGACGCTCACGACAACTGGCGTCGCGCGCACCGTCATCACCAACGAAGACGGACGCTACCGTCTCATCGAACTCCCGCCGGGAGTCTATTCGATCAAGGCGACGATGCAGGGGTTTGCGAATCAGGAAAAGACCAACCTCACGACCGTTGCCGGCCAGAATTTTCAGATCGACTTTACGCTTCAGCCTGCCGGGGTTTCAGCCGAACAGATAATCACGCTCGAAGGCGACAACGAACCCGTTATCGATTCGACACGCACGATCGTCGGCGGAACGATCAACGAAAAGCAGATCGAGGAGATCCCGAACGTTTCGCGCAACGCGCTCGATCTCGTTCTGACACTCGGCGGCACCTCGGAAGAACAGCTTTCGACGAGTGGGCTCGCCGATGACCGGAACGCCAATCCGCGCAACGCGCCGCTTGAACAAGGCAACTTCTCGATCGGCGGCGGAACCGCATATTCGAACAACATCACCATCGACGGACTCGACAACAACGACGACCGTTCGTCGCGCGACCGTTTTCAGCCGTCGCTCGAATCGATCGCCGAAGTTCAGGTCATCCAGAATCAGTTTTCGTCCGAGTACGGGCGCGCCTCGGGCGGTCGCGTCAACATCCGCACCCGCGCCGGCGGCAACAAATTCAAAGGACGCGCCTTCGGGTTCTTCCGCGACGAGAGCCTGAACGCCAATTCTTGGTACAACAACAGCCGCGAGATCTCGCGTCCGCCGCTGCAGGAGATCAACCCCGGATTCTGGTTCAGCGGGCCGGTGATTCTCCCTTACTACAACGGCCGTCAGCGAACGTTTTTCGCGCTTGCCTACGAATTCAACAATCTTGCCGATACGACGTTGATCGACGCCTACGTTCCGGTCGGGTCGAATCCGCGTTACGCGCTCCCGACTTCAACCGGCGGCGCCCAAACCTGCGACAATTCAAGCCCAGATGCCTGCACGGCCGGAACGGCAGCGTATGTCGCTCCGTACCGAAAGGTATTTTCGACGCCGAACCGGAGCAATGTCTGGACGGCGCGCATCGATCACAGGCTTTTCAAAAACAATGAATTGACCGTCGGATTCCAGTTCGGACGCAAGAACAACCAACGAACGACCGGCGCGGCGACGACCCGCATCGAGGACGCGTTCCAGGCGAAAAACATAAACACCGATGCTTTCAACTTCACCGACAACCAGTTCTGGGGCAATGTCGTCAACCAGTTCCGTGGCCAATGGTCGAGCTTCAAGCCGAGCTATCAGGCGCCGAACCCGTTCGATCCGGTCGTTTTGATCAGTTATCGCGATCCGGTCGCGAACGCCGTCCGGACGCTGATCGCCGGAAACTCGACGACGAGCACGCTCCAGAATTTCGCCGACACGCGGAACGAAACGCGCTGGCAATTGCAGGATTCGGTGACCTATATCAGGGGACGCCACACGTTCAAGTTCGGTTTTGATATGCAGGACGTGGTTTCCAAGGTGACCGGTCTCGGCGATGCGACCGGAACATTCAACTTCGGCAGCGTTCTTTTGTACACGCAGAACTCGATCAACCGTTACCGGCAGAATTTTGGGACAAGTCAGGACGTCAAGAATCGTTATTACGGATTCTTCTTCAACGACGAGCTCAAGCCGATTTCGAATATGACCTTGAGTCTGGGTCTTCGTTTTGAGCGCGAGACAGCGGTTTCCGACAAAAACAACTGGGGACCGCGTCTCGGCATTGCGTGGGATCCGTTCAAGAAAGGAAAGGGCGTGATTCGATTCGGAGCCGGAATTTTCTACAACCGCGTTCTGCTTCGAACCGTTGGAGACTCGATCCAGAACGGAGGCGGAACTCTGGTCGAATTCGACACAAATACGATCGGCACTTCGGGAAGCGACCGCCGGCGGACTGCGATCCTCACGGCAATTTCGAACAACTTCCCGAATAGCTATCCGTCAACTTCGGAGTTGAGAACGCTCGTCGTCGCAGCCTGCGCAACCGTGGTTAATCCGGAAGGCCCATGCACGACGAACACAGGGTTTTCGGTTGACAATGTTTCATCCGCCGGCAATCCGCTGCGATCGGTCGAAGCCAATCTGAAGATCCCGGAAAGCTATCAGTTCAATATCGGCTTCGAGCGCGAGATTTTCAAGGGCTGGGTTTTTGAAGCAAATTACACCTGGAACAAGACCGTTCGGCTGTGGCGCGACTTTAATGCGAACGCACCGCGTCTACCATCCGGATATGCGGATTGGACGGCGTATCTTTTGGCGAACCCGTTCGATCTCTCTCCGACGCGCCGTTACACATTTTACCTCGGCGCGACAAATGATCCGAGCGGCATCGCCACGACACAGGGCGGAGCGACCGCGTGCGGAACAACGACCGTCAACTGCTTCGTCAATCTCAATACGATCAACTCGTCTTCGACGACGCCTCTCGTCAGCGTCGCCGGCCAGAACAATAACGCGACGGGCGCGCCGATCGGCATCGCGACCGCCGCGATCGCGCGTTTCCGGCCCGATCAGACCGTCTCTGAAACTTCGTTGATCGGATCGCAGGGACGTTCGCAATATCAGGGACTCGTTCTCGAACTACGAAGCCGTTTCCGCAAACTCGGTGCCGGATTCGGCGCGCAGTATCGTTTCGTTTACACGCTTTCGAGCACCAAAGACGATGGGTTGAACAACACGTCGAACGCCGAGGTCAACGGGAACTTCGGACGTGAGTGGGCGCGGAGCCTGCAGGATCGTCGTCATCGGATCGCGTTCTCCGGATCGTTCGATACGCCGTGGTGGCTCGGCAAGCTTCGTTTCTCGCCGCTTGTCCGCTGGGGAAGTTCGGCCCCGTTCAGTCTCGGTGCGGGCGGAAGCGACCGAAATCTGGACGATCTCGGAACGGACCGTCTGAATTTCAGCGGAAACGTCAAGGACATCAAGTACCGCAAACCGGGCTCGCCCGTTCCCGATGCGCTTCTCGCGCAGTTTTCGCTCCAGCCGATCGGCGCCGCGAGCGGAAATTTGCCGCGCAATTCGGGTACAGGTCCGAGTTTGTTCGGCTTCGACCTTAATGTTTCGCGCGAATGGAAGATCGGCGATCGCTTCCGTTTGCGGCCGGTGATCGAGTTCAACAACATTTTCAACGCTGCGATCTTCAGCTACGGTGCGGAATTCGTTGACTTCCAGGCACTGAGCTCGACGCCGACGGCGACACAGACCCTGGCACGCCAGAACTTTCTCGTGCCGACGCGGACTTATCGGCAGCGCGAGATCAGAGTCGGGTTGAGATTCGATTTTTGATTCGCTGTTAACGACGAAGCCGCGCGAGATCGCACGAAGGATTTTCGTGTTGTTTAGCGCGGTTCAGTTGCTTATGATTCCTTTATGTTGCTACGGTTGCTGATTCTTTTCTTGCTTGCTTCGATTTCCGCCTCGGCCGCCGGCACGTTGCCCAAGCCGGAGCGCGAGTTTCGCGGCGTTTGGATCGCGACCGTTGATAACATCGACTTCCCTACCAAAAAAGGTCTGCCCGTCGAAGATCAGAAAAAGGAACTGATCGCCGATCTCGAACTCGCGGCGTCGCTCAATATGAACGCTGTCGTGTTTCAAGTGCGACCGATGGCGGATGCGATATACGAATCCAAGCTCGAACCGTGGTCAGAGTTTCTGACCGGCGAGATGGGCAAACCGCAAAGGTTCGATCCGCTCGCGTTTTTGATCGGTGAAGCGCATAAACGCGGAATCCTCGTCCACGCCTGGTTCAATCCGTATCGCGCATATCACCCGGCGGCGAAGACCGTTTCGGGCGATCACATCACCAAAAGCCGGCCCGACCTGGTGCGGCAATACGGCAAATATCAGTGGATGGATCCGACCGACCGTGAGGTTCGCGCGCATTCGCTCAAGGTCGTTCTCGATGTCGTCCGGCGATACGACATCGACGGAGTGCATTTCGACGATTATTTCTATCCGTATCCGATCACCGAGAACGGCGCGAAGGTCGAGTTCCCAGACGGCGGAAACTGGCGCGATTATCTTGCCGAAGCCCAAAAACTGAGCGGTCCGAACATTCGCCGGATCCCGCTCGAACGCGACGATTGGCGGCGTTGGAACGTGAACGAGTTCATCGAAACGGTCGGCCGCGAGATCAAACGCATCAAGCCCGAAATCCTTTACGGCATCTCGCCGTTCGGGGTTGCGGAAGAGAACTTCAAGAACCTTTACGCGGACGCGGCAAAGTGGCTGAGCGACGGGACGGTCGACTATTTTGTGCCGCAACTTTATTGGAAGACCGACCGCAAGAACCGTGAGTTTCCGCTGTTGCTCAAATCGTGGGAAGACAAGAATGTGAAGAAGCGTCACATCTGGGCGGGACTCGGAACATATAAGATAAACGATCCGAAAGAGAGTTTTTCGGCCGCCGAGATCACGGGTCAGATCAGATTGAGCCGCGAGATCCAAACCTCGCCGGGGAACATACAATTCAGCCTGAAGTCGGTGCGGAGCGATTTCGGCGGGATTCAAAAGGCGTTGCGCGATGGCGAATACAAACGCGCGGCGATCATCCCCGAGTTCCCGTGGATCAAATCCGCGCCGCCGGCCGCGCCGCAGACAACGGTCACGCGCGATGCCGAGTTCGTCCGCGCCAAATGGGCCGAAACGGGCGCAAAACGCGCGTTTTGGTTCATCGTCTACGCGAAGGACAAGGATGGTTGGAGTTACTCGATCGTGCCCGCTTCGCAGACATCGATCGCGCTCACGGCGAGCCGCAAGATAGAAACGATAATCATCAAAAGCGTTGACCGCTTGGGGAAGATATCGCCTTGAATCCGCTTGGAGTTCTGCTTGGAGTTCCAAACGATTATTCGGCTGAATTCAGAAGATTCTTCGCAAGATTTTGGAGTTTGTTGCCGAGGTTTCCGTTAAACGCGCCGACCTTTACTTTGACGTCCGACGCGTTGGCGATCTTCAACAGGTTGGCGCGATTGATCAGATAGACCAACGTCTCGCGCCGCGCGGCGCCGGTATCGCCAAAGAACCTGTATGCCTTGCCGAGCTCGATCTTCTCTTTGCCAACGAAGACCGTCAGATTGTTCGATTTCGCGAACTTGTATTCATCCGCATCCGAGAGGATCGCAATCGCCCATCCGGCGACTTTGCCGTTGGCGTTGTAACCGTAAACATAACCCATCCGGAAATCGAGATACGGCGGCTTGGCGACACCCGAAACAGTGATCTGTGCCTGCGTCGTGAGATTGTAGCCAAATCGCCGCGCCGCGTCATACTTTCTGATGATGCCCCCGACTCCGGCTTCCTTGTCGATGCTCCGAACGTCCGACCAAGCGTCGAAACTCGCGTAATTCTGAACCGCCGACGTCGGAGGCGTCGGCGCTTTGACGGTTCGATTCTGCGAAACCAGCAGCGCCGCGCGCTCGTATTCCAAGCGCTTCCGTTCCCGCTCCGCTTTTTCCTTCTCGGCGCGAAATTCCCACGCGGGCTTCAGATCCTGAACGCCCCAGACGCCGCGTTTCTCGGCCTTTGCCTGAGCTTCGTTGCTTTCGTACATCGCACGCTCTGCGGCCGGCTGACCGTTCTTTTCATAAACCGCGTGCCACGCCGCGCCGTCGCGCAGCATTTGCTGGCCGACATCAACGCCTTTGAGCGTCAGTTTTCCGATCGTCTTCTCGGTATTGAACCCGAGCGGTTTGAATTCCACGGTCTGATTCAAGATCATCGCCGAAAGATGGTCCTTGACCGTCTGCGCCAGCGGCTGGTCCGGTTCCGGAACCTCAACGTACTGCAGAACCGCCGTGATCCGCGCGTTCGGAACTTCGATCACGAAGGATTTTCCATCGATCACCTGAACGACCCGGCCCGTAAACGCGCTTTGCGGATACGCCGAAACGGCCGTCAGGAACAGGACGACGATGATCAGAATCACCGCCTTGGCGTCGATTTTCGATTGTGGGTCCTGAATCCCGGATTTGAACATAACTGACTCCGTTGTTTTGCATTCGTGACCGGCCCGCAGTCGCAAGCGGCCCGGATCGTTGCCGTCTAAACGTCTAGATTGTATTCGCGCAGACGGCGGTAAAGCGTCGATGGCGAGATGCCGAGGAGTTCGGCGGTCTTGCCGCGGTGCCATCCCGTCTTCTCCAGCGCTCCGATGATCTGCTGACGTTCGACGTCGCGAAGATTCGCCGGCGAATTATGGAACGAATTGACTGCGAGATCGTTCGGCTCGTTGTAAACGACCGAGACGCTCGGTTCGGCGATCCGATTGACGACCTCGGCGGGCAGATCCTTGATCGTGATCTTTCCGTTTTCCGAGAACAAGACCGCGCGTTCGAGACAGTTCTTGAGTTGGCGGACATTTCCGGACCAACTGTACGCGGCTAGGATCTCAATCACCTGCGGTGTCAATTCCGGCGCGTTTTGTCCGGCGACCTTGTTCAGAATATGGTTGGCGAGCGGTTCGATGTCCTCGCGGCGCTCGCGGAGCGGCGGAATGTTGATCTCGAAACTGTTGATTCGATACAAAAGATCGGCGCGAAAGACGCCTTCCGAAACGGCCTTCTTCGTATTCCGGTTCGTTGCAGCGACGAGACGGACATCGACCTCGACCTTTTTGACGCCGCCGACACGGAAGAACGAACGCGTTTCAAGCGCGCGGAGCAGTTTCGACTGAAGCTGCATCGGCATTTCCATAATTTCGTCGAGGAAGATCGTTCCGCCGTCAGCGATCTCGAAGAGTCCGAGTTTGCGCCCGCGCGCGCCGGAGAACGCCCCGGCCTCGTGTCCGAAGAGCTCAGATTCGAGAAGATTATCCTGCAGCGCGGCGCAGTTGAGATCGACAAATGTCTTGTCTTTGCGTCGTCCGAGCCGATGAAGCGCTTGCGCGACGAGTTCTTTTCCGACTCCCGATTCGCCGGTGATCAGAACCGACGTGTCGGTCGGCGCGACGCGCTGGACGAGCCTAAGAACTTCCTTCATTTGCGGCGATTCGGCCACCATCTCGGGCATATTCTTGTTCGTCGTGCGCTCGATCTGCGCCCGCAGGCGCTGGTTGTCGATCTTGAGCCTTTGCTTTTCGGCGGCCTGCTGCACGAGCACCGAGAGTTCGGTGATTCGATACGGCTTCGTCAAATAGTCGTAAGCACCGAGCTTCATCGCCTCGATCGCGGATTCGACGGTCGCCTGGCCGGTGAGCATTATCACTTCCGGCGGATTTTGCGATTTTTCGCGCAAACGGCGCAAAAGACCGATGCCGTCGAGCCGCGGCATATTTATGTCGCACAGAAGGACGTCGAAATCTTCCTGTTCGAGCGCTTCCCAAGCGGTTTCGCCGTCAGGAGCCGTCTCAACTTCGTGGCCCTGCCGGCTCAGTTCTTTTTGAACCACAAGCCGCAAATTGCTTTCGTCGTCAACTACGAGGAGTTTTGCCATAACAGTTATCCAGTTGGGGAATCTCGGAAACTCCCGGAAGGAGGCTTCCGGTAATTCCTGAGCTCATATCCTATTTGGGAGGAAAATCGTAAATGTCGTGCCAATACCGAGGTTCGAACGAACGCTGAGACGTCCGCCGTGTTCGGTGATGATGCCATAGCAAACGGCGAGTCCGAGTCCGGTGCCTTTGCCGACCTCTTTCGTGGTGAAGAACGGCTCAAAGACCTTCGACATATTCTCAGACGGAATTCCAATACCGGTGTCTTGAACTTCGATCGTCACGCGTTGTTCGTTCGTTGCGTAAGCTTTGAACGTGAGCGTTCCGCCATTGGGCATCGCATCGATGGCATTGGTCGCAAGCGCGATGATCGCCTGCTGGATCTGTCCGCCGTCGGCGTTGATCGCCGGCAGATCCGCAGCGATGTCGAACTTGAACGTAATCGCGTTTCCACGCTTCTGATGCGAAACAAGGTTAGCCGATGACTGCAGGAGATCGGCGATATCGATCGGAAGCCGGTTGCCGGATCGAACCCGGCTGAAATCAAGCAAACCGTTGGTGATGGCCTTGCAGCGAAATGCCTCGCTACGGATCAATCCGAGATATTCCCGAAGGTCTTCGATCTCGGGCATCGATCCGAACTCGCCTTCGTTGACGCGCGTTTCGAGCGATTCGGCACAAGCCGAGATCGTCGCCAGCGGATTGTTGATCTCGTGAACCACTCCGGCGGCAAGCCGGCCGACCGCCGCGAGTTTTTCGGCACGTCCGGCGGCGTGGATCGCATCGACGCGCATCGTCACGTCTTCTCCGACGGTTATGACATGCGTCACATCGCCCGTCAACTGATTGCGCATCGGGATCTTGCTGACCATCCAATGCTGCGTCGCACCGTTGTCGGCCACCGTCTGTTGTTCGATGCGTTCGATCTGGCCGGTTTCGAACGCGCGTTCGAATTCCTGGCGGAGCTTGCCTTGCGGATACTTCGCAAAAACCTGAAAGACGTTTCGGCCGATGACCGAGTCGCGCACCATACCTTGATTTCCGATCTCGCGGTGACGGTTCCAACTGACGATCCGATAGTCGCGGTCGATGACGTAGATCGAAACCGGCAGCGCATCGAGCACGGCTTCGGTGAACTTTCGATGTTCCTCGCGCGCGCGATTGATCGAATCGTTGATCGCGGCCTCGTAATGGGCGGACAGGTTAATGCTCATCGCCGCCAACTGCGTCGCGGCGTCGATGATCCGCTTCGAGCGTTCCGAACAATCGGTTCGGCTCACGAATCCGCAGACGATTGCGCCTTTGATCTCGCCGTTGATATGGAGCGGTGAGACGTATTCAACGGAATGAAGTCCGGTGCGGAGTAGAAAATCCGACTCTGAAACGTACGAAACCTGCGGCGGAAGAATTTCGCCCCATTCGCGGAAGCGCGTTTTGTCGATCCACTCGTTTTCCGGTTCGGGGCCGTTGTGCGTAAAAGTGTAGCTGACGAGACCGATGTGCTCCAATTCGACGATCACGGCGCAAACATCGGCCGCGGTCTCCAACTGAATGGCCTCCGCGACGCGCGCGGCGACTTTTTTCGGATGCACCGTGAACAACAGACTTCGCCCGAGTTCGGTAATGAATTTTAGGTCCGCCGACGCGTCTGAGTCGTTCTGCTTGGGCGCGTACGATCTCGGCTGGCGTTTTACGGTCTTCGGAGTCAACATTTTTTGTTCCGGGCTATTCAAACCATCGAAGGATTTCGGCATCTGATAGGTGAGGTCGGTATTAGAACCTGGAAGTGAAGAAATACTTCCCACTAAATTAAAAAGGATTTTAAACATTTTGTCAACGGTTTTAACAGTTTCGGGACGACAAATTTGACACTCGGCCGAATTAGTCCCAAAATCGAAAAACGATATGCTTATGCGATTCGCAACTGCCCGGAAATGTTTGATTTGCAAGGCTTTTCTGCTTGCGGTGGGCCTCATCGCTGGAGTTATCCAACTGTCCGCTCAGATCGTCGTCGACAAGACCGTAGCGACGGTTGACGACCGTGTCGGAACACCGGAGCTGATCACCTATTCGGACCTTCTCTGGACGCTCGCCTTGCAGCCGCGGGTGACGATCGATCCGCCGTCCTCGGAAGACTTAAACCGTGCGCTCGAACTCGTGGTCAACCAACGTCTGATCGCCATCGAAGCAAAGCGTCTGCCGGGCGCTCCGCCGAGCGAAGAAAAGATCAACCGCGAGATCAACCGCGTGCTCGAACTCTTCCCGTCGACCGCCGAATTTGAAAAACGTTTGCGGTTGGTCGGCTTTGAATCCGTCAAGGACGATAATTTCGAGCGGATGATGGAAGAGCGTGTGAAGATCGAGCAGTACCTGGATTTCAGGTTCCGTTCGTTCGTCGTGATCACGGCGGAAGAAGAGAATAAATACTACGATGAGGTCTTTGCTCCGGATTTTCGCAAGCGCTATCCGGGACTCTTGATGCCGTCATTCGATGATAAGCGGTTCGAAATAATTGAGATACTAACCGAGGAACGCGTCGCCGAAAACCTCGAAGCGTTCCTCGACGATGCCAAGCAGCGTGCCGAGATCGTGATTCTCATTCCGGTTTGAAGTTCTTTATTTCAGGCTTCGCATTTCAGGCTTCGCATTCCAGGCTTCGCATTCCAGGCTTCGCATTCCAGGCTTCGCATTTCAGGCTTCGCATTTCAGGCTTCGCATTTCAGGCTTCGCATTCCAGGCTTCGCATTTCAGGCTTCGCCTTCTAGGCTTCGCCTTCTAGGCTTCGCATTTCAGGCTTCGCATTTCAGGCTTCGCATTTCAGCTTCGCCTTCTAGGCTTCGCATTTCAGGCTTCGCATTTCAGGCTTCGCATTCCAGGCTTCGCATTTCAGGCTTCGCATTTCAGGCTTCGCATTCCAGGCTTCGCATTTCAGGCTTCGCATTTCAGGCATCCTGGAATCCTGGAATCCTGGAATCTGGAATTCTTAATCTTCGCTTTCCAGCAGCTTTTTCGCTTCGAGAAGCTCAGTCATCGCCGTTTCCGAGACGGTCGGATACGACAGTTTCAACGATTCGAGCTTCTTCACTATCACTTCCGAGATCGCCAAACGCGTGAACCATTTGTTGTCGGCCGGAATCACGTACCAGGGAGATTTTTCGGTCGAGGTCGCACCGATCGCTTCTTCATAGGCGTTCATATAGTCATCCCATAGAGCGCGCTCTTTGACGTCTCCGGCGGAAAACTTCCAGTTCTTCTCAGGCTCGGCGATCCTATCCAGAAAGCGTTGTTTCTGTTCTTCCTTTGAAACATTGAGAAAGAACTTTACAACGTGGATCCCGTTGTCGGACAGATAGTCTTCGAAGTTTCGAATCTCCCGAAACCGGCGCTTCCAGACGCCGCGGCCCTTTGCCTTTTCCGGAAGCTGCTGATTTTGAAGGATTTGCGGATGAACGCGCACGACCAGCACCTCTTCGTAATGCGAACGGTTGAAAATCCCGATGCGGCCGCGCTCGGGGAGTGATTTCGCGCAACGCCAAAGGTAATCATGGTCCAACTCCTCTGACGAAGGCTGTTTGAACGCGACCACGTGACAGCCCTGCGGGTTAAGCCCCGACATTACCTTCTCAATTGCGCCGTCCTTCCCTGCCGCGTCCATCGCCTGAAAGATGATCAGCAGCGCGTGAACGTTCTGCGCGTAAAGAATGTCCTGGAGTTCCGCCATCTTGCCGACGTTCTTTTCAAGCAAAGTGACCGCCTTTGCCTGGTTAAGACCTCCGGTAAAATCGGTTTTGTGCTTTTTGAGTCTGAACTTTTTGCCTTCGGGTACAAGAAATTTGTCGATCTTCATAGTTGCCTCCGTTTTACTCAATATACGATTCAATTTGAAAAACTGCTAATTGGGGCGATTGCTCGGCAATTTCGCGAGCGTTTGCCAACGTCCCCGCATTTTCCTACCATTAAGCCTTATGCTCAGACGCTATATGCACGCGCGGGAACGCCATTTTGTAATGCTCAACGACAATCGCGTCGTGCGTCCGTTTGAGTGGGGAACCGAGTTCGTCACCGATTCGGATGTTGTCGACCCGGCATCGTTCTTCGCGGATTATTCGCGAGCAGCGATCGCCGACAGCGATGCGTTTTTCGCGCTTCCGGAACGTATCGCTTATGACGATAGCCACCTCAAGGCCGGTCTCCGAACTTTGACCTGGCAAAGCGCGATCGAATCGCCGTACGCCGAGAACAATCTGGTCCAAGCTCATTTTTTTCCGAACGAAAAAGACAAAAAGAGGGCCGTCGTCGTCTTGCCGCACTGGAATGCGAAGGAAGGAACATACTTCGACCTCTGCAAGGTTTTCCGAAAGGTCGGCATTTCGGCGTTGCGTCTGACGATGCCGTATCACGAAACTCGTATGCCGCCGCCGCTCGAACGTGCGGACTACCTCGTCGCGCCGAACGTCGGGCAAACCCTTCAATCCGTTCGGCAGGCGGTCTTGGACACGCGCGCGGCGGTCCGATGGCTGAAGGAGCAGGGCTTTGAAAAGGTCGGACTCGTCGGCACGAGCATCGGCAGTTGCGTCGGATTCTTGAGTTTCGTCCACGATCGCAACATCGAAGCCGGCGTGTTCAATCACGTTTCAAGCTATTTCGCCGACGTCGTCTGGAAAGGGCTTTCGACCTACCACGTCAAGGAAAGCATCCACAAAGCGGTCGAGCTCGAACAGCTCCGCGAATACTGGCTACCGATTTCGCCGGCCGGATATATGGAGAAGCTCGGCAAACAGTCGGCGCGGCCGCAGCGCTACATCTACACGCTTTACGATCTGAGCTTTCCGATCGAACTCTCGCGTCAGACTCTCGCTCTTCTGCGCGAAAACAACATCAAACACAGCCGGACCGCGCTCCCGTGCGGACATTACACTCTCGGCGAAAAGCCCTGGGTGTATCTCGACGGCTACAAGATCGTGAGTTTTCTAAGAAAGAACCTGCACTAGAAAAAAGAAACGCCACGAGTGAGAGCAGTCAGTACCGCCGGCGTGAGCGGGCGGGCAAGCAGCGAACAATTCGCGGGCATCCGTCGTGGTAATCGGCGAACGCGCAGCGATTCACGGCTTTTTGATTTCCATCCGAAACTAGCTCCGAGGCGTGAAAACATCGTCCGCGATGGGTTGGTTGACTTTGAATTCAGACCAAAAAACGTCGGCGATCTTGACTCCGTCGTTGAAGATCCGAAGACTCCGCGGCTGAAGAAACCGTGGATTCTTGTTCCACTTGAAATCATCGTAGATGCGCTGATGAAAACCGATCGGCGTTTTGAACGCGGCGTATCGGATGTGAAACGACTTTTTGTCGATCCCGAATAAGGTTTCGCTCTTTTTCGGGTCGGTGATCTTGATGAGATAGCAGGGATGCCCGTCAACTTTGTCGTCCGGCAAGCGAACGATATTGAAGCCGTCGTTTTCGACGTAGCGAAAGATCGAGAATCCGAAGTTGTTCCCCCAACGGAGTAGTTCTTCGTGCGTCTTTGCTTCCTCGCTCAAAAACTGCGAAGTGTTCGCGCCGTCGAACGAGATCTTGAAAAACAACTTATCGCCTTCGAAAGCGTCAAACCGCACCTTGCCGTTGGCGTTGCGCGCATTGTCATTCGCTTGGGGAAAAACGCGCCACATCTTGTAAGTACTCATTTTGTGGGCTTTATCGCCCCAATAGAGCGTCGCGGTCCCCGACAACTCGAGCGACTTCGGGCTCCGCCAGGTTTCGCCTCCGGACGATGCGATCGTCTTTTTAGCGATCTCGAGCGCGGTCAGATCCTGCCCGGCCGCGGTCGCGGCAAGAAAAACGATAAGAAAAAGGGTTCGAAAGTAATTCATCTCAAAAAAAGAACGTGAACTGAAGCATCTACCGCGCAGCATGCCACTCTGCACTTCACTATGCACTATGCACTCACCTTGCGCTCGTCGATGATCGTCAGTTTCGCGAACTCGCCGTTTTCGAAATGCTGCCACGTGCGACAGCGGTGCGTGTCGGACTCGAGCGTGATGATCTCGGAATAACTGTTATTCGGCTGATCCTTGTAAACCCAGGTCAGAAAGATCGTGTTCGCGTCGACCTCGCACGATTCGCCTTTGAGACGCGGATTGTCGAACTTGAGCCAACCGTCTTTCAGTTCGCCGGGAAATTCTTTTACTTCCTGACGCCCGTCGTCCCAGGTGTACACGTTTTGCTGAAAATACTGATCGATTCCGTTGGTCCGGCAAGTCAACTTGCTTCGGTGGTGATCAAGGATCTTGCCCGTCTTCGCCTCGATCAATGTGTACGTTCCTTCCCAAACTCCGTCGTGCCGCAAAAAAACCGGAAACGGCACATTTCCCTGTGATGATTCACTCATAGCCTCAACTCCTTAAGATTCAGTATTCAACACCAACATTCGGATTCCCTATTCCAGAGATTCCAGATTCCAGAGATTCCGGATTCCAGAGATTCCGGATTCCGGAGATTCCGGATTCCAGAGATTCCGGATTCCAGAGATTCCGGATTCCAGAGATTCCGGATTCCAGAGATTCCGGATTCCGGAGATTCCGGATTCCAGAGATTCCAGATTCCAGAGATTCCAGATTCCAAGATCAGCATTCCGGATTCCAAGATTAAGATTCAAGTTTCAAGAGTTTCCAGATTCCAAGATCAACATTGCGGATTCCAAGATCTAAGAGTCCAAAATTTCCATGATCCAAGATCTGAAATCCAAAATCGCGAAATCCAAAATCCAAAATCCAAAATCAAGTAAGCCACGGGAAGATCTTCCCGCTGTAGTTGATGTAAACTCCCTTGAGTTTCGTGTAATTCTCGAGCGCTTCGAGTCCGAAATTTTGCCCTGTTCCGCTCATATTGCGGATCCCGGCGGGCATTATCGGAGTCATATAGGCCGGCATATTAACGAAAACGAGGCCGGCATCGAGCGCCGCCGAGACGCGATGGACGCGATCGACGTCCTTTGACCAAAAATACGCTCCGAGTCCGTAATCGCAGTCGTTCGCCAGGTCGATCGCTTCGTCCTCGGTTTTGAACGGCGTGATTCCGACGACCGGCCCGAAGATCTCTTCCTTCCAAATTCGCATCTCGCGCGTCATTTCGCCGAAGACTGTCGGTTCGAGAAAATACCCGTGTCCGAGTTCCGCCGGACGCTTGCCCCCGGTCAGGAGCTTCGCGTTTTCCGCTACTCCGACCTCGACGTAACCCGTCACGCGATCGAATTGCTTCTGGCTGATGATCGGTCCGCAATTGGTCGACGGGTCGAACGGATCGCCGAGTTTGATGCGACGCGCCTTTTCGACGAGCGCCTCGGTGAATCTCGGCACGATCGATTCCTCGACCAGTATCCGCGACGCCGCGAGGCAGAATTGCCCGTTGTTCCCAAGGCTTGCCTGCAATGCGCCGTTGACCGCGAGATCGATGTCGGCGTCGGCAAAGATGATGTTCGCCGATTTTCCGCCCATTTCAAGCAACGCGGGCTTCGTCAACCGTCCGCACTGTTCGCCAAGTATCTTTCCGACCGCCGACGATCCGGTGAAGGCGATCTTTTTGACCTTCGGATGATGCACAAGCGCCTGACCGGCTTCGTTGCCGAATCCGTGAACGACGTTGAAAACGCCCGGCGGAATTCCGGCTTCGACCGCGAGTTCGGCGAGCATCGTCACGGTCGCCGGCGTCTGCTCGGCCATCTTCATTACGACCGAGTTTCCGCACGCGAGCGCCGCCGACAGTTTGAGCGTCGCCATTACGAGCGGAAAGTTCCACGGAGCGATCGCGCCGATGACACCGTACGGTTCGCGAACGGCGTAGCGATGGACGCCGGGCTCATTATTTGGAACGGGTGTTCTCAACTTGTCCGCGGCCCCGGCGTAATAGCGGAAGAAATCGGCGCAGAACGGCACGTCGATATTGAAATTTGACTGGTAGGTTTTGCCGGAATCCTCGGATTCCGCACGTGCAAACACTTCGCGGCGCGCCATTAGAAGATCGGCTAGTTTGTAGATCAACTTCCCGCGTTCGGCCGGCGCGACACGCGACCAGACCTTGAACGCGTCATCGGCCGATCGGACCGCGAGCTCAACTTCGTCGGCCGATCCAAGCGCGACCTCGGCAATCGTTTCGCCTGTCGCTGGATTCTCCGAAAGAAACGTCTTTCCGGATTTCGACGGAACGCTTTCGCCGTTGATGAAATGATTTATCGCGCGCATTTGTCTTATACTTATAACAAATATGAAAAGGAATTCAAAACTCCAAAAACGAACGTCGCCGAGGAATCGACCGGAAGATCTTCGGAATAGTTGGTAGCGGATAGTGATCAGTCGATAGTCGGTAGCCGTCGATTCCAGCTTGATCTCCGGAATTCAACCGGGAATCTACGCGGCCTGCCTTCCCGCCCGCTCGACCTGTTTGGCAAAATGAACCATTTCCGCGAGTTTCTCAACGTCGACCCCGGTTTCGATTCCCATTCGATCAAGCATCCAGACCACCTTTTCGGTCGCAATGTTCCCGCTCGCACCGGGCGAAAAAGGACAACCGCCGAGTCCGCCGGCGGATGAATCAAATCTTGTCCAACCGGCTTCAAGCGCGGCGTAGATGTTTGCAAGCGCGGTAAAGTTGGTGTCGTGAAAATGTCCTGCGAACTGCTGACCTGGCATCGATTCCGATGCGCTTCGGCAGAGTTCGAAGACATCGTTCGGAACGGCGCGGCCGACCGTGTCGTTGAACGCGATCTCGTCGGCGCCGGCGTCGGCAAGTTCTTTTGATATTTCGAGGACGCGGTCTTTCGAGACGATGCCCTCGTACGGACAGACCCAACAAACGGCGATCGACGCTCGGACCTTGATCCCGGCGGCGTGCGCCTCGGCGATGCAGCGTTTGGTCGTCGCGAGCCCGTCGGCAACGGTCGTGTTGGCGTTCTTTTGGCTCATCGTCTCGGTCGCCGCCATAACGTAACAGATCCAGTCGACGTTGGCTTCGATCGCGCGCTTGTACCCGCGTTCGTTGAGCGCCAGCGCGACCTCGTCGATCAGGGGATCGTCGCCGATCGACTGCAATATCGCGTCGGCGTCGGCCATTTGCGGAACGTGCTTCGGCGAGACGAACGAGACCGCCTCGATGCGTCGGAATCCGGCTGACTTCGCGAGTTCGATGAGTTTGATCTTATCGGCCGTCGGAACAAAATTCGGCAGCATCTGCAGCCCGTCGCGCGGGCTTACTTCGATGATTTCCACCTCTTTCGGGAAGATTGTCATTTCTTACTTTTTTGAAAAGGCGCCCCTGATCATAAACCCGGTAAACGCCACGAGAAGGCCGCCCATCAGCAAAAAGAACGGCAAAACCGGACCGCGCCAGAGATCGACATCGCCGTAACTCGGTTTCACCCCAAAAAGAAAATAGTTGACGAACAGGATCAAGCACGTGATGAGCATCGCGTATCCGATCCACAAAACTATCTGTCCGAGGGTTCGCATCTCAAATAATCTCCTGTGCCACAAGATCCTCAAATTCGGCCTGCGACATCCCCAAGAATCCGCGATACACCTCTTCGTTATGCTCGCCGAGTTTTGGACCGATCCAATCCGTTCCCCCCGGAGTTGCGGTCAGTTTCGGAAGCACGGCCGGGATCTTGAGCGTGTCGCCCGGCTCGATCTCGACCGACTCAAACAGTCCCCGGGCAATGTATTGTTCATCCCCGGCGATATCCGCGATCGAATAGACCGGACCGCACGGGACCTCGGCCTCGAGCATCGCGGCGTACGCATCGTCGTAGTCTTGCGTCAGCGTCCAATCGGTGATCGCGTCGTCGATCGCCTGCTCGTGAACGACGCGGCCCTTGTTGTCCTGCATCTCGGGATGCGCGGCGAAATCGTGGCGGCCGATCCGTGCCATCAAACGTCGAAATATCGAATCGCCGTTGCCGCCAATGATGATGAATTTGCCGTCGCGCGTCGGATAGGTCGATGTCGGAACGATGCCTTCGAGTTTCGCGCCCGTACGCTCGCGGACGACGCCCAGTTTGTCGTATTCGGCGAGCGTCGACTCGAGCATATTGAAGATCGACTCATAGATCGCGACATCGACGATCTGTCCTTCGCCGCCGTTCACGTCGCGATGATAAACGGCCGTCAGCGCGCCGAGCGCGGCATGCAGCCCGGAAAGAGTGTCGCCGAGCGAGAGTCCGGTGCGAACCGGCGGACGGTCCGGATAACCCGACATATACCGGATTCCGCCGAAACCCTCGGCGACGTTCGCGTAGCCCGGCCGCGATGCGTACGGACCGGTTTGACCGTAACCCGAAACCCGCACCATTATCAGCCCTTTGTTGCTTTCGCGCAGGGATTCGAAACCCATTCCCCATTTTTCCATCGTGCCGGGCTTGAAGTTTTCGAGCAGTATGTCGACTTTCGCCGCCAGCCGGCGCGCGATCTCCTGGCCTTTCGGGTTGGTCATATCGAGCGTTACCGACTTCTTGTTGCGGCCCATCGAATACCACCAGAGGGACGTTCCCTTGTGGAGCTTTCGCCAAACGCGCAAAGGATCACCGGTCTTCGGCTTTTCGATCTTGATGACGTCGGCGCCGAATCCGGCGAGCATCGCGGAGCAGAACGGTCCAGCGAGAAGCTGGCCCATTTCCAGTACTTTCAATCCTTTAAGTGGTCGTGTCATTCAATTAATCCAACTATTTGTTTTTGTTCAAGCCAACGTGGCATCTGGCGCAAAGCGATCGTCAAAGCTCCCGTGCGTAAACGAAATTCACAAAATCGGACTTCCCGTCCGTGAAATCCGTCGTGCCGATGTTCGTCATCCCGATCCGTTCGTAGAACTTTTGCGCCGCGACGTTTTTGTCCCAGACTCCGAGCCAGAGAACTTCGTAACCCTTTTCGCGACCTATTGCGGAGCCGGCCTCGATCAGGCGCTGACCTATCTTCCGACCCTTGAGCTTTTCGAGAACATAGATCCGTTGAACTTCGATTGCGTTGCGACCCTTGAGACACTCGACGACCTTATTCTCCCGGAGTTTGATAAACCCGACGGCGTTGCCTCCCAACTCGGCGATCAAAAAGGTTGAACTCGGATCGTTGAACTCCGTTTCGGTCGCCTCCGGACTCAAGAAATTAAAGCAATAATCGGCCAGATCGTGGGGCGGATCGAATTCGAAATACGCCTCGTAACAGGTCGTGATCGAAAGCGCCGAGATCAGTCTTACGTCGCGCGCGTTGGCCTTGCGGATGATCAGTTCGCTCATAGGCCTTGAACGTATTCCAAAACTTCGTCCAAATTGACGACGTCTGCGTACTTCGCGTCGAGATCGTTGAGATTCGCCTCATGAGCGGCGAGCGAGCGGTCACCGACGCACTCGCGGACGACGTTTGTCCGGAAACCGTGCTGGCACGAATCGACCGCCGAAGCGCGCACGCATCCCGACGTCGTGCAGCCCGCAACTATCAGCGTATCGACTTTTTGCGCCGTCATCGCCGCTGCAAGCGCGGTGCCGAAAAACGCGGATGCATATTGTTTTGTCCAAACGACCTCACCGATCCGCGGACCGAGTCGATCGTCGATCTCGATCCATTTCGAACCGATTCTCAGCTGTGCGAGACTCGGAACCTTTTTGACGAAAACGCCGGCTGAAACCATCGCTTCGTCATAACCGGTGGTCGTGTAATGAACGGGCAGAGACTTCGCCCGAAAGGCCTCGAGAAGCCGCGCCGTCGCTTCAACTTCCGTGTCGAGATCGGATCCCAAAGGGCATTCCGTGTCCGTGAATCCCTTTATAAAATCGATTATCAAAAGCGCGGGCTTCGAACCGAATCCGACCCGGCTCGAAAACCCGCGCTGCGCGTACATTTCCTTGTCGCTCATAGTTCTAGTTCGAGAGAGCGTTCAGTCTCATCAGCGCCCGCGAACCGGCGAATAAGGTGAAAACGCCGTTCTTGATCTCAAATCGATCCGCTTTCTCAAGCGCGTTGAACATACCGAACTCGATCTCCATCAGGCCGTCCTCGGTGCACGCCATTTTGGTCATCGCAAGTTCGGTGAATTTCAATGTCGAACCGTTCAGCGTGTATTTTCCGAATAGCTGATTGCAGCCTGAAAAGCCGCTGAGCGCGGACTTCGTCAGCTGTATGTACGGCACGTCGCCGGATGTTACGACCTTTTTCCCGCCGATCTCGGTGACGCCCCAACGGATGTCTTCGAGCGCCAAGCGCTCGACGAATTCGAGAACCGTTGCCGCGCCGCCGAGCATCAGGAGTTTTTCGCCGGACGTCTTTACCGAATCGACCTTTGCGAGCGCCGCCTGAAACCGACGCTCGGTCGAATCTAGCGGCTCACGGCAAGCCATCTGGGTCGAAACCATTGAAGTCAGCTTCAGTTTCGCGCCGTCCTGTTCGTAGCGTCCGCCGATCTGATTGCAGACCCTGACGCCAAATCGGTTCGAAGTCCCGTCGAACCGGAGCGTCAAATCAGGTGTTTCGACCGCGGTACCGTCGATCGACACGAGCGTCCAGTTGCGTCCGGCGAGGACCGGCGGTTTTCTGCTTTCGAACTGCGCAAATGCTTCGGCGATCGTCTTGCCGGCGGTCTTCTTGCTGCTCAGCGTCTTGAACAACACCCAATCGAGCGATCCCGGTTCGTTCGTCGCCTGCATTTTTGGCGTGTACTTGACGCGGATGGTCTGCGTAAAACCTTCGCGGAACTTAAATCCCCTAACATTTCCGGTAACGATGAACCATTGCGACGAATCGGCCTGGCGATAAAACAAACACTGCTTGGTCTCATCGCTCGGGCAGGCGATTTTTCCATCGGCGATCGTTACGGTCATCGTTCGCTCCTGTCCGAGCGCGATGCCGACCGAAAACACCAGTATCAAAAGAAAAGCGGCAAAAGTATTGTTCTTCATAGAAACCACCCCAATATCAGAACGATACATCACCGCTGCGCCTGCGTAAAGATTGCAGGTCTCAGGCCGACTTAGCGTGCGCCCAACCGTCGCCGTTCCAGCCCGCGACCACGCCGATCGCGTCCGGAACGTCGCCGATCGAAAACAGCGGAAACTCGCCGCGTTGGTCGCGAAGTTCAACACGGAGCGCTTCGGTCGCGGCCGAGTCGATCGAAAGATCGGCGTTGAGCACAACGCCGTAATCGCTTTTCGCTTTGGAGGCGGAAACGAGTCCGTTGCGGACGTCTTTTTGGACTTTTTCCGCCGGACGATCGAACGGGTCCTTCCAACCGCCGCCACCGGCCGTGCGATAAACAAGCATGTCGCCTTTTTTCACCGGGATCCGCGAGATCTTCGACGGCAGCATCTCGCGCGTCCCGTCGGTGCGGATCAATTCCTTGGTCGACATCGATCCCGGCAGTCCGCCCATAATTCCCCACGGCTTCGAACGCTCACGGTCGTCGTGGATCGCGATCTCGCCATCGGCCTCGTAGCGGTAAACTTTGTGAACCGCGTTTCCGCCGCGATGAAATCCGGCGCCGCCTGTGTCCATCAAACTTCCGTATTCAAGCACCGTGATCGGATAGTAACTTTCGAGATACTCGGTCGGAATGTTTTCAAAAAGCGGCCACCACGAGTGAGCGTCCATTCCGTCGCCGATCGGTCGTCCCGGAATGCCGCCGTACGTGATCTCCATCAGGTGGAAAAAGTCGCCGTTCTCGTCGTGACCGTTGTAAAGCATATACGGAGAAGTCCCGTAACCGGCGGCGGTCGAAAGCTCGGGCGCGCCCTTTCCGAGGGCCCCGCCGAGAACATCGAAAAGCCGCGTCAGCGCGTGGGTCCGGCAACCGAGCGCGGCCGGGAATTCCGGATTCAGCAGCGATTTTTCGGGGATTGTCACGTGCAGAAGCGGATAAAATCCGTCGTTGAACAGAATCTGCGGGTCGAAGACCATAATCAGATAGACGCCGATGAACATCTTGAACATCTCTTCGTTGAGATAAAAGTTGATCGGCCCCGGCGCTTGCGGGTCGGTTCCCGTCCAGTCGAAATAAGCCTCGTGCCCCTTGCGATAGATCGTCAGCTTCATTTTGTACGGCCCGTTTCCGCGGCCGTCGTCGTCAATGTAATCTTCGAATTCGAGCGGCGTTTCCGGCAGACACATCACGATCAGCTGCTTCATCGCTTCGTGCGTTCTTTCCAGAAGCAGATCGAGGCCCTTGATGTATTCGTCCTTGCCGAACCGTTCGCACATTTCACGGACGCGCTTGTCGGCCGTGCGGCAGGCGGCGACGATCGCCATCAGATCAAAGTAGTTCATCGTCGGGACACGCGAATTCGCAAGGATCATATCGAGCAGATCTTCGTTGAGCTTCCCGCCGTCAAACAATTTCACGGGCGGAATGCGCGTGCCCTCGCCGAAGATCGTATCGGCGTCGGTCGGCAAACTCCCGGAAACCGGGCCGCCCATATCGACCGTGTGGCCGAATTGCGATCCCCAGCCGACGAGTTCGCCTTCGAAAAAGATCGGCATCAGCACCATCCAGTCGTTGATGTGCGAGATCGCGCCGCCGCAACTGTAGGGGTCGCTGACGAGAAAAACGTCGCCTTCATTGACGCCGCGTTTCCAATTGGACAAAAAGCCGTGAATGTAGGATCCGAACTGCCCGACGACCATCCTTCCGTCGGGATGACAGATCATCGGAAAGCCATCGTGCTGTTCGCGGATGACAGGCGACATCGCCGATCGGAACAGTACCGAGTCCATCTCCTCGCGCGCATTGCGAAGCGCGTTCTCAAGGATATCCAGCGTAATTTTGTCCATACTTTGACCTCGGAAGTTGAATTTGTCATAAGTCTATAACAAAACGCGGCGGGATTTCAACGAAATGAACCAGTTTTGCACGAAAAAACGGTTGGGATTCGGGGAATGAATGAGGATCAAAGGGTCAGATTATTCAAGATTCCGAGATTCCGGGATTCCAGGATTCCAGATTCCAGATTCCAGGATTCCAGGATTCCAGATTCCAGATTCCAGATATTCCAGATTCCAGGATTCCAGATTCCAGATATTCCAGATTCCAGGATTCCAGGATTCCGGCACTCCAGGATTCCGGGATTCCGAGATTCTGAGATCCAAGGAGTCTGTCGGAAGGATCGATGGAGTCTGCGGAGCACACGCACGCACGATGGCACCACGTGAAGCGAAGATGAACCCAGCTGTCAACCTCGAACAATTCAAACGAGCGTGTGAAATACGCTGACCTATTGCATCCGCTAGAGTTACGCGTGTTACACACGCTTGAGAACTCGGCGCGACGAGCCACTTGGGTTCCGCTCCGCTTCATTTGGAGCTATTGCAAGCTCGCGTGCTCCGCACGCTTGAAGAAGCAAATTCAGTTCTCAAGCGGCTTTTTCCGACAGGCTCCAAGATCATGGAGTTATGTGGGTTACGCATAAGTTGGAAATCGGCGCACTCGACCCCGCGTTCCACTTGACGCTTTCGCACGCTTTACGAGCAAAGCAAGTTCTTCAGCTCCCCAATCGCAAATCGGCAATCGCAAATCGCAAATTTCACGCCCCCAAGATCTCCCTGACGACCCTTTCGGCTGATTCGAGCGCGCCTTCCATTCCGGGCGAAACCTCCGCCGTGTGTTCGCCGGCGAAATGAATGTTGCCGACGGCAGTCTTAACGTCGGGCTTGAGGCCCGCCAATTGGCCGACCGTCAAATGTGAATATGATCCGCGGACGAATTCGTCGTTGGTCCAAGATTTGGTCGCCGTACGCTCAAACTTGCCTTTCATAAACGGCATTATCCGTTCAAAGTTCGTCCGCGCCCAGACCTGCCGCGCGGCGTCGCCGAGCCGTTCGGCGTTTCGCGCTCCGTCGCCGTCTACCCAGACCGTAAATATGCCGCGTTCGTCGCCGCGAGCGCCGGCCATTTCGAAGATGCGTTCGAGCGGCGTGTCGGTCCAAACGCTCGTTCCGATCGACCGGCGATCCCATTCGAACCGCTTTGCTTGCATATAGACCTTCGTGATGTGCGTGTAAGGGAGTTCGCGAATCGCCTTCGCCTTCGCTGCCGGCAGCGCCGGTGAGAACGCGACCCGATCAAGCACCGAGAACGGGATCGTGCAGACGGCCTTCTCGGCACTCAGGGTTTGAAGCTTGCCGGACTTATCGGCGAACGTCACCGAGACGCCGGCGCTGGAATGTTTGATCTGCCTGACGCGCGCGTTGAGGATGAACTTCACGCCCGAAGAAACGCCGTTTTCGTGCAATGCCTTCGTCATCCTGTCGTTGCCGCCGATGATCCTGAGCGCACGCGTGCCGGCCGTGATCCGCCGCCGTGAGTCGAAAAGCGCACCGCCGGCCGAAACGGTTTCGATCGAATTGTAGTTCAGCGAAATGTTCATCAGTCGGATCGCCGCTTCCGAGGCACCTCGTTTTCGGAACGCGTCGGCGAGCGACATTCGGTCATATTCGAAGATCTTTTGCGGATCGCTCGCGACTTCCTGTGCCATCGCCCTCAAATGCATCGAAAACAGCATCGGCGGCAACCCTCTCGCCTCGTCGTCTTTGAGACCGTAAGGATGCGGTTTCAACACCGAGCCGACCGGGTAAAGTTTGCCTTTCAAGATCGCCGTCGTGCCCGTTCCCCACTGCAATGTCGACACACTTCCGCTCGTTTCGAACCGCTCCGGAACTTCCTGGTAAGGGACTTCGAGCGTCTTGATGTAGTTGAACATCCGTTTGTAACCGTCCCCGACGAGTTCGCCCCCGAGCTCGACATATTGCCGATCGCGAAACGGCTCGCGAAGCGTCTTGATTCGTCCTCCGATCCGGTCGCGACCCTCGATAACCGTCACGCTATAACCTCTCTGCGCGAGTTCGTACGCCGCCGACAACCCGGAAAGTCCGGCTCCGAGAACAAGCACGCGCTTGCCGTTTTGCGCGAATGACGGAACTGACGACGCAACAATAACCGCGCCTGCTCCCGCCAGGAATTCTCTTCTGTTGATCTTCATGGGTGTGTGCACCTCCGTGAACACTTGAATCGTAACCCGGTTTCCATTCTCAAACCGTGACAATTCTCACAATTCTGCCTAACTTTTTTGAAGTTCTTCGATTTCCTTAAGATCTTTCGGCGGATTCATCCAAAGGCGCCCGTTGGATTCGAGCGCGTCGCGCATCGATTTCGGCAATTTGCGATAGTCATCGACACGGTAAGAGACGAGTTGGAAAACACTGTCGCCGCCGCCGAAGAACGCCGGCAGACTGCCTCTGCGGTTCCAGGTAAGCTGATATCTCGAACTTGCGGAACGTGCCGCCGGCGCATAGAAAAAGTCATAGTTCTCGTACGCTTTGTAGCCCGGAAAATTCAGAAACAGAGGCGTCGAAAAGATCGTGTTGCCGCCAAGCCGGCGAACGTAGAACTCGCCGGCCGATTCGATCGTTTGGATCCGCGGCTGCTTGCCCTGAACGACCGTCGCCTTGACCTTTCCGTCGATCAATTCATAAGTGATCTTCTGATACGGATAGGCGATCGGCTCAACCTTCATCCCGTTCGACTCGCGCATTATCTCGTTCGTTTTGGGATCCCTGTAGAAGAAGATCTTGCGCGAAAGCTGAAGTTTGCGCAGCGGAGTCGAATCTGTCGTCAAAAGCCGCGCGGTATCGATTCCCTCGACCTTCGCGACGAGTTTTCCGGAAGGATACTCGTAAACTTCGCCGACGCAATACCAGTAAACCGCCGGACCGTTTCCGATCCGCATCGCGGTAAAATTCTCGAAATCACGCGACGAAAACGCTTGTCCGGCAACCGTGAACGTGGCCGCGGCGTAGATCATCGCCAATATCGCCAAATGTTTCATTACTTTCACTCCTTCGACGTGAAACCGGCCTGAATCCAGCGCAAATTGATGCCGATCCGTTTCGCGTCGTGATTTGCCCAAGTATATGCGATGGTCTTCCCGGTTGCGTTGTCGACGATGCCGAGTTTCAGGACGCGCGTTCCGTTCTTGTATGTCAACTGCGCGAGCTGCGCCGAAAAACGGTCGTTGATCCTGACCAATCCGCCCTGATCGTGCGTCAGGAGATCACGCTGCCCGGCCCACGCGTCGGCGGGCGCGTCCTCGCCCCGGATATCGGTCGAACCGTCCTTCAGAACGGCGGTCCAGCCTTCAAACAAATGGGCCCGTTTTAGTTTGTGGTGAACGTTCGAGCGGTTCCCGAACACGTAGTTTCCCTGATCATCCTTCGCCCGGTCGCGGATCCAGATCTCGTCCTTGGTCAAAAACAGGTCATCGGAGATGATCAGCGTCTTGCCGCTTCGTTTGCTGACAACCCGGCACGCATCGGGCTTCATCGAGCCTTCGAATTTGTCCCGCGCCGCGTTCAGCTTCCAATAAACCTCGCAGCCTTTCGGTGAATCGAGCTTTTCGTACGTCAAGCCGGCGAGCTTCGACGGGTCGAGATGCGCGTTGAGAACCGATTTTTCGTCTGCGAAGGTGTAGATCTTGAGTTCGATCGCCTTTTCAGCTTTGTTGAGCGAATAAACATAGAGGCGCTGCCGGTATATGTTCGCCTCGTTACCGTCCATATACTGCTGAACGTAGAAGACGTCGGGGCCGATTTGCGGAAGCTCGACACGCTTGAAGATCGAATGGATCCATTCGTGGGGAAACTCGGCCTTCGTTTCCTTGTTTTCAACTGTCTGCGCGTAATTGTCGAACCGTCCCTCGAACCAGGTCAGAAAGAGCTTGAAGTCGTTTTCGAGTTTCCCTTTGGCCGACGCCGCGGTCGAAAGAACAATGAGCATCAAGATCGAAAATACCCGTTTCATAATCGTACCTCGAAAAAAAGAAGGGAAGAGTCTTGAAACAAAACCCTTCCCGTCGTCGAATACCGGTACCCCCCGATGCCGGCTTTCAAATGATCCTACTTCTTCAGGAAGTTGAAAACCTCAACCGTAAATCCGAAGACGAAACTGCGTCCCGGAGCCGGCGCGGTATTGAAATGCTCCCAGTAAAGCTTGTCCGTCAGATTGTCGACGCCGCCGTTAACGGTGAACTTGTACTGGGTGTTTCGCCACGAATAGCCCGCCTTGATGGCGTGCTTGTCGAACTCGTTCATACTGGCGAACGAACCGTAATTGATGAGCGTCGTTCCGACAAACTGCCCCGGATCTGCGCGCTTCACGCGATTCTGATGGCGCCAGGTATACTCGCTGAAGAACCGGCCCGAGCGGTCGAGATACTGGATTCCGCCCAACATTCGGAAAGGCGTTATTCCCGCGAACGGGAAATCGGCCGCCGAACCCGACAAAGGGATCAGCGTATCCTGACGGTTGTAGATCGCGTTGATCTGTGCAATTTGAATCGTCGTCGGATTGTTGTTGCGGCCATACAGCGCGCCGAGCGAATAGAAGGGATTCAAACTTCCGAGTTTGCCCAGCGGAATACTTGCCTCGCCGGTCGATTCCCATCCCTTGATGACGCCCGAACCGAAGTTGATGCGCGCATTGATGCCGACGACCGCCTGTCCGGAAGCACATCCGAATCCGACCGCTCCCGGGCTTCCCGGAAGACCCGGCACGGGCGCCACGCAGTAGTTCTGCGCCGGCGCGAACGCCAAAAAGTTGGTCAATTTGTTCTGGAAATAACCAAGCGAGAAGTTGAAGTACTTCTGCTGTATTTTCACGCCGACGTCATAGTTCTTGCCTTTTTCGGGGGCCAGATTCGGATTCCCGACAACGAGCGACGCAAAGAACGAACCAGGCGAGAAGTTGCGGATCAGGTAACGTTCGGTGATTCCCGGTTCGCGATAGCTGTCGGCCCAGCGGAAATACGGGTTAATGCCCCACGGAAGTCGTCCGACGATCCCAAAGTTGTAGGTCCGAGAATTGCGGTTGGAACCGACGGAACCGGTGCCCGCCGCAAGTTGGGTCAACTGCGGAAGCGCCGCGACGAGTGAGCCGAGCGCACCCGGATTCGCCGTCAGTCCCGGCGTCGCGGCATTGAGGGCCGCGAACTCCGTGCTCAGCGGAAATCCGCCGCCGGGCAGCGCCGTCGTCACCCAGTTGTCAAATCGAACGCCGGCGGTGACGCGAACCCACTTGATCCGGTCGAACTCGCCTTGAGCATAGAAGTCGTTATCGATATATTTCGAGATCGGCGAACTCGCGCCGATCGTCGGCGTCCCGGTAAACACCCGTTGCGTCCCAAACCCCGCGAACGGAGTCGTATAGAAATAATCTCGCGAATCGTCACGTGTGCGGCCGCCGCCGACGGTCACGAGCAGTCCGCGGAACGGAAGAAGACCGGCCTGAAAATCGAGCCCTTGCGTCGTGATCGTGTTGCGGTTATCGGTGAACGAAGCTCCGGAAAGCGTTCCGGAGGGCAGCGCGCCGGCACCGAAGATCGAGGGCAGGCCGGTGAACGTCGTCGCGTTCAAATAACTTCCGGCCGCGCCGGCGATGTTTGTATAGGTGTATTGATTTTGCGGGAACGAGATCTTCTGATGGAAGTAATTCACCGAAACGCGCGGGATGTACTTCGATAACTCGAAGCCCTCGTAGCGAATGCCGAATTTGTCGAACGTCCGGTATTGCGAATAGCGTTCCTGGACTTCATACGGCGGTCCCGAGAATGCGTTCCCGTTGTTGCCCTCTTCACGATTCAAATAGCGTGCGCGGAAGTTGTGTTTTTCGGTCGGGAAGAACCAGACGTCGAACTGCTTGCCTCCGCCGCTGCCCTGACCGTTCAGGATCTCGGCGTTTTTCGGCAAGGCAAAGATCGGATAACTCGCTGCCGACTGAAAGGTCGTCCCGGCCGCGTTGGTCGGGAATTGCCGGAAGAAGTTGCCGTACGCGACGTTTTGCGTGAGCGTCAGCTCTCCGTTCCCCATCTTGTAGTTATTTAGCCGGTAAAGATTGCCGCTGGCGCGAAAGGCGACGAACTTGTTGGCGATGTTGAGCGTCAAATTTCCGCGGCGAATGGCTCCGTTGCTGATGTAATTGCCGTCAAGACGAAGGCCGATGGTCATTCCCTGTTCGGGACGCGTCGGACGCTTCGTGATCAGGTTGATCGTTCCGGCGACCGAGTCCGAACCATAGAGGCTCGATCCCGAGCCCGCGAGAACCTCAACCGATTCGAGCTGTGACGGATCGATGATCGCCATCGGCGCGCCGCTCGCTCCTGGATCCGCACGGGCGTTGTTTAGTTTTTCGCCGTCGATCACGATGAGCAGCCGGGTCGATGAGAGTCCGCGCAGACGAGGCCGCTCGCGGGCCGGATTGGTTTCAATCGACGTCAGATTCGGCGCGCGCTCGATCGTTTCGAATGTCGAACGCGGCACACGCTGTTCGATCTGATCGGCCGTCGCGACGGTCACGGTTTGCGGCGTTTCGATCGCGAGCCGCTCGGTGCCTTTTCCCGCGGTGACCGTAACAACGTCGCGGATCGCGCCCGGAGCAAGCGTGAAGTCGTGGGTCTGCGACGCGGCCTCAAAGACGACCGTCTCGCTTTCCTCGCCAAATCCATCGCCGGTCGCGGTGAGCCGGTACGTTCCGGGACGCAAACCGGGGAACTCGTACTTGCCCGCCGAATCCGTGACCATCGTCGTTCGCTGGCCCGAACCAACGTTAACCAGACTCACGGTCGCGCCGGGGATGCTCGCGCTGTTTTGGTCGCGGATCGTTCCACTGATACCGGCAGGTTGCTGCGCAAGCACCGATCCAAAGCACACGACGATGATCGAAATGACAAAGAAAACTCTCATACTGGTTTTACCGGACATATTCTGCTCCTTTTGCAATCCCACCATTTGTGCTAAATATCGGACAAATTTTCCGATCCGACGTTTTGACTATTAATGGGATATTTGGCATTTTAATTGTTGTTACGGACGATTTACTTGTTATAGATTAAGAACAAATTTTTGTCAATTAATTGATACGAAAAATTGAATGCCTGAAAAACGCCGGACAGCAGTCTCGTGGGTCGAAGCCGAACGCATCAGTGTTCGCGGTTTTCCGATTCAGGAATTGATCGGGAACGTCTCGTTCGGCGAGGCGATCTTTTTGATACTTCGCGGCGATCGACCGACCAAAAACGAGGCGCGATTGTTCGAGGCGGTACTTGTTTCGGTCATCGATCACGGGGTCAGACCGCCGTCGACCATCGCGGCCGTGACCGTCGCCAACACAGGCGCCGAGCTCAACGCCTCGGTCGCCGCCGGAATTCTGGCGATCAACAAATACCACGGCGGCGCGGTCGAAGATGCGATGGCAGCGATCTCCGATGCGGTCGAACTTCAGTCGAGGGAATCGATCTCGGCGGCTGAGGCCGCCAAAAAAACAGTTGCCGCCTACAGATCCGACGGCCGGCGGATCTCGGGTTTCGGGCACAGGTTTCACGCGGCTGATCCGCGAACGGTCAGGATGTTCGCACTGGCGGAGGAGTTGGGGCTCGCCGGAAGTTTCGTTGCGCAGGCCCGCGAACTTGAACGCGCGCTGACCGAATCGGCCGGCCGGAATCTCCCGATCAACGCCGACGGCGCGATCGGCGCGCTTCTGCACGAACTCAAGTTTCCGCCGAAAGCCGCAAATGGTATTTTTATGATCGCGCGCGTTCCCGGCCTCGTCGCCCACGCGGTCGAGGAGCAGGAACGGAACGCGCCGATGCGAACGGTCGCCGTTGATGATTACGAATATGACGGTGCGGCGGAGCGCGAAATTGAGTGAATTATGACACCAGAACCAGATAAAACGACGAAAGAGATAATCATCGAATTGCTTCCGGAGATCAATTTGATCAGCGATCCGGAGCTGCGCGAGAACACCGCGCAAGTTTGGGAAGACGCGATCCGCGAAGGCGGTTGGACGATCGAACAGATCCTGCGGATGCCGTTTTCGGTCCACGTCGCGGACTGCAACATCACTTTCATCGAACACGTTCGGACGGTCTGCAAGATGTGCATCGCCGTCGCCGACGTCCTGAAAGAGGCGTACGGCGACCGGTCGGCAATCAATTACGACACGCTGATCGCGGGCGCAATGCTCGCCGATGTCGGAAAACTAATAGAATACGAAGAAAAGGACGGGCAAATAACCAAGGCCGGCCGCGGACAGCATCTGCGACATCCGTTCACCGGCGTTGCGATGAGCCACGCACGCGGCATTCCGCCCGAAGTTCAGCACGTCATCGCGACCCATTCGAAGGAAGGCGAAATGATGATCCGATCCAATGAGTCGGTCATCTTCCATCACGCGGATTTCATCGATTTCGATCTTGTCAGCAAGAAACGTCCGTTTTGATTGCGGTTATATGAACCGTCGCGAGTTTTGCAAAGCGAGTGGAATCGGCATCCTGGCGACCGGTCTCGGCCGGCCGTCATATGTCTTTGCGCAAAACCCCAGTATTGGCTTTAGCGGCCGACGGCCGGCCAGCGGCGACCGAAAATTCATTTCCGACGCCGTCGAGAGACAGATCGCATCGGTTTCAAAACTGATCGCCGATCCGAATCTGCGGCATATGTTCGAGATCTGTTATCCGAACACGCTCGATACGACGGTCGACTATGAGGAGATCGACGGCAAGCCCGATACTTACGTCATCACCGGCGACATCGACGCGATGTGGCTGCGAGATTCATCGGCGCAGGTTTTCCCCTATCTGCCGCTGATGAGATCGGACTTGAAACTCAAGAAGTTGATCGAGGGCGTCATCAACAGGCACGCGAAGTTCGTCCTCCTTGATCCGTATGCGAACGCGTTCTACAAAGATCCGAATCAGCCGACGATGTGGCAAGGCGACAAGCCGACACCGATCCCGGGGGTTCACGAACGCAAATGGGAAATTGACTCGCTTTGTTACGTCGTCCGCCTGGGCTACGCTTACTTTAAGGAGACAGGCGATGTCTCGCCATTCGACGCCGACTGGGCAAAGGCGATGAAGTTGATCTATGCGACGTTTGTGACCGAGCAGCGCAAAGACGGAAATTCGCCGTATTATTTCTTGCGTCGAACGGATGTGATGACCGACGCGCCGCCGCACGGCGGAAAAGGAAACCCCGTGAAACCGGTCGGCTTGATCGCCTCGATGTTTCGCCCGTCGGACGACGCGACGATCCTGCCGTTCCTGATACCGTCGAATATCTTCGCCGCGCAGTCGATGCGGCAACTGGCCGAGATCTTCGGCAAGCGTTTGAACGATGCCGATTTCGCCGGAAAATGCGTCGCGCTCGCTTCGGAGATCGAGTTCGCCGTCAAGAAGTTCGCGATCGCGCCGCACGAAGATTTCGGACCGATCTATGCCTACGAGATCGACGGTTTCGGCAATCGTCTGTTTATGGACGACGCCAACGTCCCGAGCCTTATGTCGCTCGCATATCTCGGCGCGGTGAGGCGCGACGATCCGATTTACCGCGCGACGCGGCGTTTTCTGTTGAGTGACAGGAATCCCTATTTTCTTCGGGGCCGAGCGGCCGAAGGACAAGCGAGTCCGCACACGGGTCGCAACGGGATCTGGCCGATGGGGATCATTCTTCGGGCGAAAACGTCGGATTCCGATGTCGAGATCGCAAAATGCCTGCAAATGCTGACATCGACGACGGCCGGAACCGGATTCATCCACGAGAGTTTCGACAAAGACGACGCGTCGAAGTTTTCGCGCTCGTGGTTCGCTTGGGCGAACACGCTTTTCGGCGAATTGATCGTCAATCTCGCCGCCAATCGCCCGCACCTTCTGAAATAGATTTCGCGTGCGAATCGCCTCGTTGGCCGGCGGTATTAAAATGGATCCTGCGACAGAGGATCAAAGCCGATTCCGGCATCGAAACTGAGATTCCCGGCGCGGCTTCGCGCGATTCGCGGACAGCAAACGGTTAGCAATGAAGACAATTTCCCAACAATGGGCGGAATACGCCGTCAACCTTTCATACGACGATCTTTCTCCGGAAGCGGTCGCGGCCGCGAAAATGTTTCTCTACGACAGTTTCGGCTGCGCGCTCGGCGGCTCAAAGACGGATGATTTTCAAATCCTCGAGAGTGTTTTCAGGGAGATCGGCGGACGTCCCGAGTGTGCGGTCATTGGTTCGAACCTGAGAACCGATGTGCGCAGCGCGAGTCTGATCAACGGTCTCGCGATACGCGCGCTCGATTACAACGACGTTTACTGGAAACAAGATCCGTCACATCCGTCCGACCTTCTGCCGGCGGCGTTCTGCGTCGGGGAGCGTGAGGGACGCAGCGGTAAGGACCTGATCACGGCGACCGTCATCGCTTACGAACTCGAAATGCGCCTGATGGAGGCCGCCTATCCCGGAATCCGCGAACTCGGACTGCACCACGCGACGCTCACGGCGTTCGTCTCACCGGTCGTCGCCGGAAAAATGCTCGGAATGAACGCCGATCAGATCGTCAACGCGGTCGGAATTTCGGGCTCGCACAACGTCACGCTCGGGTCGGTAACCGCCGGAACGCTGACGATGATGAAGAACACGGTCGATCCGATGGCCACCGAGAGCGGCGTTTTCGCGGCGCTCATCGCCGGTCGGGGATTCAAAGGCCCGGCGCCGGTCTTCGAAGGACGAGAGGGATTGTTCGACGCGATCGGCGACCAGTGGAAGCCCGAGGTCCTGACCGACGGACTCGGCTCGTCGTTCAAGATCGTCGATTGTTCGATCAAGCCGTTTCCGTCGGAGGCGTTGACGCACGCGCCGATCTCGGCCGTGCTTGACCTCGTCGTGGGTCACGATCTCGCGCCGGAAAGCATTGAAACCATTGAGATTGCAACTCTGAAACGAGCGGCGGAAATCCTCGCAGACGAGAAAAAGTATATTATCGATTCGCGCGAGACGGCCGATCACAGTCTGCCCTACTGCATTGCCGCAGCCGTCGTGCGGCGTTCGCTGACACCGCGTGATTTCTCGCCCGCGAGTCTCGCGGATCCGCAGATCCTGGCGACTGTTCCGAAAGTCCGGGCCGTACTCGAGCCGGCGTTCGAAGATCGATTCCCTGCCGAACAACCGTGCCGCGTGGTGATCACTCTGAAGAACGGCGACAAACTCTCGACCGAGCGCGCCTTTCCGAAAGGCGATCCGCGCGATCAGCTTTCGACCGCCGAACTCAGGCAGAAATTTGAGGTGTTGGCCGAAGGGATTCTCGACAAGTCGCAATGCGATCACTTTCACGACGCGATTGACGAGCTCGAGAATATCGGTAAGATCGGAGAATTGATGGATTTGATCGTGCTGAGAACTTAGAACTGAGAGCTGAGAGCTGAGAACTGGGAACTGAGAGATGAGAACTGGGAGCTGAGAACTGAGAGCTGAGAGCTGAGAACTGGGAACTGAGAGCTGAGAGCTGAGAACTGGGAACTGAGAGATGAGAACTTTGATCTTTGGGCTTTGATCTTTGGGCTTTGATCTTTGGGCTTTGATCTTTGGGCTTCGATTTTTGGACTTCGATTTTTGGACTTCGATTTTTGGACTTCGATTTTTGGACTTCGATTTTTGGATTCAAAATTAGTTCTAACTTCCGAGTTCCGAGTTCTCAGTTCTCAGTTCCAAGTTCTCAGTTCTCAGTTCTCAGTTCCAAGTTCTCAGTTCCAAGTTCTCAGTTCCAAGTTCCAAGTTCCGAGTTCTCAGTTCCGAGTTCTCAGTTCCATTTATTTTATGAGCGATTTTCAAAAACAACTCGAAACGGCGCGGCAGCCGACGCACAGCGGGATGCACCCATTCTCGCAGGCTTGGGTCGACGGCGACCTGAGTCGCGAACAGCTAGGCCGGTGGGCGATCCAGCATTATTATTATATCGAGCCGATCGCACAGCAGTTTGCGATCCTTTTTTCACGACTTCCGGATCTGGATGCGCGGACGCATATGCTTGAGAACCTCCTTGGCGAAGAAGATCCGAAAGGCCGGCATCCGGACCTCCTGCTGGATTTTGCCGAGCATTGCGGTGTCGATCGCGAATATGCGACAACCGCCGAGTTTCGGGGCGAAATCCTGCCGACGACCCGCGCGATGCGTTCGTGGATCTGGGAACTTGTGTCGCAAAGATCGCTGGCGGAAGCCGCGGCCGGAATTATGGTCGGACTCGAAGGACAATTGCCGACGTTGTATCCGAAATACGTGACGAGGCTTCATCAAATGGGATTTGACGACAGCCAGCTGCAATTTTTCCACGTCCATATCGAGGGCGACATCGAGCATGCGCACGTCGGACTTGAACTCGCCGATCGATACGCAACCACCGATGACCTGAAACAGCGCGCGATCGGAGCCGTCCGCGCGTCAGGCCAATTGCGTTGGGCGTTTCTGTCCGGAATGTATGATGCGATAGTTAAGTCTTGAACGTTTGGAGTTCCGCCTTCAGGCGGCATCGACGCAAAATAAGATCGAGGTCGCCTGAAGGCGGAACTCCGAACGGCGAACCGGATAATGTCAGCAATTGAGATCAACTTAAACAACAAGGTCATTCTCGTCACCGGCGCGGCGGGCGGCATCGGACGCCGCCTGGCCGAACGCGGACTCGACGCGGGCGCCCGCTTGAGCGGTTTTGACTTGAAGAACGCGAATCTCGATCATCCGAATTTCATTAACTTCATCGGCGACGTCACGAACGAAGACGAAGTTGCTCTCTGCATCAGCCGAACGGCCGAAAGATTCGGACGCATCGACGCACTGATCAATAACGCTGGAATCGTCGGTTCAGGACGTGTCCAGGATACGAGTCTGGCCGATTGGTCGTCGGTTCTCGACACGAATTTGACCGGCGCGTTTCTGTTTTCGAAGCATTCGATCCCGCATCTGATAGAATCGCGCGGCGCGATCGTCAACCTCTCGTCAACCAACGGATTGACGGGCGGGTCGTCGTTGAGCGGTGCCGCTTACGCTTGTTCAAAAGCGGGCATCATCGCGCTGACAAAGAATCTGGCAAAGGAATTGGCCGAATTCGGCGTCCGCGCGAACTGCATCGCCCCGGGACCGGTCGACACCGAGATGATCGGGCGTTTCGGAGCCGATGGAATCGAAGATCTCCGACAGTCGATTCCGCTCAAGGCACTCGCGACGGCCGACGATGTCGCCGATCTGGCTTTCTTTATGATTTCGGACGCGGCCAAACACATCACCGGCGCGACGGTTTCGCTGAGCGGCGGACTGGTAATGCACTGACCGATTTGGGATTTGGGATTTGGGATTTGGGATTTGGGATTTGCGATTTGCGATTGCGTTGGCCCAGGCGCCGGCGGCGGGGGGGCGTTCGCGATATTTGGGATTTGCGATTTGCGATTTGCGATTTGCGATTGAAGCGCAACCGTCCCGGTTGCAATGAGCGCTTCGCGCGAACCAACCACGCAATGGCGATTCCAGATTCGCGTTGCGATTCCAGATTCCAAGTTACAGATTTCAGGTTCCAGATTCGCGATATTTGGGATCTTGGATTTGCAATTTGGGATTGGGTTCTGAACCGTTGGTGAATGGAATTGCTGGAATCCCTGGAATTCTGGAATTCCTGGAATTCTTGGAATCTGGAATCCCCTGAAATCTGGAATCCCTGGAATCTGGAATCCCTGGAATCTGGAATCCCTGGAATCTGGAATCCCTGGAATCCTCTGGAATCTGGAATCCCTCGAATCTGGAATCCCTGGAATCTGGAATCCCTGGAATCTGGAATCCCCTGGAATCTGGAATCCCTGGAATCCCGGGAATTCCTGGAATCTGAAACTATGCATGATCTGCGAACATTCCTTGAAGCTAACGAATCATCGGTGCGACGGATTTCCGAGCCCTTGAGCGTTAAGTTCGAAATCACGGCGCTGCAATACCTGCTCTGGGAACGCAACGAATTTCCAGTGATTCTTGCCGAAAATCCGCGTCTTGAAAACGGCGGGATTTCCGGATTTCAAGCGGTAACGAATCTAACCGCGAGCCGTGAGCTGACCGCTAAGATCCTCGGCATATCCGATCACCGAAACGCCGCGCGTGAAATCGCCGCGAAACTCGCGAGTTGCATCGAACCCGTCACGGTCGATCCGCGGAACGCTCCGTGCAAGGAAGTCAAATTGACTGGCGAGGATGCCAATCTCGATCAATTCCCGATTTTCACGCAGCATACGGCCGACGCCGGCGCTTATCTGACCGCCGCCCACGCGACGACGTACGACCCGGAAACGGGGATCGACAACACCGCGATCCAACGCGTCTGGGTAAGATCGAAGAACCGTTTCGGCTATTTTCCATACCCAACGTCGCACAACCGCAAGAACATTATGAAGTTCTGGAAACGCGGCGAATCCGCTCCGATCGCCTTTTGGATCGGGCATCATCCGGCCGTTTCGATCGGCGCACAGGCGAAACTCGATTATCCGGAAAGCCATTGGTCGACGGCCGGCGGACTGATCGGCGCTCCCGTTCGGCTTGTTCCGACCGAGCTTTTCGGCGACGAACTCAAGGTTCCGGCCGACGCGGAGATCGTTCTCGAAGGATTTGTGCCGCCGAACGTCTTTGAACCCGAAGGCGGATTCGGAGAATACACGGGCTTTTCCAGCGGCCCGACGCTGAGCCCGATCTTCGAACTTAAACTGATCACCCATCGGCGCGGCGCAGTCTACCACGACTACGGGTCCGGACTTCCGGATTCGCTCGTTCCTGACAATATGATGATCGAGGCAAGACTTTTCTCGATCGCCGAAAAGCTGTCGGATCAGGTTCGCGGCGTCCACGTTCCGGTGTCGGGGCGCCGGTTTCACGCCTATGTCGCCGTCGGCGAGATAACCGAGAACACAGCGCAGGCGATGCTTACGGCGTTGCTTAGGTTCAGGCGTGTCAAACACGTGGTTCTCGTCAATGACGATATCGACATTTTCGACGAGCAGAAGGTCTTGTGGGCGATCGCAACGCGCGCGCAAATGGATCGCGATGCGTTCATCTTTCAGGATCTCGAAGGCTCGTCACTTGATCCGAGCCTGACCGGGGGCGTGAGTCAGACATCGAAAATTGGCGTCAACGCCACTTGGAAAAGTAATCCTCCGACGCCGAATATGGTGCCGGCCGAAGTATTGGAAAAGGTCCGAAAACTGATTTTCGGCGACTGATGATCAACGTCTCGGAAATATGATCAAGATCCCCAACCTGCGCTGGCTTATCATCGGACTGATCGCGCTCGCGACGACGATCAACTACATCGATCGACAGGCGATCGCCGTGGTCGCGCCGGTGATCTCGAAGGAATTCAACCTTTCGAGTCAGGATTATTCGTGGCTGCCGTTCTGGTTCTTGTTCGCGTACTCGCTGATGCAGATCTTTTCAGGAAGACTGATCGACGTTATCGGCACAAAACGCGGATTTTCACTTTCGATCATCTGGTGGTCGATCGCGAATATGCTCCACGCCTTCGGGCAAGGCGTGATGAGTTTTTCGGCCTTTCGATTTCTGCTCGGCGTCGGCGAAGCCGGAAACTATCCGGCCGGCCTCAAAGCGATTGCCGAATGGTTTCCCAAAAAGGAACGCGCGACGGCCGTCGGGATCATCAACGCCGGAACCGGTCTTGGCGCGATCCTTGCGCCGCCGATCGTTGCCTTTCTCGTCGCCGCCTATAATTGGAAAGTCGCGTTCATCGTCACCGGCGCAATCGGGTTCGTTTGGTTCGTCGCGTGGCAGTTGGTTTACGCGAAGCCGTCCGAACATCCGCGGATAACCGACGAAGAACTGGAATTGATCGAGGCCGACCGCGATGTTTCCGAAGCCGACGAAGAACGGCGACCGTGGCACTATTTCCTTCGCTACAAAGAGGTTTGGGGCTTGATGTTCGGCCGCTTCGTGTGTGACGGCGCGTTCTACTTTTTCGTCTTCTGGCTACCGAAATACCTGACCGACGTGCGCGGATTCAACATCTCGCAGATCGGCTATTTCGCTTGGATTCCATTTTTGGCCGCCGATGTCGGCGCGATCTTCGGCGGTTGGCTTTGCGGATTCCTGATCAGCCGCGGCCGGTCCGTGAATTTCTCGCGAAAGACGGTGATGTGGATCGGCGCGCTGATCGTGCCCGTTATCCTGCTCGCGAGTTCGGCCGAGTCACCGATGCGCGCGCTGTTTCTGATAGCCGTCGGGATGTTCGCGATCCAGATCAAATCTTCATCGCTGTTCACGGTTCCGGCCGATCTTTTCAGATCGAAGGACGTCGCTTTCGTTTGGGGACTTTCGGGTGCGGCAGGAAGCTTTGGCGGGATGCTGTTTCAGCCGCTCGTCGGGTGGTTGGTCGGCAACTATTCCTATGCGCCGGTCTTCTGGATCGCGGCGTTTATGCATATCGTTTCGGCGATGATCGTGATGGCGATGATTCCAAGGATCGTCGATCTGGACGCAGAAAAGAGCTATGAGAACTGATAATGCATTTCTTGCGAAAACCGTACCGTTGATCATCGACGGCAAAACCGTCGAATCGTCCGACGGTAGAACTTTCGAGACGATCGATCCGGCGACCGAAGAAGTGATCGCCCGAGTCGCGTGCGCGAGCGCTGACGACGTGGACGCGGCGGTCGAAGCGGCAAGCCGTTCATTCGAATCGGGCCTCTGGTCGCGCGCGCCGAAAGCAACCCGAAAAAGGGTCCTGTTGCAGGTCGCGGACGTGATCGAGCGCAACGCCGACGAACTTGCGCATCTCGAAACGCTCGACACCGGCGTGCCGATCTCGCAGACCGGTGGACGTCACATCTTTCGCGCGATCGACAACTTCCGCTATTTCGCCGAGTTCACCTCTCACGACACGAACCGGCTGATCGCTTCCGAAGACACGCATCTCAATCTGATCACCCACGAACCAGTCGGTGTGATCGGAATTCTTTCGCCGTGGAACGCGCCGCTCGCGCTTTCCACGATGCGCATCGCGGCGGCGCTTTCATACGGCAATTCGATCATCCTCAAACCATCGGAATCGGCACCGTTGACCGCGTCGCGGCTCGCCGAACTCGTCCTCGGGACCGACCTGCCGGCGGGTGTTTGGAACGTCGTTCAAGGGCTTCCGCAGCCGACCGGTGAAACGTTGGTGCAACATCCGCGTGTTGACGCGGTCGCGCTCACGGGCGGAACCGAAACCGGCAAGATCGTTATGAAACTTGCGGCCAGCACGGTCAAGAAACTGTCGTTCGAACTCGGCGGCAAATCGGCAAGCATCGTCTTCGCGGACTGCGACTGGGATCGAACGATCGACGGCACCTTGCTCGGGATCTTCTCCAACAACGGCCAGCAAAGCCTTGCGGGATCGAGGATTCTCGTCGAGGATTCGATATACGACGAGTTTGTCGCCGAATTCGTCTCGCGCGCCGAACGGATACGCGTCGGTGATCCGCTCGATCCGAAAACCGAAGTCGGACCGTTGGTCTCGGCGGCTCATTATCGCAAGGTGATGAGATTTGTCGAACAGGGCTGCTCGGAAGGCGCGGCGATTCTAGCCGGCGGTGTGCGGCCGGCCGGCTTTGACCGCGGATTCTATCTGCGTCCGACCGTTTTCGGCGAAGGTATCTCAGCGACCTGCGTCTCGCGTGAAGAGATTTTCGGGCCGGTCGCAGTTTTCAAACGCTTCAAGACGGAAGAGGAGGCCGTCGCCATCGCCAATGACTCCGTATTCGGACTTGCGGGCTACGTCTGGACCGAGAATCTCGAACGTGCCGCGCGCGTTTCGACCGCGATGCGCACCGGGACAGTTTGGGTCAACACGCCGCTTTTCCGCGATATCCGTGCACCTTTCGGCGGGATCAAGCAGTCCGGGTTTGGGCGCGACGGCGGTGAATACGGAGCGGAATTCTACTCGAACATCAAAACTGTCTGCGTCGCAACGAAAAGGCCGGTCTTTCCGCGATTTGGTTCAGAGTTCCGCCTTTAGCTTGGAGTTCCTTTAGCTTGGAGTTCCGCCTTCACGCGGCCCGGGATAAACGTTATCTCGTATTCTTGCCCTCCAAAAACTGAACTCCAAACGAGGATTGGAATTTACGAACATTTGTTATAAAGTTAGTACAAATGGCTCAGCTTCACGAGTTTCAGGCGAAGAAGATCCTCGCCGCGCAAGGAATTGAGATTCCGCGCGGCGCGGTCGCGTTTTCGCCGCACGAAGCTCGTGAGATCGCCGGGAGTGTGGGCGGCGAGGTTGTCGTCAAAGCGCAGATCCACTCGACGTCACGCGCCGCCGCCGGCGGGATCAGGTTTGCTGAGTCGGCCGCGGCGGCCGAATCAATTGCTGCCGAATTGCTCGGAACGAAGATCGCCGGGAACGTCTGCCAGTCCGTTTTGATCGACGAAAAGGCAACTATCGAGCGCGAGTTTTATCTTGGTTTCATCATCGACTCCGTTCTTAAACGCCCGACGCTTTTGTTTTCGGCTTCAGGCGGCAGCGGCATCGAAGACCGTGCCGATTCAATGCAGAAACTGATCTGTTCGATCCGCGCCGAACCGACGATCCGCGAGATTCGCCAATTCATAGAGGAAGCCGCGGGCGAACACCGCAACCAGATGGCCGACATCCTCTTGAGGCTTTATCGTGCGGCGAAATCGTGCGAGGCTCGCACGGCCGAGATCAATCCGCTCGCGATCCTCGAAGACGGAAGGTCCGTCGCGCTCGACGCGCGCATTTCCGTCGACGATTACGCCGTCTTCCGCCACGAGGATCTCGGGATCGAAATGGCGCGCGAACTCGGCCATACGCCGACGAAGCTCGAACGCATCGCCTGGAACATCGAAAAGGACGATTTCCGCGGCACATTCTATTTCGTCGAGATCGAACAATCCAAAATCCAACATCTAAAATCCAAAATCGGATTTCACGGCGCCGGCGGCGGAGGTTCGATGGCCTCGCTCGACGCGGCGCAGCGCAACGGACTCGCTCCGGCGTGCTACGTTGACACCAGCGGAAATCCGCCGGCCTCGAAAGTCTATCGGGCGGCGCGGATCATTCTCTCGATTCCTGGGATCAAGGGCTATTTTCTTTCCGGTTCCGGCGTCGCTAGTCAGGAGCAATTCGGTCTTGCGCGCGCCGTTGTCAAGGCGTTTCTCGAGGTCCGGCCGACGGTTCCCGCGGTCTTGCGCCTCGGCGGCAACGGCGAGGACATCGCGAAGGAAATTGTCGAACGTTTCGCCGGACAACTTCCCGCAACGATCGAAGCGTATCGCAAACAGGACACGGCCGATTTCTGTGCCGCGCGATTGCATCATCTGATCGGGATCGCGGAATCAAAGCGGACGAAAGAGAAATCAGCACCGACCGCCGCGAAGGGTGATTTCACCCCGACCTACGAGTTCAAGACCAAGACGGGCAGAATCGCATTCGATTATTCGAAGCTCGACGCGAAAGCCTCGGAGGCGATCGTCGAATCCTGTCCGCAACGCATCCTTGCACTCGAGAACGGCTTGCCGGTCCTGGCGATCGAACGCGAGGACGCGGAGCGCGGCAAATGTTCCGAGTGCCTGGCGTGCGAATTCGCGAGCCTCGATCTCGGCCTGAACGCGGTAAAGATCGACTTTCCCATCGACGGGTTAAGTCCGAAATCGTGATATGTCAATCTTGATCGATGAAAGCAAAAAGGTGATCGTGCAGGGCATAACCGGCCGCGAAGGTTCGGCGCGCGCAAAACTGATGCTCGATTACGGAACCCGGATCGTCGGCGGATGTACGCCGGGCCGCGGCGGTCAGGAAGTTCACGGACTCCCGGTCTTCGATTCGGTCGCCGAGGCGGCCGCGAAACTTGGCCCGATCGACGTTTCGGTGATATTCGTTCCCGCGCCACGCGTCAAATCAGCGGCGGTCGAGGCGATCGAAGCCGGTGTGCCGCTCATCGCGCTGATCGCCGACCGCGTTCCGCTCTACGATGTTCTCGAGATCTGCGAAGTAGCCGACGGTTGCGGCGCGAAATTCGTCGGGCCGAACACGGTCGGCGTGATGTCGCCCGAAAAGGCCGTCCTCGGAATGATGGGCGGACGCGCCGAAACCGCGCGTGAGTGGTTTCATAAAGGACCGGTGGGAATAATGTCGCGAAGCGGCGGACTTTCGGCTTCGACCGGCTATTACATCTGTCAGACAGGGATCGGGATCTCGACGATCTGCCACGTCGGTGGCGACGCCGTCATCGGGCTGACGTTTCCCGAGATCGCGCTGCTCTTCGAGGACGACCCGGAAACTGAGATGATCGTAATGATCGGCGAGATCGGCGGCTCGCAAGAGGAGCAGGTCGCAGATCTGCTCGAATCCGGAAAGATAACAAAACCGCTGGTCGCGTATGTCGGCGGGCGAGCGGCGCAGTCGGGGACGCGCTATTCGCACGCCGGCGCGATCATCGAAGGCGGTCGCGGAACCTGGGCGGGAAAGGTCGAAAGACTTCAAATGGCGGGCGCGACGCTCGTCGAGCAGTTCGGCGACATCGCCGAAACCGTGCAGCAATTGAGACAACAAGCTTCGAGTTTTCAGTAATTTGTTCGAAAAAAAAGGAGAGGACAACGATGAGAAAAATCGCATTTTTATTCGCGCTGATCGCGCTCTTTGCGACCGCTTCGTTCGCGCAGAAAAAGAATCCCAAGCGGACCGTTCAGCAACTTGGTGTCGAGGCCAATTATGCACGGCCGGACGGCAAGGATATGGTCTTCTACATCAAAGGCTCGGCATACTCGTTTATTCCGGGTGAACGCCCGCAAAAGCTCTTCGGCGTCGACGGATTCAACATTCGCCGCCGCGTCGATACAGCTGAAAAGGACGGATTCTTCCTTTCGACGCGCGAAATCGTTTTTTACACCGATCCGAAGACCGATGAGATCATCGACGAATGGACCAACCCCTGGACGAAGGAGAAATGCGAGGTCTTCCACATTCAAAACGATCCGGTGAATGGCCGGTTCCGTGTCCGTGACGGCAAGTACATCAGTGTTTCGATGGACGGCAAGACCGAACGCGGGGAAGGCGCGGCGCCGCAGGAGATCAACGATCATTATGTCTGGACGTCGGACGTTTTCCCGTTCTATCCGCTGCCGGGATTCGACAAGAACTACACCGCGAGCGAGATGTTCGACTTTTACGTCGAAAAGGACGAGCTCTACAAAACGACGCCGCCGAAAAACGTGATGATCAGTTGGACACGCGTCGGACCGTGGCTACCGTGGATGAAGATGCCGAAGAACGAAGGAGTCATCATCGTTCACGCGCGGAGCTACCGGATGGAGACGTTCGACCTTCTTCCTGAGAGAATCAAGAAGCTCGTCAAGGAGAAATACCCGAGTTATATGACCGCCCCGGCAACGGTCGATCCGGCCAAGCCGAACGAAACGTCGTGGACATTCTACAATCGCGTGATGGCGGAACGGGCGAAGAAACAGTGAGGGCAGTGCAGAGTGCATAGTGCATAGTGCATAGTGTAAGACGCGTTCATCTGCGGTCACTTTTGCACTAAGCGTTCTGCACTCTGCACTCTGCACTCTGCACTCTGCACTATGCACTCTGCACTAAGCGTTCTGCACTCTGCACTATAAGTAAGTATGCGTTACATCATCTTCATTCTTATCTTTTTTCCGATTATCGCTATGGCACAGCAAACTTCGATCGGCGGCGTTTATGAAGCCGGAATCGGCACAACCGATGAAAAGCCGTTGATCGCCTATTTCGAGCGTTTCGGCTATCGGGTCGGCCCGACCGGCGAGATCGATGCCGAGACCGCGTTCAGACTCTACGGCGTGCGGTCAAAACTCAGGTCGGTCCGTCTTCTCCATCAAGACAGCGATCACGGTCTGATCCGAATCATGGTTTGGGACAAACCGGTCAACGATGGGCTTCAGATGTCGCGGATGAACGTCCTCGGCAACCGTTGGGGAGCGATGATGACCGGCGACATATACAATCTGCAGAATCACGCCGAAGAGGCGATCGCCCAAAACCTTCCGATCTTTATGGTCGAACCGCAGCGTGCCGAGATCTACAAACTCGAGAAGCGTCCCGTGCCGTTTCTCGAAAATTATGCGACGGTCCGCGAGATGTGTCTGATCCGGCCGCTGACGCGCCAGATAATGTTTCAGCGTTTCGGGTATTCATTGCCGAACTACGGGAAGATCAATGAACAGTCGTTCTTCAAGTCCTCGCAGATCACACATTTCGGGATGGTCGTTTACGCGAACCGCGAGAACCTCGATTTTTACGACAAAGTTCTCGGCCTTCTCCGCGTACGGGACGCCAAGGATTTTGAATCAAATTACGATAATCCATCGTCGCGTGCGGTTTTCAGCCTCGAAAAACAACAGAAATACGGCGCGACGGATTTTGACGATCCCCGCAGTTCGACCAATCCGGTCGAATCGCGTTCGGGGCGTTTGAAGATAATCTGGTTTTCGCCGGATTCAAAGCTTGAGGACAAGTTCGCGGCATCGCGGCCCGGATGTCTCGGCTATTCACTTTATACGTATCGAGTCAAGGGACTCTCGACATTCAGAGACAGGATCGCGAAGTCAAAAGCGACGAATGTTACCGCGATCACCGTAAACGAATTTGGCGAAAAGAGCTTTTCATTTACGGCGCCGGACGGCTATTTCTGGACGATAGTCGGAGAGTAGATTTCCATTGAATCCAAGATTCGATGATTCCAGTGGCCGCACAATTGGAATCATCGAATCTTTCCTAACCAAACTGGCAACGTCCGCCATCTGGAATCTTGGAATCGGCGAGATCACCTCAAATAGTCTTCCAGCCGGGTCGAGGCGTCGGTCTTTTCGTCACGGTATTTGACGATAATCGGCGCGTACAGCGACAAACCTTGGTCCTTTCCGAAACCGCTTGTGATCTGCCGTGATCCCTGGACGACGACCGCGCTTGCCGGAATTTCAAGTGACTTCTCGGGCGTTGATTTGATGATCGTTCGATTCACTAGATCGAAGACCGGCGTTGATCGCGTGAGGATGACGCCGCTTGCGAGGACGACCTTTTCGCGCACTATCACTCCTTCATACACGCCGGTGTTGCCGCCGATCAAGCAATCGTCTTCGATGATCACCGGATTCGCATTGACCGGTTCGAGCACGCCGCCGATTTGCGCCGCGGCCGAAATATGGACGCGTTTTCCAACCTGCGCGCAGCTTCCGACAAGCGCGTGCGAATCGATCATCGTTCCCTCATCGACGTAGGCTCCGACATTGACGTAACACGGCGGCATCAGCACGACTCCGGGCGCAACGTAGGAGCCGTCGCGGATCGTCGATCCGCCCGGAACGATCCTGACCTGGTCGTCGAGGGTCATCGGCCGCAGCGGATAGGTTTCCTTGTCGAAGAACCTGAACGACTCGGATTCTTTGGACATTTCGACCATTTTGCCCATCTTGAAGCCGAGCAAGATTCCGCGTTTGACCCATGCGTTGGTGATCCAGTTTCCGTCCGCAGTTTTCTCCGCGGCTCGGATCGCACCGGTCCGAAGCGCTGCTTTGAATTCCTCGAAAACACCGCGGTCGGCCGCGTCGAATTCGGATTTTGAGAGCAGTTGTTCGATTCGATTTTGAAGATTTTCCATAATTCTCTTTCTTTGGCTCGCGTAGTGCAAGCATCAGACGCGTGCGGCCATAACCCCCAGTTCGCGTCGCAAGCGCCAGCGTGCGGCCATAACCCATACCCCAGTTCGCCTCACGAGCGCCATGCGGTCCGCAGCGCAAGCTGCGGGGCCATAAAGCTCGCGTAGCGAGCATCAGCGTGTAGCCCGCAGCGCGAGCTGCGGGACAACGGCGAAAAGGAAGCAAGCTATCGTAGATAGCGGCAGAATTCGTGGCCAGATACATCGTAGATACGCTGTCGACGTCTGTCAAAAGCTCGACTTCTGACGCTATCTACGATAGCTCGCTTTCTTTTCGCCGTTGTCCCGCAGCTCGCGCTGCGGGCTACACGCTGGCGCTCGCTACGCGAGCTGGGGCATTTTGATTCCCGGCCGAACGTGATGCTCGCTAAGCGACTGGGACATCTGAATCCCGGTCGCTCGTGATGCGCTACGCGAGATGGTTCGGGAAACACGATGTCGCTCGCTACGCGAGCTGGGGCGCGTTTCAGGTTTCACGTTTCACGTTTCACGTCCATAGATATCGTTCGTCGAACTCCATTCCGGCCGCAATCAGAAGAGTCTTGAATTCTTCCTCGAAACTCACCCTTTTGTGGTGCTCAACCTGATTTTGAATATAGCCTCGAACGGAAGCGACTTGTGATTCGCCAACCGAGAAGGCCCCGTATCCGTTTTGCCACTCGAATTTGGCATTAAGTTCCCGCCGTGCCCAGTTCGTAACATTCGGCTTAAGCTCCCGAAGGAACTCGGATACAGGCAATGTTGGTTTGAGTTTAACCAGCAAGTGAACATGATCTTCAATTCCGCCGATCTCGAGACATATGCCTCCGGTTCCGCGAATCGCTCCGCCCATATATTCGTATAATCTCGGCCTAATTGTCGGCGTGATGAAGGGGAGTCGGTCTTTGGTTGAAAAAACAATGTGATAGAGAAGGTTCGTGTATGTGTGCGGCATATTGCTCCTTTTCAGCTATAGGGCTGAGGTGATTGGATTGACGTCGAGTCCGCGCGCGCGGACGCTTGAGGTTGTTTTTGCTAAGATACGGAAAAAACGACGGAAGTCAAATTTGGCCGGATTGGGTTGCGACCGACGGCGTGTGATCGATCCCCAAAACCCCAGCTCGCGTAGCGCGCTGAGGATACTGTCATACAAAAATTGACCTCGCTACGCGAGCTTCGGTCTCCACACTATCGTTGCGTGAGCAACGGGCGCGATTGACTTGCCAGGCACTAAACGGCCTTCAGAATCTCCCGCAATTTCTTCCTTGTCGCCTCCGTCACCGGAACGAGCGGAAGCCGAAGATTCTCTTCCAGCAATCCCATCTCCCTCATCACGAACTTACACGGCGCGGGCGAGGCTTCGATGAAGTTTGCTTCCATCAACGGCAGCATTTTGTAATGCAACTTGCGGGCGGCGGTCCACGCGCCGTCGAGCGATTTCTCGACCATCGCGGACGTCTCTTTCGGCAACTCGTTCGAACAAACCGAAACAAGTCCGTCGGCACCGATCGAGATGAGCGGCAATGTCGTCGCGTCATCGCCCGAGAAGACCTTGAAATTCTTCGGCCGATTCGCGCAAATCTGCATTATCTGCGAGAAATTTCCGGATGCTTCTTTTGTGGCGACAATATTCCCGAATCGTTCAGCGAGTTTCAACGTCGTTTCAGCCGAGATATTCGACGCCGTTCGCGACGGAACGTTGTAGAGCATAATCGGCAGATCCTTGACCGATTTTGCGATCTCGCCGAAATGCGCGAGCATCCCTTCCTGCGTCGGCTTATTATAGTAAGGCGCGACGACGAGCGCTCCGTCGACGCCGAGTTCGCGGACCTTTCGCGTGAAATCGATCGTCACCGAGGTGCTGTTGCTTCCCGTCCCGGCGATGACGTAGGCCTTCAGTTTGTGGGCGACCTCGACCGTCATCTTGATGACGTGGAGGCGTTCGCGCTCATCCATCGTCACCGCCTCGCCGGTGGTGCCGCAAGGGATGAGGAGTCTGACGCCGTTCTTGATCTGTCGCGCGACAAGCGACCGGAAACAATCGTCATCGATCGAACCGTCTTCTCTAAACGGAGTTACGAGCGCGGTACCGCATCCGCGCAGCCATTCAAGCTTGATCGTCATAACCTTGGATTCCTTCTCATAAACTACAAGAAAGTATATGCTTATCGGCGAGAAACTTACAAAAACGCATTGCGGTTGATTATGAGATTCATAAGTTTTCTTTGCTGTTCAGCACTCGTCTTAGGGGTTGGATCCTGTGCGAATTCCAATTCGCAATCCGGCAACTTGATAAAGGCCGACCCCAAAACGGTTATCGCTGAAAAATTCGCCTATCCGCTCGGGAAATCGGGGACGCTGACGCAGGCAAAAGACTCAAATGACGAATGGTACAACGCTCAGGATTTCGGCATCAATGACCATCTCGGCGAAGATTGGAACAAGAACTCAGGCGGAGACACCGACTGCGGCGAGCCTGTTTTCGCGGTCGCGAACGGCCGGATCGTTTTCGCGGAAAACGCCGGACCGGGCTGGGGAAATGTTGTCATTGTTGAACATACGCTGACGGATGGGAAGCGCGTCCAATCGTTATACGGGCATTTGCAGAAAATTCTGAAAACGTCGGGCGACGTCGAAATCCGTGAAAAGATCGGCGAAGTCGGAAACGCCGACGGCCGCTATCTATGCCATCTTCACTTTGAAATTCGGACCGACGATTGTCCGATGTGGAACGAGCCCGGCGGCGGGTATTCAAAAGAAAACAAGGGCTGGATCGATCCGTCAGATTTTATCGACCGTTCGGAGTTCCGCCTTCAGGCGGCCCGCTCGCGAGATCGAAGTTGACGCCTTACAACGCATCAGCCGCCTAAGGACGGAACTCCAAACTCGTGAAAAACTCGTCCAACTTCCGCGGGTCGAGCCTTCCGTCGGTTCGGACGCTCGAACAGAGGTCGAATCCGAAAGGTCCGACGCGCTCAAATGCCTCGCGCACGTTCGAAGCGCCGATCCCGCCGGCCAGAAAAACGGGCTTACCGCATATCTCGACGATCCGCCGGCTCAGTTTCCAGTCGTGCACGCGCCCGGTCCCGCCGAGTTCCTTGACAGAGAGATTGGGATTTCCCGAATCGAGCAGAATCGAATCGACCAACGGCGCGATCTCGCAGGCTTCATCGACGGAGCGTTCGTCGATAACGTGAATGACTTGAACCAATTTAATACCCGGTAGCGCCGCGCGGATCTCTTGATACGCGCGGTTTTCGAGCGCGTCGACGATCTGAATCGTGTTCGTCTGCACTCGCCGGTGATGCGCGACGATATCCGCGGCGCGTGTTTCGCTGGTCAGCAGAAACGTCGCGATCGGCGGCGGCACGTCACGTGCGATCGCGAAAATCTCCTCATCGGTAATGACGCCGGGGCCGGATGGCATCGGACCGACCAAACCCAACGCGGAAGCGCCGGCGGCGATCGCCAACGACGCTTCGGCGGAACTTGAAATGCAGCAGATCTTGATCTTGGGCTTCATCGGGTCGCGACCCGCCCGATGAAGATGGTCGAACGGGTCTATTTGAGATTCTCGATCTTCGCTTTCATCGTGTCAATCCTTCGGTCCATATACCGAAACCAGAGCGGCGGGAACAACGCGAAGATCATCATTCCCGGGTAACCGGTCGGCATCTGCGGACTCTCGGCGAGCGAGTCAAGAACCTGATAACGGCGGCTCGCACGAAAATGGTGGTCGGAGTGGCGTGACAATTCGAGCAGGATCGCGCGGCCGAGGATGTGATCCGAATTCCAGGAGTGCTGCGGCCCGACCCTTTCGTAGCGGCCGTTCGGCATACGCTCTCTCAACAGTCCGTAATGCTCGATGTAGTTAACCGTTTCAAGCAGCAACTTTCCGATCACGGCCGCGGCCACGAACGCAATCAATGCAGTTCCGCCGAAAACGAACCAAATGCCGGAGAGCAGCGTGATCTGCGCGGCCGTGTAGCAGACCATCCGATTGTGAATCGAAAATCGCCACCTTCCGCGTTTGATCTGTTTATTGAATTCGATCTGCCAGGCCTGCCAATAACTGCCGAATTGCGAACGAAACCAGAACGCGTAAACCGTCTCGCCACGCCGTCCGGTCGCCGGGTCGCCGGGTGTCGCCGCGTTCCGGTGATGGCCGAGATTGTGATATGGGAGAAACTGATTTTCGAGCGACGTCAGCAAGGTGACTTCACCGAGAAACCGCTGAAATCGATCCGTCCGGTGTCCCAACTCGTGGCCGAGATTGATTCCGAGCAATGCGCACATCATTCCCATCGAGACCGTCCGTCCGATCAGATCAATACCCCAAACCGTTGTCGGATTCGAAATGGTCACGAGGAACACGGCCAACAATCCGATCTGAACGGCGACCAGAGCATTGAGAAACCAATCGAAAAACCGGTCCGATTCGAGTCGGCGCTTTTCGTCGGCCGTTGAGTTGCGTTTATCCGGCGACAGGAACAGTTCGAAGATCGGGACAAAGCCGAAAAAGAGAACAGCGGGCAAAAACGTCAGGAACCCCGACGATAAAAACGCAAGGAGCGTCGCCGCCGGAAAAATAATGACGGCAAAATACTTCAGCTTCTTAAATCCGATGCCCGTCACGGGAAAGCTCCAATCACCAATCGAAAGCGCGTTCAGCAGATACTTCACTTGAATCAAACTCCTCAACCTGCAAATTTGTCAGGCCAAAGATAGTCCAAAATTGCACGGCGGCTTTTGATATTAGTCAAATTCCCGTTTGATCTCGGTCAAAAAATCACTTTGAGATTTCAGATTGAAATATGCGGGCTTTGAACAACCTGCTTAACCGCGCTTCCGGATCGGCTTACGGCACGGTTATCAGCCGCAAGCTGTTCGGAAATCTGTGCATTCGGAGTAGTGGAAAATCGCAAATCCCAAATTGATAGCGGATATTTGACAGTTGACAGTGCGCAATCGTCGAGACCGGGAATTCTCTGAATTTGGCTCTATTGCTTAATTCGGCTTTGGTTTCTTCGAACGGATGCGGCTCAGGGTTTCCTGTGTGATTCCAAGGTATGAAGCGATGTTTCCGAGAGAAACCCGCTGCAGCAGATCGGGATGCTTCTCGATGATAAAACGATAGCGTTGTTCCGCGGTACGAAATTGAAGTGCGGTGTTCTTTTCCAACTGCTGTTCGAGGATCACGAGCAAAACCAGACGGCTGACGCGTTCGATCTCGGGGAACTTCTTAAACGATTCATCGAGGTCCGAATAGCGCATCGAGTAAATTTCGGAATCCTCCAGTACCTCAATGAAGTAACGGCTCGGCTTGCGTTGAAAAAAACTGTCGAACGCCGTCACGAACGAGTGTTCCGCGGCGAACGAATCGGTTATGTCGCGGCCTTCTTCGTCGTGATAGAACCATCGGACCAGGCCGCGTTCGACAAACCAAAGCCGGTCACAAACTTCGCCCTCGCGGTGAAGCAGATGATGCCTCTGGAAACTGTGCTTGCGGCTCTTTCCCAATAACTCTTCCGCGACGGCGTCGGAAAGGGGGAAAAAGGTCTTGATGTAATCGACGAAATTCATTCGTGCGGTTTCAAATACCCGCCGGTCGCGGCGGCATTATGAGCACTTCATCCATAACATCGGAAAACTCGTAAAAGCCTTGTCGTCCGGCGATCCATTCGGCGGCGAGGATCGCGCCGCGGGCAAAGCCCTCCCGCGAGCGAGCCGTGTGCGTCAATTCGATCGTGTCGGGCGCGGAATCGAAACCGACGGTGTGCGTTCCAGGAATATCGCCGGCGCGAGTCGCGGCGATCGAGAATTCGTCTCCGAACTGTTTCGCAACGATCTCTTTCAACTTAAGCGCGGTGCCGCTCGGCGCGTCCTTTTTCCGCGAATGATGGCGCTCTTCGATGAACACCTCGTACTCATCGAACTTCGAAACCAATTCGGCCGCAAAACCGGTTATCCGAAAGAAGAGATTGACGCCGATGCTGAAGTTGGAACCGTAAACCAACGCTCCGTTTTTCGATTCGACCAAATCACGGATCGTTTCCCGTTCCCCGTTCCACCCGGTCGTCCCTTCGACCAAAGGAATTCCGGCGATCAAACAAGCCTCGACGTTGCGTCGCACCGCCCCGGCGACGGTGAAGTCGATCGCAACTTCCGCCCCGCGAAGCGTGTCAGCCAGCTGAACTGACGATAACCTGGCATCGATATCGTCGACAACAACCAGGATCTCGTGACCTTTCTCTTTAGCCAGCGTCGCGATGAGCTTGCCCATCGCCCCGTATCCGATCAGCGCAATCTTCATATCTGCTATTTTGTCACATCGTTGCGCGAAATAATCAATTGATCTTTCGAGACAGCTGATTAGTCCGATGCGTCACTATCAGCTTTCAATTATCAGCTAAGCACTATTCCGGAATGTTCCGATCATAACGCTTAGCTTGGGATTAACAAATTCAACCGCGGCCGCAGACACCTGCGGATCACGCGAACTTCCGCGTCAAGCAATGGAAATAACTTGTTAAATTGTGTTTAAAACGTTATGATTACACGCCTTCAGGTTCTCTGAATAAGATCACGATTATGAAAAAACCCGCATTGTTTGCGATCTCGTTCGCGCTACTCCTGAGCACCGGTGTTCTCGGCCAAGCGACTCTCATCGGTCGCGGCTCGAACTGGAAATATCTCGATAACGGAACAAATCAGGGGTCGTCGTGGACGGCGCCGGCGTTTGACGATTCGCTTTGGACGAACGGCAACGCGCAGCTTGGCTACGGCGACGGTGACGAGGTTACAACCGTCGGCTACGGACCGGACCCGAACAACAAGTATGTAACAACGTACTTTCGCAAAACATTCAACGTCGCCGATCCGACCGATTATACCGGCTTGACTCTCAACATTCTGCGCGACGATGGCGCAATCGTCTATCTCAACGGAACTGAAGTTTTCCGGACGAATATGCCCGCCGGAAGCGTGACCTATCAGACGCTGGCGCCGCTAGGAATCAGCGGCGCAGAGGAAACGACGGCTTTTCTGCAGGCCAATTTCGGCACGAAACCTCTCACTGCAGGAACAAACACGATCGCCGTCGAGATCCACCAAGCGACGCTCAACAGCAGCGACATTAGTTTCGATCTCGATCTGATCGGGCAAACCGCCGCGAGCATTACCCGCGGACCGTATTTGCAGATGGGGACGAACAGCGCGATGACGGTCCGTTGGCGCACGAACGTCGCAACCGATAGCCGGGTTCAGTTCGGAACGGTTGCGGGAAACCTGACGCAATTTGCGAGCGACGCGACGCTCACAACCGAGCACGAAGTGCGAATTGCGGGTTTGACGGCAAATACGAAGTACTTCTATTCGATCGGATCGACATCTGCCGTTCTGGCCGGCAACGACGCAACGCATTTCTTCTTCACGTCGCCGAACGCCGGCCAAACAAATCCGTATCGTTTCTGGATTCTCGGTGACTCGGGCACTGCCGACGCAAACGCGCAGGCCGTCCGGAACTCGTACCTTGCTTTCAACGGTTCAAATTACACGAATCTGATTCTGATGCTCGGCGACAATGCCTACAGCAACGGCACCGACGCGGAATATCAGTCCGCCGTCTTTGATATGTATCCCACGATCCTCAGGCAAACCCCGCTGTGGTCGACGATCGGCAATCACGATACGTCGCAGGATACAAATCCCCCGTCGGGATTGCCCTATTTCCAGATGTTCACGCTTCCGACTGCGGCCGAGGCCGGCGGAATCGCTTCGGGAACCGAAAAATACTACTCGTTCAACTACGGCAATATTCACTTCATTTGCCTTGATTCAATGACTTCGAGCCGCTCCGTCGGAAGCGCGATGATGACCTGGCTTCAAAGCGATCTCTCGCAAAACACGCAGCCCTGGGTGGTTGCCTTTTGGCACCATCCGCCGTACACGAAAGGTTCGCATAATTCCGACACCGAAATCGAACTGATGGAGATGCGTGCCAACGTTCTGCCGATCCTCGAAAGTTGGGGCGTCGACCTCGTTCTCGCGGGCCACAGTCATTCGTACGAGCGTTCGTATCTGATCGACGGCCACTACGGCGATTCTTCAACGTTCTCTCAATCGATGAAAAGAAATCCCGGCGGCGGGCGCGAGAACTTCGACGGTTCGTACAAGAAATCCGCTTTGAGCAGCAATCTGCCGAATGAAGGCGCGGTCTACGCGGTTGCCGGAAGTTCCGGAAAGATCTCGGGCGGAACGCTCAACCACCCGGCGATGTTCGTCTCGCTAAACAATCTCGGATCGATGATCATTGACGTAAACAACGATCGACTCGACGCGAAATTCCTGCGTGAAAACGGTACGATCGCCGATTATTTCACGATCGTCAAAGGCGGAACCCCGAATCAACCCGACGCGCCCACGGGACTCACGGCGTTCGGCGCATCCGGATCACAGATCAACGTCACTTGGGCCGACGCGTCGAACAACGAAGATGGATTCAAGATCGAACGCTGCAAGGGCGTGACCTGCACGAGTTTCTCGCAGGTAGCGACCGTCGGAGCGGGCGTCACCACATTCGCGAATTCGGGCTTGACTGCAAACACGACGTATCGTTATCGGGTCCGCGCATTCAATGCCGGCGGCGACTCCGCGTTTTCGAGGATCGCGACCGGTAAGACGCTGAAACGTTAGACCGATGAAACTTTCGCTGCTCCTGATTACGATCTTGGCTCTTTCGGTGACCGCTTTGCGCGCGCACGACGGAATACACGAACAGATCATCGCGGTAACCGCCGAGATCAAGAAGTCTCCGCGTGACGCCGCGCTGTATCTTAAACGCGCCGAGCTCTATCGGCTTCATCGCGAGTGGCGCAATTCGGAACGTGATCTGAACACCGCAGCAAGACTCGATCCGACACTCGGGGTCGTCGATCTCAGACGCGGGAAATTGCTCTTCGATATGGGCAAATTCAGAAGGTCGAAGAAATTTCTTGAGCGCTTTAACGGCGCCGAACCCCAAATGTTCGAGGGCGTTCTCGCGCTCGGCCGAACGCTCGCGAAGCTTGGCGACGCGGCGGGCGCGGCACGATGGTTCAAAAAGGCGATCGAAGTCTCACCAAGCGATTCGGCAGAGATCTACGTCGAACGCGCCGAGGTTTTGGCAAGCTCCGGAAGTTTCGTCGAGGCTCTCGACGGATTGGACGAGGGGATCGCCAAACTCGGATCCCTGGTGACATTGGAAACCCCGGCGATCGATCTCGAAGTCAAATTGAATCGATTCGAAAATGCGATAAAGAGAATAGACAGAATCGCAAAAGGGATGGCGAGGAAAGAGCCGTTTTTGTTATTGAAGGGCGAAACGCTGATCAAAGCCGGCCGACATTGCGAAGCGCGGACGGAACTGCTTGAAGCCCGTCGGGGATACGAAAGCCGTTCGACGTTTCAACGGAACGTTCGCGGTGTGCGAAATGAGATCGCCCGCGTCGAGGCCGGTCTGAGAGCCACCGAATCATGCCGCGAGTAGCTTTTTGGCGAGGTCTTCGTAAAGCCTGACGGCCTCGTCGAGATCTTTCTTGAGCACGAACTCATCCTTCGTGTGCGCGTCGAGGATCGAGCCCGGGCCTAGCAGCAAAGGTTTCCCCCATTTTGTCAGATACGGAATGTCGGTCGTGAAACGGACGACCTTCTGCCGAAATCCTTCGACCTTCACCATTCGAACCGGAAGGCTGCAAGACTGAACGTCGATCTCGCCGCGGCCGTCGACGGCGTTTTCGATGATCTCCATCACCGGTTCAAGCGGCGTCACCATCCGGACGTGAAGCGCCGCTTCCGCCGACGGCGCGACGACGTTCGACCCGACGCCGCCGGAAATGATGCCGATGTTAAGGGTCGATTCGCCAAAAAACTCATCGGTCGGAAGAGTGACCCGGCGAATGTCTTCGAGGATGTCGAGAAGCTTGTCGATCGCCGAGTCGCCGATCTCCGGGTATGCCGAGTGCGCCGCCTTACCTTTCGTGCGAAGAACAAGCCGCATACTCCCTTTTGAACCGATGGCGAGATCGTTGTCGGTCGGCTCGCCGTTGATCAGATACTCGCACTTAGCGGCGAGCGGATGATCGTTGGCAGCGCGCGCACCGATCGAGGCGCGTTCTTCTTCGACCGTATAAAGCAGACCGATGTCGGAAATTCCCTGAGCGCGCAGCCTCTCGGCGGCGGTGATCTGCGCCGCGATGATTCCCTTCGCGTCGCACGAACCGCGTCCGTAGATTTTCGCGTCGTCCTCGGTCGGCGGAATGTGCGGCGGAACTGTGTCGAGGTGCGTCGAAAACCAGACACGCGGCGAGTCGTTCAAGCAAGCGATGACGTTGAACTGGTCGTCCGCTGCCGGCTGAAGTTCGACCGTCCAGCCGAGCGCGGTCAGATAATCGCTCAAGAATCCGGCGAGGGCCTTTTCATCACCCGACACCGACGGGATCTTCATCAGTTCGATGGTCAATTGAGAAACGTTCATTTTTGATCTTCTCGGTTTCAGAGAGATTACGAGGTCGTTCAAACGGCCATCGCTGCCGGTTTCGACCGCGATCTCAGACTTCAAGTCGGCCGGAAAACGAATCCGTAATCCGACCGAATAGTTCAACTTTCTCTTCGTCCGACGTGATTCGGTCGAGTTCCGGATACAGGAAATTCGTCTCGCGAATATCGTGATGATCGCACAGTTTCTTGAAGAACGACTCGCGTTCGAGGAGCCAGATCAATCGCGAATCGGGCTCCGGATCGTTGGCGATAATGCCAATTTCATCCTTGAACATCGCGATATGAGCCTTCAGCTTCTCGTGTTCGTCGTAAAACATCTGAACCGCTCCGCCTTTGAGTTGCTCGCCGCGCGTCGCGTAGATCGGCAACAGGTGCGTGTCCTCATCGTTGATATGCGTCACGAGAGCTTTCTCATAAACCTCAAGCAGCCGCAACGCCTCCGGAAATTCGAAGCGCAAAAGCTTGCGCTGGTGCTCGAAGAACATCGCGTCGAGATCGCCGTGTAGGTCGAGGAGTTCGCTGAGTTTTCGCATCGCATCTAAATTCTAATTCAATCGCGGACAAAGAAAAAAGGCCTCCGGCAGTTCGGAGGCCCGGAGCCGATGAGCGGCTGATTAAAGATCGAAATTAAAACTCAAAAATCCGGTTGCTTTGACCGGCTGGCCGTCGCGGACGAACGGCTTGAACTTCCATTTCCGTACCGCATCCTTTGCCGCGCCCTGAAGCATCGTCGGCCCCGACGAATTTTGCACGGCGGCGACCTGGCCATTCTCGTCGATCAGGAGTTCAACACGGACGACGCCGGTCTGGCGCATTGTACGCGCTCCCGGCGGATAGACCGGATTGCTCTTTTGAACCGCATATTCGAGCAGCGAACCGACGTTGATCGTCCCGTCGGCGTTCACCGGCGTTGCCGGAGTTTCTTTCTTTTCTTCAACCCGACGGTCGCGGCGCGGCGCCGGAGTCTCATTCGTCGGCTTCGTTTCTTCCTTTTTCGCGACCGTTTCGGTCGATGGCGTCGGCTCCGTCTTCGGCGTGTCGACCGGTTTCAAAACGACGTTCGTCGGAGCCGTTTTCGGCTCTTCGACGGTCGGGACCGGCAACGTGTTCTTCGGAACATTTGTCGGATTGTTAGTTGCGACCGTCGTCGGCGAAACGGTCGGCTGCTCTTCGTTGGTCGCGTTGAAAACAGTGCTTCGCGAATTCGCCAGCATTTCGCGCGAATCGGCGACCTCGTCCTTCCAGCGCTTCGAATCGAAATCGTCTCGCGCGAGCGTGCCACGGGCGGCGCTCGCCTCTTCAAGCACCGCGAAGGCATTGGCCGTCTGCTTCACGTCTTTGGCGACGGTCCGCGATTGCTCGATGACCTTTTCGAGCGTCTCGCGCATCTTGTCGAGATCGGCGATCGCCGCCGGATCAAGATTTCGGTCAGAAACCGAAAGGCCGAGTGACTTGTAACGATCGGATTGATTGCGGGCGCCTTTGACGACCTGGCCCGCGGCGGCGTAGAAATTTGCCGCAGCGTTCGGCTTGCCGGACTTGATGCCGTTGAAGAGATCGGTGAGAAAATCCTGAGCGCGCTTGTAGTCGCTCTGTTCGAGATAACAGTTCATCAAAAGAACATTGAGTACCCCGTGCACGGTCTGATCGCCCGTTTCACGCCGAATATTCTCAAGTTCGTAGATCGCGGCCGGGTAATTGCGCACCGCGATCAGGGCTTTCGCCCTCGAGATCCTGCCGCGCATCACGTCACCTGACGTCGGCACCTGCGCGAAAATCGTTAAAAAACCAAATACTACTAAAAAAAGCGAAGTGCACAACCTTCTGACATTTAGCGGCATTTTCAGTCCTCCTTGTTTGACTAAATTTCCGTAAAGGTCAAGCGAACAACTAGGAAGGCTCACTTGATAAACCTGCGAATTAACCTATCTATTATGCGTTTTCGACAGCCTCAAAGGCAAATACGTCCAAATTCGCGCCTTTTACTTCCTTAAACTGTCGATGATTTTTTGGTGGATTAAGTTTGCGTCTATTTTTATAGCACTTTCGTTTAGCGTAAGCAAACGTCTTGCTTTCATAACAATCTTTCCATCAATGATAACCGTCTCGACGTCTTCGGCCTTCGTCGCGTAAACGAGGTGAGAATAGACGTTATACATCGGAGTCTGGTTGAGGCTGTCGAACCCGACGATGACGATATCCGCGAGCTTTCCGGTCTCGAGCGAACCGATCATTTCTTCCATATGAAGCGCGCGCGCTCCGCCGATCGTCGCCATCTCGAACACTTCTTTGGCCGACGCGACTTTCGGATCGCCCGAAAACACTTTGTGGAGCTTCGCCGCCGTGTCCATTTCTTCCCACAGACTGAGATCATTGTTCGACGCCGCGCCATCCGTTCCGAGTCCGAGCCGAAGTCCGAGTTTGAGCATCGCCGGGACCGGCGCGACACCGGCGGCGAGTTTCATATTCGACTGCGGGTTGTGTGCGATGCCGACGTCGCGGCGTTTGAGGATCTCAAGTTCCGACTGATTAGCCTGAATGACGTGGGCGGCGATCGTCTTGTTGCTCAGGAATCCGATCTTCTCGACAAACTCGATCGGGCGCAAGCCCTTGTGTTTCTGCTGGATGAACTCCGTTTCGGTGTTTGCCTCGGCAAGATGTATGACGAGCGGGGCGTTCAGACGTTCGCTCAACGCGCTGGTCGCAAGCAGATGTTCCTTGCTTACCGTGTAGGGCGCGTGCGGCGCGACGGCCGGCGTGATCAGTCGATGCCCCTGCCATCTCTTGATGAACGTTTCGGTATATTTGAGCGCATCGTCGAAGGTCTTGTTGTCGGGTGCGGGAAAGTCGATGAGCGTTTCGCCGAGGACTCCGCGGACGCCGGCCTTCACCGTTTCGTCGGCGATCGCGTCCTCGAAGTAATACATATCGCAATAGGTCGTGGTGCCGCCCTTGATGAATTCGGCGAGTCCGAGCCGGGTTCCGGCGCGAACGAACTTTTCATTGACGTTTTTCGCTTCGGCCGGGAAGATGTACTGCGTCAGCCATTCCTGCAGGTCGAGATCGTCGGCGATGCCGCGGAACAGTCCCATCGGAACGTGTGTATGAGTGTTGATCAGGCCCGGGATCACAACCTTGCCGGCGGCGCTTACGACCTGGCGGGCCCGTTTGTTCTTCGCCTCGGCGCGCGTCCCGACGAAAGCGATCTTCCCGTCCCGAACCCCGACGGCCCCGTCCTCAATGATGCGGCGATCCTTATCCATCGTCACGACGGTACCGCCCAAGATCAGCAGGTCATACGAAGTTTGAATTTTCTGGCTAAAGACGGACGGCGGGAAAATCAGCAGGAATGAAATGAACGCGACCAACAATAATTTCAGCTTTTCCATAACTGACTTTACTTCAACTTTAGTCGGAAAAGCAAGAAACTGAGCCGGTTGGGAGTTCTCGGTCCGCCACATTGAGAGACGTGAAAGGGGTTCGGTGCCAATATTTTTTGTGCGGAAGCGCTCGGCAGCGATATTACTCCTTCATACTCAACCGATCCGCTTTGGCTCTTCGTCCGCGACCCGCTCTGTTTAGAATCAACGGCGTCGATTCAAACGAAAAAACCGTCGTTCCCGATCACACCGCGATCAACTACGTCTTCGATGAGACGGCTATTTTGTCGCTTCGTTTGCGTGTCTCTTTTCTTTTCAGACCAATCCGGATTTCTTGAGCGTCGCAACGGGCAAATAAAGGTGTTTCTCGTCATCTATCAAAGCCGTAAAACCGTATCTCAGATAGAATTTCTTTGCATTTTCGTTTAATGCAAAAAGTTCGACCGCGTAAATTCCGAGTTCATCGGCAATGGTCGCAATTCGCGCCAAAGCATCAATCAAGAGTAATTCGCCGAGTCCCTGACCGCGCATTGTTAGATCCGTTGCCAGTCTGCCGAGATGGGCGGTCGGAATCGGATAACGTGGAGCGTTTTCCGGCAAGGCGTCAAACGCGACGCTTCCGGAACTGATCGTGTAATAACCTAAAACCTTTGTTTGGGCCGGCAAAACGGCGACAAAGTTGCGCCCAAAACCTTTCGCGCTGTTTTGCCGGGCAAATCGCTTCAAAAATACGTTCAGACTCTCTTCGCCGCAGTCAAAATCTTCGCGCTTGTGATTTTTGTCAAGCAATTCGATCAAGAATTCGAATTTCATTTTTTGACACGTCGGCGATATTCTTTGACCGCTCGTTTCAAGGCTTGATTGGGATCGGGCGGATTTTCCAACATTTCCAAGAAAATATCGCGGTCTTGGGCGGAAAGCGTCCGCGTGTGATGCTTTTCCAAAACGTGGTCGGCCGACGTTACCAAAACATTGATCGCAAAATCGGTTACGGTCAAACCCGAAATGGTCGCGGCTTTTTCGATGCGCTCTTTTAATTCATTCGGCAAACGAAAGTTCAAACGCGCCGTTTGAGAAATTGTGTCTTGTGCAGTCGGCATAATTTTCACCTCGCAAATATCTTAACATACGCGTATGGCAATTTGCCACGTTATGTAATTTCAAAAAAGCCTTTCTTTGCGTTACGTTTAACTTTGAATCAACTTATCTTATTGCTCAGGCAAACGAGGTAGAATCTTGGGAAACATGAATCCAATAATTTTGTAAAACCTTCATGCTCAAAGTGCCGTTTGGAAGCAGCTCGGTCTCGTTTGATCGCGAATTCGCAATCGGGCCCGGGAGCCTGATTCCAAGGACGAAGTCAGTCGGAGCCCCGCACGTATCGTGCGCGAGTCCCGATATCGTCTCACGGTCACGGCAAGAAGGCGGCGGGCAGCGGTTGGTCGCCGGCCGAGCCGAAGCCGCGGATCAGCGTGCCCGCAGTCGATTGATTGACGAACCAGGTTCCATCGCGAAAGATCGCGGCATCGAACTTGCCATCGCCGTCGAAATCGCCGGGAGCCGCGACATCGGTCGCGATCCCGAACGGAAACGAGTAGAAGCTGAAGTCCTCCGAACGCAGAACATACCACGTTCCGTTCGACGGACGGAAGATCGCAACATCGGCCCTGCCGTCGCCGGTGTAATCGCCCGGAACCGGTTTGTCGCCGACGTTGCCGAATTGAAAGGCGATCGCGGTGTCGGTCGCCGAATCGATTCGCCACCATTGACCGAGATCGGGTTTCCAGATCGAAATGTCGGCCTTGCCGTCCCCGTCAAAATCGGCAACGGCCGGTTTGTCCACGGGCGACCCGAAATTCCGGATCGTGACGCCGTTGTCGCCCGAACGCGAGATGAACCAAGTGCCTGTTGATGCGCGATAAACGGCCGCGTCGGCCTTTCCGTCGCCGTCATAATCGGCCGCCGCCGGAACATCTCCGTCCGCGCCGAAGTTAATCGAGTAATAAGAAAAGTCGCTCGACCTGAGAACGAACCACTGGCCCGAGGAAGGCCGAAACACTGCGATGTCAACCTTGCCGTCGCCGGTAAAGTCCGCCGGGGCGATCGTGTCCGTTGCAAGCCCGAACGGCCCTGCGGAAACGGTTTGATCCGCGCTCTTCAGCCACCAAAACTGGCGCTCTGCTCCAACCGCGCGCGAGATCGAAAGATCGGTCTTGCCGTCGCCGTCGAAATCGACAAAACGCGCCTGGGGTCGCGACAACGCGTTGGCGAAGAGTATCTGATCGCCATCCGGATTATGATCGTTGTTCGCCTGATTGCCGGCTGCATAAAAGCCGATCGGTCCGACGTTGGTCAACGGAGCGGTCCAATTGAAGGACCACGTCGCGCCGCCCGTTTGGTTCGCAAAACTTCCGACGTTGGTGTGATTGATATAGCTGCGTCCGCTATCAGTGCCGTTCTGGGTCTGGTTGTTGGTGTTCGCGAACGTTCCGGCTCCGGTCTCGGCGGCGTTGAGCGACGTCATCTGAAACCCCCAACGCTTGCGCGTCGTGTCGGCATTGGTGTGCGTCACCGTGACTTGATATGTGCGACCCGGGAAATAGACGGGCGGCACGCCAAGCGTGAACTGTCCTAAGCCATCGTTGTCGAAATGGCACGCCCGGCAATCGTTCTCGCCCGGAGCGCCAGAAAAACCGTTCGGCGGGCCGGCACCCATTGCTCCGACAGGCGGCGCAATGTTCGTTTCAGCAAGCGAAACGATCAGTGCAAGAAAGAAAAACACGGCGACGATTGCGGCTTTAACGCGATTTGGCGACATCATAGGAAGTCTATTTTGACACGTACAACCGGCCAATACCAGATTTGAATTCGGTGCGCTTTTTTTGGCAATTTGCCGTGCCACGGCGAGAAGAGCTGCAAACGGGATTCACTTCAAAAATTTCGTGTCGAACGCGCGCGGGAGCAACTCGCTCATCAGGACGGTTTCGGTCTTGCCCTGCAGATTTGAAAAAGTCACCGGAATATCGCCGCAAAACTCCCAAATGATCTGGCGGCAAACGCCGCACGGGGGCGTAAGCTCCTCGGTATCGGCGACAACGGCGATGTGCGTGAAATGCGTCGCGCCTTCGGAAACTGCTTTCCAGATCGCGACGCGTTCGGCGCAGACCGTCAGGCCGTAACTTGCCGATTCGACGTTGCAGCCGGTGAAGATCGTGCCGTCGCCGGCGACGACCGCGGCTCCGACCTTGAAATTCGAGAATGGCGCGTACGCCCTTTCGCGCACGTCGAGAGCGCGTTTGATCAATTCTTCCTTTTCCAAAATTATGCCGCTCCTCGCTCTTTCAAAAGTTTTTCCCGCACCAGCCCGCATAGGAACTGAGTGCTGATCTCCGGGTTTCCGCCTTCCGGAATAATAATGTCGGCGTGACGCTTGCTCGGTTCGACGAACTCGTAATGCATCGGCCGGATCGTATGCTCGTACTGCCAGAGCGTGCGTTCGAACGATCGTCCGCGTTCCTGGACGTCGCGGCGAAGGCGGCGAATCAGCCGGATGTCGTCCGGCGTGTCGACAAACACGCGAACGTCGAGCAGGTCGAGAATCGCCGGTTCCGCAAAGATCAGGATTCCCTCGACGATGACCACCGGTTTCGGATCGATGGGTTCGCTTTCTTCCTTGCGCGTGTGCGAGACGAAATCATAGATCGGCATATCGATCGACTGTCCGTTGCGCAGGCGTTTCAGATGATTGACGAGAAGATCGCTGTCGATCGAATCCGGATGATCGAAATTGGCGTGATGACGCTCATCGAGCGGCATATCGGACAGGTTGCGATAGTAGGAATCCTGTTCGACGAGAACGACGTTTTCCGCGCCGACGCTTTCAACAATGCGTCGCGCGATCGTCGTTTTTCCCGAACCTGTTCCGCCGCAAATTCCGATTATCATGAATCTTGTTTGGAGTTCCGCCTTCAGGCGGAATCGCACTTCAAGGACTTAAGATTATCATTGGGCCGCCTGAAGGCGGAACTCCAAGCATCAGTTCATCTTTGCGATCACGCGCCGCAAGAGTTCTTTGAAGATCGACGCTACCCGGGCTCCGGTTTCCATTACCTCTTCGTGCTTGATCGGCATACCCGAAAGTCCGGCGCCGAGGTTTGTAACGCACGAAATGCCGAGGACGCGCATTCCGAAATGACGCGCGGCAATGGCCTCGGGAACCGTTGACATCCCGACGACGTCCGCGCCGAGAATTCGAAAGACGCGGATTTCGGCCGGCGTTTCATAGGTCGGGCCGGAAAGCGCACAGTAAACGCCTCTGTACAGAAATTGCGGCACCTTGCGTTCGCGCGCCATACGCAGCGCTTCCTCATAGACCAGTTCCTGAAACGCGCGGTCGTAAACCATCGTCATATCGGGAAATCTCGGCCCGAATCGTTCGTCGTTCGGACCGCGAAGAGCATTGACGCCCATCATATTGATATGGTCGCGGATGAGGATCAGGCTTCCCGGCTTAAAACTCGTCCGCAAACTGCCGGCGGCGTTGGTGAGGATCACATTCTTGACGCCGAGAACTCCGAAAACCCGCATCGGAAATATCACCTGCGGCATTTCGTAGCCTTCGTAATAGTGAAAACGCCCCTGTTGAACGGCGACCGTGACGCCACCGATCTCGCCGAGCACGAGTTGGCCGGCGTGGCCTTCTACGGTCGAGCGCGCGAAATGCGGAATCTCCTCGTAAGGAATGCGAACGGCATTCTCGAGTTCATCGGCGAATGCCCCGAGCCCGCTGCCGAGAACGATCACCGTTTCAATGTCTTTGTCGAATTTCGACCGAATGAATCCGGCCGCTTCAACCGCGTTTTCGTAGGTCATAAGTAGCAAATGGACTCTCAGATTAACACAAAGCGGAAAAGGGGGGAAGAGAGTGCACAGTTCCTAGTGCATAGTGCCGAGTGCTTAGTGCAGAGTGTTACGACCGAGCACTATGCACAAAGCACTAAGCACTAAGCACTCTGCACTCTGCACTGTGCACTCTGCACTATGCACTATGCAGCACTCTGCACTCTGCACTCTGCACTCTGCACTATGCACTATGCAGCACTCTGCACTCTGCACTAAGCACTCTGCACTCTGCACTCTGCACTCTTTCTTCACTTCTCCTTGTTGTACGGAATTCCGAGCGCTTTCGGAGCGCGTGACAGACCGATGAAACCTGCAAGCACGATGATCGTCAGCACGTACGGAATGATCTGGATGAACTGAACCGGAATGTCTTCGCCCGACGGCATCTTGATCACGCCCTGCAGCAGAACCGAGAGCGCTTCCGTGAATCCGAAAAAGAGACACGCGAAAAGGACCGGAACCGGTTTCCATTTGGCGAGGATCAGCGCCGCGAGCGCGATGAAACCGCGGCCGGCGCTCATTCCGCGGGTGAACAGCGAACTCTGGCCGATCGAAAGATAAGCGCCGCCCGCCGCGGCAAGGACCCCCGACAGAACGACCGCGAGATAACGCAGCCGGATGACGTTGACGCCGGCCGCGTCCGCCGCCGCCGGATTCTCGCCCGTCGCGCGCAGACGCAGTCCGAATGGCGTTTTGTAGAGCACGTACCAGCAAAGCGGAACGAGCAGAAACGCAAGGATCGACGCGTACGAGACGGCGTTGAACAGTTCCGGGATTTTGTAGCCGATGTCGATCTGCGGAGTCGACCCGGCCGAATCGTATATCGCGCCGCTGATGACTGGCGGGAGTCCGAGCATCATCATCCAAATGGCGGTTCCCGAAACGACCTGGTCGGCCTCGAACTTGATCACCGAGATCGCGTAGACCAAAGCCAAAACTGCGCCGGCCGCCATTCCGCACAGGAATCCGAGGTATGGATTCTTTAACTCGTACGTCGCGACGGCGGCGGTAAAAGCGCCGGCGAGCATCAAGCCTTCGAGAGCGATGTTGATCACGCCCGAGCGCTCGGAGAACATACCGCCGAGAGCGGCGAAGATCAGCGGCGTCGCGTTGCGGATGGTCGCAAAAATCAGGATCGTTATGAATGCGGCGGAAAATAGTTCGCTCATCTTATTTCCTTGAAAACTTCTGCATCGAGGCCACGAAAATGATCACGATCGCCTGCAAGACCTCGACCAGATCCTTGGAAACGTGTTCGGTGAACGCATCGACGAAAATGTCGCCGCGCTTCAAAACGGCGAAAAAGATCGCGGCGAGAAAGACTCCCAGCGGGTGATTGCGGCCGAGCAGCGCGACGGCGATCCCGAGAAAACCCCAGCCATCGGAGAATCCGTCGTAATAGCGGTATCGATAGCCGAGAACCTCTCCGATCGCGACCATTCCGGCAAGCCCGCCCGAGATCGTCATCGCGACGATGATCTGCTTTTTCGGCGAGATCCCGCCGTACTCCGCGGCCGAAGGGTTCTCGCCGGTCGCGCGCAGTTCGTAGCCCCATTTCGTTTTCCACAAAAAGATGTAAACGAGCACGCACATCAGGATGGCGATCAGAAACGCGACGCTCAGCGGGACGAAGTCCGGCATTCCGGGGATGAACTGGCTGATCCGCGGGATGTGCGCCGCGGCGCCGATCGGCACGGTTTGAAGGATCGGGTCGCCGGCCTGTTTGAAATGATACTGCGTGAAATAGCTGACGAGCGCGATCGCGATGAAATTGAGCATGATCGTATTGATCACCTCGTGCGAGCCGAATCGCGCCTTGAGGTAGCCGGGAATCGCGCCCCAGACGCCGCCGGCGACGATCGCCGCGACGATGCACATCGGAATCAGGAGAAACGCCGGCAGCGAGACCCACGAATAGTCGACGTCCTTGCCGAAAACGTTGACCACGGTTCCGCCGAATTTGATGCCGACCCACGCGGTAACAAAAGCCGCGACGTAAAGCTGGCCTTCGGCGCCGATGTTCAGAAGCCCGCAACGGAACGCGACCGCGACGGCGAGACCCGTAAAGATCAGCGGCGTGGCGATGAACAAGGTGTAACCGAGGTCGCGAAGCGAGCCGAACGAGTTGCCGACGAGCAGCGCGAACGTATGGATCGGATCGTCGGCGATGAGCAGGACGATGATGCCGCCGACGATGAACGCGGCGAGCACCGCGATCAGCGGCGATAGAATTTCACGAAGAATTTTCATTTGTTGAAGTCTTCTTTGACCGATTTACGGATCTGAGACTCGATCTCCTCGGCGACCGCAACTTCGAGTCGATCCGACGAGCAGAAACCGGTCGCGCTGATCTCGAAGTTACCCGCGAACTCGGCCAAATACCTGCCGGTTTCACGTTGTCCTTCGACCGTGACCTTGAAAGGACTTTTGCCGCTTTTGACAAGCGGCATCCAAGTCATTCCGCTGACTTCGAATTCCTGGACGGCGATCTTCGGCGAAAATCCGCGCAATGCCGGATCCGATTCGATCCCACGCTTGATCCGCTCCGCAAGTCCGTCGCGACCGCCGGCATTTTCACCTGATCCGAGTCCGACGTTCCAAAGCGATCCGTCCTTACGCGCCTCGCCGTTTGCCGATTTTTTGTTCGATGTCGCGGTGCCGTCGTTCAAGAGATTCGTAGTCTCCCTTTTCATATTGGCGGTTCCTGAGATTCGATAACTGCCGAGATCGAACCGAAACGCTCCAATGCCTCTCAACAAAAGCAGTGCGATCACGATCGCCGCGCCGATCAAAAGCAACTGCCGAATTTTTACGCTCCGAGGTTGGGATTCCTCAAAATCGCCCTCGTGAGTAAAGCTTTCCATAGAGTTTGCCCCCGAAATGAGTTCGAAAATATTGATAGCTGAATATAACCGAGAACCGCTTCGGGTGTCACCTTGAAACGTTTGGATTCACCTATTTTGCCAGCCGGATTTTCCTCTTTTGAATACTTGACAATGATACACTCAGATTTTATTATGCTTTTAGACTAAGTAACCTTTATGGTCTTAGCTAAATTAAGTTGGAGGAAATGATTATGAGTATTATGAAATATGATCCTTTTCGCGAACTTAGAAGTTTGCAGGATGAAATGAACCGCCTTTTCTTGACCAATTACGCGCGAACCGATGACCGCGAGATCACGCGCGGCGCCTGGACACCGAGCGTTGATATCTTTGAAAACAAAGATCAGCTCGTCATCGAGGCCGAACTTCCGGGAATGAAACCGGAAGATGTCAACGTTTCGATCGAAAACAACGTGCTTACCCTGCACGGTGAGCGTAAACTGGAACAAAAGACCGAGGGTGACAACTTCCACCGCGTCGAACGCTCCTATGGAAGCTTTACCCGCTCGTTCACGTTGCCGCCGACCGTTTCGAGCGAAAACGCGAACGCCGAATTCGAAAACGGCGTACTGCGTTTGACGCTCGCCAAGCGCGAAGAAGCGAAACCGCGGCGGATCGAGATCAAGGTCGGCGGTGAACCGGCAAAGAAGATCGAAGCTAAGGCTTAGTGATTGCGGATTCAAGAATTCCAAGATTCCATCCTCGCCGGCGCGAGGCGTTTGAATTGCGCCCGGGACGGAATCTTGGAATCTTGGTTTTGAGCACCGCAGCTTTGAATGTTTTGGAAATAAGAAAATGAGACTCGACAGATTCACAATTCGCGGCCAGGAAGCCGTGCAGGAAGCGATCGGCGCGGCCGAAAAGAACCAGAACCAGCAGGTCGAACCCGAACATCTGCTCGCCTCGATGCTTGAGCAGAAAGAAGGCACGCTGCGGCCGATACTCGGCAAGATCGGCGCCAACGCGGGAACGATCCTGACCGACGTTCTCGCCGCAATCGCCCGTTTTCCACAGGTTTCCGGCGGACAGCAGTATTTCAGCTCGCGCATCAATACCATCTTCCAGGAGGCACAAAAGGCCGCCGAATCGATGCAGGACGAGTATGTCTCGACCGAGCATCTGCTGCTCGCGATCGCCGATGAAAAAGCCGGCGACGCGGGAAGGATCCTGCGCTCGAACGGCGTCACAAAGGAAGATGCCGCGAAATCGATCGCCGAAATGCGCGGCGGATCGCGAATCACCGACCAGAACGCCGAAGAGAATTTTCAGGCACTCGAAAAATACGCGATGGATCTGACCGAACGCGCCCGCAAAGGCAAACTCGATCCGGTCATCGGCCGCGACGACGAGATCCGTCGCACGATCCAGGTTCTCTCGCGCCGCACCAAAAACAATCCGGTGCTGATCGGCGAACCCGGCGTCGGGAAAACGGCGATCGTCGAGGGTCTCGCGCAGCGGATCATTTCCGGCGATGTCCCGGAAACGCTCAAGAACAAACGGCTCGTCGGGCTCGATCTGGGCGCGATGCTGGCCGGCGCGAAATATCGCGGCGAATTTGAGGATCGTCTGAAGTCGGTCCTGAAAGAGATCGAGAAATCTGACGGACAGATAATCCTCTTCATCGACGAACTTCACACACTCGTCGGCGCGGGCGCATCCGAAGGCGCGATCGATGCCTCGAATATGCTCAAACCGGCGCTCGCGCGCGGGATGCTGCGATGCGTCGGCGCAACGACGCTCAACGAATACCAAAAATACATAGAAAAGGACAAAGCGCTCGAACGGCGTTTTCAGCAGGTTTATGTCGGCGAACCGAACGTCGAGGACACGATCGCGATCCTCCGCGGTTTGAAAGAAAAATACGAAGTGCATCACGGCGTCCGGATCACCGACGCGGCGATCGTCGCCGCGGCGACGCTTTCGAACCGCTACATCACCGACCGGTTTCTGCCGGACAAGGCGATCGACCTCATCGACGAGGCGGCGTCGCGCCTGAGGATCGAGATCGACTCGCTGCCGCAGGAGATCGACGTTCTCGAACGCGAGATCCTGCAACTCGAGATCGAGCGCCAGGCACTCTCGCGCGAGACCGATGCGAAGGCCAAAGCAAGACTCGCCGACATCGAGAAGCGCATCGCCGATCTCAACGAAAAATCGGGCGGAATGAAGGCCAAATGGCAGTCCGAAAAAGACGAGATCGAGAAGATGCGTGGCGCGAAGGAACAACTCGAACAGTCGCGCCTGCAACTCGAACAGGCGCGGCAGGCGGGCGATTTGAACCGCGCGGCCGAACTCCAGTACGGCACGATCCCGACGCTCGAAAAGCAGCTGACGGACGAGCAGGCACGGCTCGCCGAACTCCAGAAAGACGGCGTTTTCCTGAAGGAAGAGGTCGACGAGGAGGACGTCGCCGAGGTCGTCGCCAAATGGACCGGCGTTCCGGTGAGCAAGATGCTCGAGGGCGAAATGCAGAAACTCGTGAAAATGGAGGAGAATCTGCGCCGCCGCGTCATCGGTCAGGACGAAGCGCTCGAAGCCGTCGCCAACGCGGTCCGCCGCGCCCGCGCCGGACTTGGCGATCCGCATCGACCAATCGGTTCATTCATTTTTCTTGGTCCGACCGGCGTCGGAAAGACCGAAACGGCCAAGGCGCTCGCCGAATTTATGTTCGACGACGAACGCGCGCTTGTCCGGCTGGATATGTCGGAATATATGGAAAAGCACGCCGTCGCGCGTATGATCGGCGCGCCTCCGGGGTATGTCGGCTACGACGAAGGCGGCCAACTGACCGAGGCCGTCCGGCGGCGCCCGTATTCGGTCGTGCTCTTCGACGAGATCGAAAAAGCGCATCCGGACGTTTTCAATGTTCTGCTTCAGATCCTCGACGACGGCCGTCTGACGGATTCGAAGGGCCGCGTCGTCGATTTCAAGAACACGGTTCTGATCATGACGAGCAATCTCGGCTCGCGCGAGATCCAGAACGCCGGAATGGTCGACACGCCGCTCAAGGAGATCGTTTTCGACGTTCTGCGCTCGGCGTTCAAACCCGAATTCCTGAACCGCATTGACGACATCGTCGTCTTCACGCAGCTTTCGCGCGATGAGATCGCCCAGATCATCGACGTCCAGCTCGAGAAGCTCCGTCGGACACTTGCCGAACGCGGGATTGCGATCACGCTCGACGAAACGGCGAAAGATCTGCTCGTCGAAGAAGGCTACGATCCGACGTTTGGAGCCCGGCCGTTGAAACGCGCGATTCAGACGATGATCCAGAACCCGCTCGCGCTCAAACTTTTGAGCGGCGAAGTCGTTTCAGGCCAAAGTTTGCGGATCTCGGCCGAGAACGGGGCGATGAAATTCACGCCCCAAACCGTGAACGCGTCTGCTTCGTAACAGATGATCGGCAGCGTTTTTCGGACGCAACCGGGTTTACGCAAATTTTCCGAACCACTCGCAGTCTGTTAGACTAAACGGGCAATTATCAAACTTTATGAGTTGGTTCAAACGAAAGAAAATGAGTGAAGAGGAAATAAGCAAAGAAGAGATCGAAGGTTTGTTGGAAGAGGACGGAGAGGATATTCCGGTCGTTGATAAACGCACTTTCAATGCGGATGGGGAACGAGTGAAAACAGAAGAGGCAAAAGAACATATTCCGCCGATCGTCGCGAAGCTCGAAGAAGAGGTCGCGGTCGAGCGTCAGCGCCGTGAGGCCGCCGAGCATAAACTCATCGGCGTGCAATCGAAATTCGACGAACTCCGCGCACAGATGGAACGCGAAACCGCCGAGATGCGCCAGCGACTGCAGCGGCACAACGAGCAGCGGATGCAGATCGAAAAGAGCGAGTTTCTGACGACGCTTCTGCCGATCCTCGACAACCTCGGCCTTGCCGTCAAGGCCGGCGAGACGGACACGTCATTCGAACATCTTTTCGTCGGCGTGAAGGGAACCGCGCGAATGTTCGAGCAGACACTGCTCAGCCTCGGGGTCGAACCGATCGACACGGTCGGCGCGGATTTCGATCCGGAGCTTCACGAAGCGGTCGAAATGGTCGAGGCCGATGAGGAACAGGACGGCAAGATCACGTCCGAATTCTCGCGCGGCTACAAGTTCGGCGACCGGCTTCTGCGCGCCGCACGCGTCCAGGTCGGAAAAGCCAAGTGAATAGGATTTGGGATTGGGGAATTCGGATTTCGGATTTGGAATTCGGTTTGTTCGTGTTGAGGTGTAAGCCCGTTCTTGAGGTTCAGTTCGAGAGATACGTGGAAACTGGGATTCGGAATGCCGAATCTGGAATCCGAAGTCCGAGATCTGGAATCTGGAATCTGGAATCCGAAATTTGAATCCGGAATCCGGAATCCGAAATCTGGAATCTCTGGAATCTGGAATCCGAAATCTGGAATCTGGAATCTCCAGAATCCCCGAAATCGCAAATCGCAAATCGGAATTCGCAAATGATTTATATGGAATGTTGGAATTCCAAAATGCTACCATTATTCTTGGCATAAAACGGCGGATCGAAGGCATCGAAGAGTTGGAGAAATTATGGCAGATATCGACGCATACAAAGACAAATTCAGCGAAAGCGGCCGCCGCATCTTGGAAACAGCACTCGACGAGTCGAAACGGCGGGACCAGAACTTCGTCTCGATCGAGCATATTCTGCACGCGATCGCGCTTGAAGAGGGCGATCTTTTCAACTCGACGATGCGCGACCTGGCGGTCGATCCGCGATCGGTGCGTCTGCTGATCGAAAAACGTATGGAGAGCGGACGCCAGCATACCGGCAAGGGCTTTCGCATCGCGCCCGAAACGACCGAGCTTTTCAAACGCTCGATGGATCGCGCACGCTCGCAGGGCCGGCGCGTGATCGAGGCGAGCGACATCTTTTACGTGCTTTCGAACGACGAGCGGAGCATTCTCAACGACGTTCTCCAGAATCTGGGAGTTCCGGCCGAAGAGGTCGCGCAGACCGCGCGGACCCGCATTCACAAACGCGAAAAGGAAGAAGAACGCGTCCGGCAAAAATATGAATTGCCGTCGTTTCTCCGTCATTTCGGCGTTTCGATGAACAAACTCGCCCGGCAGGACAAGATTCCGCCGACGATCGGTCGTGAAAAAGAGATCCGGCAAATGATCGAGATCCTCTGCCATCGCGAACGTTCGAATTCACCGATGCTCGTCGGCGAACCCGGCGTCGGAAAAACCGCCGTCGTCGAGGGTTTGGCGCGTCTCATAGAACTTGAACCAGAGAAAGTGCCCGCAAGACTGCGCGATTCGCATATCGTCCAACTTCAGATGGGCGGACTCGTCGCCGGAACGATGCTTCGCGGAATGTTCGAGGAACGGATCAAGGGCATCATCGACGAGGTCAAGGAGAAAGAGAACATCATCCTTTTCATTGACGAGGCACACACGATCATTGGCGCCGGCGCGGCGATGGGAACGTCGTCCGACGCGGGCAATATGTTCAAATCGGCGCTCGCGCGCGGCGAACTGCGCATCATCGGCGCGACGACGCGAACCGAATACAAGGAATATATCGGCGAGGACGAAGCGCTTTCGCGCCGGTTCAGATTGGTCAATGTCGATGAACCGACGCTCGACGAAACGCGCGAGATCTTGCTCGGACTCCGCCCGCGGCTCGAACGCAATTACTCGGTGAAAATATCGGACGAAGCGATCAACACCGCGCTCGAGATGTCGCCGAAGTACATCCGCAGCCTGCATCTTCCGGACAAGGCGATCGGCTGGCTCGACACGGCTTCGGTCAAGGTCGAGATCAACGAACCCGCGTCGATGGTCGTCAAGCCCGAACATATCATCGAGGTCATTTCGCAGGAATCGCGAATTCCGAAGGATATGATCTATCGCGACACGTCGGACCGTTTCTCGCTAATGGAAGAAGCGCTCGCCGACCGCGTCATCGGACAAAAGGAAGCAGTTCGCTCGGTCGCTGAGCGTTTGCGGCTGAACAAGGGCCCGCTCAAGGAAAATCATTACGCGCCCGACGGCGTGCTGCTTTTCCTTGGACCGACCGGCGTCGGTAAGACCGAACTCGCCAAGGCGGTCGCGGAATTTATGTTCGGTGATGAGGAGAAAATGATCCGCATCGATATGAGCGAATACGGCGACGGCACGGTCGGGATCGAAAAACTGATCGGAATGCCGCGCGGTATCGTCGGATCGGAACGCGGCGGAATCCTGACCGAGCAGCTTCGCGAGAATCCGTACACCGTTCTGCTTCTCGACGAGGTCGAAAAAGCGAATCCGTATCTGATGAACCTGTTCCTGCAGGCTTTCGACGAGGGCTGGATGACGGACGGACGCGGCAAGAAGGTCTATCTTTCCGATGCGATCGTGATAATGACGTCGAATCTCGGTTCGAACAGCTTCAAGAAATACGAAAAACCGCTCGGCTTCGGAATGAAGTCGCTCGGCGAGATGAAGGCGATCAAACAGGACGTGATGAAGGCCGCCGAAGAGCGATTCTCGCCCGAGTTTCGCAACCGCATCGACGAGATCGTCATCTTCTCGCCGCTGACGATGGACGAGGTCAAGGAGATCGCGAACATCTATGTCGGCAAACTGAAACGGCGTATGGAACGCCAGGGCAAACTCGTCGACGTCACTGAAACCGCGCTCGACTTGATGACCGAAAAGGGTTTCAGCCCGACCTACGGCGCGCGGTTCCTGAAGCGCTTCATCGATCAGAAGGTGAAGCTTCCGTTGACCAATCAATGGAAAGCCTCGACGCGTTTCGTCGTCGACGCCGAAGACGGCGAGATCACGGTCAAACCGATCGACGCATTCAGTTTGAATTAAATTCCATTTTAGTTCGACCGGAAAGGCATTATCCCGTGGACGGGGTGATGCCTTTCTTGTTTGCGCCGAATTCGCCCAAGCCATCGCGTGCATAAATTGCCACGGCTTGAATCTTTACTCTCCAACCAGGTGTTGAGGCGTTCGTTGCATGAATTGCCACGGTCTTCAGACCGTGGTCACGAGTCCGATCCGGTTTTCGGGCTTTAGCCCAATGCGATGTTCGGGCTAAACTAGCCGTGGGTTTCAACCCACCGACGCCGGATTATCGTTACTTTGTGCGTCAGCGACGTCTGATTCATTCGTCGCTGACGCGACGCGCGGCCCTTTTCGAAACTTACCGTGGGTTCAAACCCACGGCTTGTATCTTGATTATCAACTGTTTCGCAATTATCTTGGACGCTTGATGATTGCGGGGGAAAGAGAAGTCTTCCCCACGGCTCAGATCTCGAATCTGGAATTTAGATCAGACCTCTTTCCCGTTATTTTGGCGTTCAGCCTAGACCGGACAGTATCCTATGACCGCGAGTCTGTATATGCAAGGATGGTCGGCGGAACGGTGTTTTGAGGTGGTGCCTTTTGATCGAATTTTGATCATCGGGCAGCGCAGCTGCCCGAACCAATCCGCTCGGCGGACGACAAGACGGAGCGCGTAGCCCGTCTCCCTCACTGTCGCCACCGGAGGTAAAAAAACGAGTGGTTCGTCAACATCGGATCACGAAGTCGACTGGATGAAAGAACAAAGCCGGAGCAGAGTGCCTCGAAAGCTTGACCGCTCCGTTTTGAGGAGGCAGTATGTCGCAGAATTATTTAGGTATTGATGTTTCGAAGTCGAAGTTCGACGTTGTTTTGCTGGTGGGCGAGAAGAGCGTCTCAAAGGAGTTCGCAAACACTCCGAAAGGAATGAAGCTGTTGCAGGGATGGCTGCGATCGCTTCGGGCCGGAGAGGTTCACGCCTGCCTTGAGGCGACCGGCAGTTACTCGGACGGGATCGCCAATTTCCTGTACGAGGCCGGCTATTGCGTCTCGGTCGTCAACCCGTTCCGGACCCATAGCTTCAGGGATGCCAAGCTGTTGCGGAACAAGACCGACAAAGTGGACGCGGGTATGATCGCGGAGTTTTGCCGGAGCGAGAGGCCGGAGCCTTGGAAACCTCCCTCACCTCAGGTAATCCATTTGCAGGCCCTGAGCCGGCGGATAGACGCGCTCGAGGAGATGCGTCTGATGGAGACCAACCGGCTTGATACGGCGCCGAAGCAGGCGAAGACGAGCGTCAAGCGAATGATCCGCGTTCTCGAAAAGGAGATCGCCGCGCTGCGCAAGGAAGCCGAGGACCTCATCGACAGCGATCCGGACCTGAAGCAGCAGGACGAGCTTCTGCGTTCGATCCCGGGGGTTGGAAAAAAGACCTCGATGATGCTTCTCAGCGAAGTCGAGTTCGACCGCTACGACTCGGCCAGATCAGTGGCCGCCTATGCCGGAGTGACGCCGGCAAAGCAGGATTCCGGCAAGCAGATAAAGACCAGGCTCTCGAGAGTCGGCGCCGTCAGGATAAGAAAGGGCATGTACTTTCCGGCGATCGTCGCCATGACCCATAACCCGATAATCACCGAATTTGCATCCCGTCTTTCCAAACGCGGGAAGAGGAAGATGCAGATCGTGTGCGCGGCCATCAGAAAGCTGCTGCACATCGCTTACGGGGTTCTCAAACACCGAACCCCTTTTACGCCAAATCCGGCGTTTTGAGCTTGATATTCAAGACAGTATCTAAAATTCACCACGCCGCCGACGCGGCCGGCGGCGATGTTTCACCCAGTGTCCGTCGAATCATCTTCCTGCGGTGCGGCCAATTGAACAGACGGGCGGCGAAGCGCCGCGCATCTCGAAGGCCGCCAACGACACGGCGGATCAGTTCATTTGCGATTTGCGATTTCGAATTTGCGATTTCGGAGATCTGGGGACTGGTCGTTCCGCGCGGCCCATTCAAATCCAAAATCCCAAATCCAAAATCGCGGGAGGTCTCGCCGACCGGGTTCAACCCCGACGGCCGACCCACGCCGACTGGCACAAGGTTCTGGAACTCGTCGCGACCGAATACGTCCGCGAAAGCCTTTCCTCGGCTTCTTCGTCGACGAAGCAGACGGCGTCGCCGATTACGTTTTCAAGGCGATGAGCATGATGGCTTCAGGCGGCATCTCGATCGTACTGATGACTGCCAATCCGCGATTGCGAAGCTCGGCGTTTCACCGCCTCAAGAAGGCGTCCTACGTAAAAGCCCTGCGGATCTCATCGCTCTACCATCCGAACGTCGTTCAGGGAAAGGAAGTCATTCCGGGCGCCGTTATGCGCGACTTCATCGAACGGCAGATCGAAAAGGGCTGTCAGATCGTGCACTTGTGCCGCAAGGACTGTCCCGAGGATCATCGGAAGCTCCATCGTCCGGACGAATTCACCTTCGGGCTTGTTCATTCACTTCGCATGAAGCTGAGGAGCGTCATATGATCTCCTACAACCCAAGCGTCCGAATTGACTGACAAGATTTCCAACAAGTCGACTTCCGTCGGGCTTGGATACTCGTTCCAGGTTTCTCCACCATCCCCGGTTGCATAAATCCGGCCCGAGTACCCGACCAGCCACCCGGTGCCCGAACTCATCCCTAGATCTGTTAGGGCGCTCGAACCTGATGGAGTTCTGTCTTCCCAGGTTTCGCCCAGATCGTCACTGCTTATCAAATAACCACGTTTCGAAGTTGTTGATCCGACGACCCAAAGTCGATTATCAAAGAATCGAACCGTATTGGGAATCAAATCGGTGGGTAGATTGATCGACGTCAATCCCTTCGAGTTCAAACGGAACAGTACCGGTGACTTGCCGACGGCCCAGGCGTCGTCCGTGCCACTGCACGCGATTTGACTTAGTTGATTGGGGCTTGTAGAAAAGACGCTTTCGGCCGACATCGCCGTTTGAGTTAGAGTGGCGCGGATGAGCGCCGTTTCGCCGAGAATTATAGTCGTGCCCTCCGATAAATTGCAGGCTGCTCGAAGCCCCTGATTATCTAGGGCTTGATTGGTCGAACCAGCTACGTAACTGACTGTTTCCCAGTTGTCGCCGCCGTCGGTCGTCCTCAAGATCATTGGCTTTGAAAAGTCGCGCGTCCCGACAACAATTCCGTTGGAATCGTTGAAAAACGCGCCGCCGGCCAAGGCAACGTTTTCATCGGCAAGATAAACGGTCCGCCAGTTCATCCCGCCATCAGGTGTCATCTCAATCCGGGAAAAGTTCAGAGAAATGCCTTTGCGACCGAAGAAGGCGATCAGTCTCCGCTGCGCCACGTCGTGGATTCTGGTTTCGGAAATAACCTGCCATTTTCCTTGTAGCCGGGGCCGCCCTATCCCGCACGACAGCGCACCTGCGATGCAAAGTATCAATAGAGTCCTTATCATGCCTATTTCTCCGACTTCCGGCGCTGGTTGTTCTTAACGTTTGCCCTTCTCGCATTCTCGAAAATGAGTGAGTTGGTGTTTGCTGGCTGATTGAACATAAGATCATATCCATGGCCGAACTCGTGGCTATCTACTACGCTATTGTCCGGGAAACTTAGTTGTGATCCGTCCTCCGTCATCCCAGAGGTATCAAATGCACTGGCCTTGCGATTCCCTGCATCGGCGGCATTTGGCGCGACCCATATTTCAATCTCGCCTGAAATGCTCTCGTTCGCCGCCAATGTCACACCTCCACCCGCATCCTTTCTTATGTCCAAAGATTGCATTGTTCCGATTTTGGTGGCGTCTCCCGACCTCGGGATATACTGAACCGTTGTGGCTATTCCGAAAAATAGCCGGGTCGGTGAAGCAAGCATTTCCGCGAATTTCTTGCTAACGTCCTTGTCCTTGTCCGTCGGTCCAAAACTCGAAAACTTAGAGAAATTGCCACCACAGATGTCCTTATCGTTTAGGTAGAGGATTCGCCCGTCGGAACTCTTCTGAATGAGATTGAATCTTTCGTCGCCCAGCAGATCGTTCATTCTCTTGAGGGCGGCTTGAACTTGAGCGTCGGTTCCTCTAAGGACTATGACTTCACCTGTAGGATCAGTGTACTTCAAGGGGTTATTGACGACGTAAACATAAGCGTTCCACTGAAGCGGACGAAGAAGATAGCGATTGAGCTTGTCACGCTTTGAAGATGCATCCGGCTCAAACTCAATCTCTGCAACAATCTTAAAGGGGTCGGGCGTCGAAAACCGACCGAGCCAGCCACTATTGTATCGATTTCTTGCGAAATCCAAGTCAGTTTCATTATCGCGTTCGTAGCCGGTGAATTGCTTACGGATTGTGTCGGCAGCGTACTGTGAATGCGTCCGTTCGGTGATTTCTTCGCCGTACGGGCGGTAGTCGTGTCTTGAGATCACGGCTCCGTTTTCGTTGGTGTTTATGCGCGGGCTGCCGAGGTGGTCGGTTGTCAGATACGCCACCTGCGGGGTTGGGTTCAGATTTGTCGAGTATTCAGCCACCAATCGGGAAGATGCGTCGTAAACGAAAACGGTCGTTTCCCACTGGCCGTTGATCCAGGCGATCTTTTTGACCCTGCGTCCGTCGCCGTCGTAAACATATTGGCCGAGAGTGCCGGTGACCGTGCCGTTCTGATCGACGGTTTCGACTTTTGTCTGCTTGTTTTCAGCGTCGTAGATGAATTTGCGGTTTTGCGGATCGCGGACGGTATTTCCGGCGGCGTCGAATTGGTAGCCGTCCGAGGCGCTGAGGCGGTTGTTCGACGCGTTGACGCTCGGATTCATCATCTTCCGGTCCACATCGCATATGACTTGATTCGGCGGCGACTGGTTGTCGAGGCAGTTCCTCGGAATCGTCGTCGTGTTCGCCTCGACGAAGTTTCGGTTGCCGAAACGGTCAAATGTGTAATCCTGCTTCCAGATCTCGGTCGACCCGATCACTTCTTTCGCATCATCGATCCGGTTCAGCGAGTCGTACGAATAAGTCTGAACCGCCGTGAAGCCGGTCGATGTTCCGACGGTCGGAACCGAGATCGTCTGCGACTGGATGTTGCCGTTGTTCTTCGCCGTGTTCAGCTGATTGTTTTCGACGACGCCGTAGGTGTAATCAAGTTTGAGAAGGCTTTGGTCCGATGCCGATCCGCCGAGGCCGATCCTTGTCGGCTGGAGCCTTGAGTTGAACTCGGTCGACTCCCATTTGCCGTTCCCGAGACGCATCGCGCTCACGGCCCCCGCGGCCGTGTAGGTGAAGCCGTTGGCATAGTTGCGCAGTGTTTGGTTGGGTTTGCTGCTCTGCACCTGCATCAGGTCTCCGTCCGCGTCGAGCGTGTTCCTGACAACGCGGCCCGACGGATAGGTCTCCTCGATTATAGCTCCCGAAAGGTTGTAGCTGTAAAGCGTCGGATTCGGCGGCGCGCCGTCGGTCAGCTGTTTGGAACTGAGGAGCCGGCCCGCCGCGTCGAACGCGAGGTAATGTGTTTCGGATACCGAAGACGAAACCTTCGTCAACTTGCCTTTTGAATAGGGAACCGCGGGGTCGTCGTAAACATAGACGACGTTCGGGGTCGGCGTCTGGCCCGAGGGTTCGTTCGAATAGTTCCGCGAGGTGACGCGATTGAGCGCGTCGTCGGTAAATTTCGTTCTTGTATTTTCTATCTCGTGCCCTTCGTTGCTTGGCGTTGAGCTTTGGTCTAGTGTTTGAGTTTATCGGTCGAGGGCGAGGCATTACTCTTGCCCTTGCTCCTGCAGACACGCCAACTGAGATCGTTTGAGAATCCCTCCGGCGCGTGTCAACGATTTTGAGACAGTGCCCGGTGTTAATTTACTGCAGCGCCGGATCACCTATTGATTCAGCCTCAACACAGTGTGGTAGTTTCCACTGATCCAGACGCCGCCTGATTCAAGGAATACGATTCGCAACAGGTTGGCGGTAGTCGGGCTCGCGTATCGAACCCACGTATTGCCCTCGTCTTGAGTGTAAAATATTTCCCCGCTGTCTCCGACCAGCCAGCCGTGTCGCCCCTCTATCGATAGGTCGCTTAGCCCCTTGGATTCAGGCGAAACATCAACCCATGTGCGGCCATTGTCACTGCTCCGCATCAGAAAGCCCGATCGAACTCCGATTTGAGAATTCGTCCTTTGACCGAGCAACCACAGATTTTCCCCTATTGGCTTTATCTCCCGCACCTCGAGATTTTGCCCGATCCTTTCAGAACTGACCGTTTTGTCAATGTGATAGACAAAGCCGTTCCTACCTGCCGCCCAAACACCTTCATCCTCAACGGCGCAGGACAATTTGGAAACATCATTCAATTCGAATGTTTCGAGAACAGTCAGTTTGTTCTTATCAAACGCAACTTTCAGAACACCACCTTCCGTCGCCAGCCAAATTTGTTGCGATCTCGTAACACAGACATCTCTGTACTCGTGGACTTCGCCGCGAATTTTGCCGAAGTTTTCGGTAGAGAACGATAACGCATCCCAACTTTCCCCGCCGTTGGTAGTAAAAAAAACGACTGGAAACCTCCGATTGTTCTCAGGGTCGAGCCTCGTTCCTACCGCCCATCCACGTCGATCCCGATAGAACTGCACCGAGGAAATGCTCGTTTCAGGGAAAAAGGTGTGTATCTCGCTCCATGTTGTCCCTGCATCCAAGGTCTTCTGGATTCCGAATCCGTCGAAAGCAACACCATAATCGTTACTGAAGAAGTAGACTTCGAATCCGGTGGGAACGGTTGCTCTGAACGGTCTCTCGGAAACAACCTCCCATCTCCCTGCCGGTTGAATTTCGGTCTGATCAGATTGGCGAAAACACCCCAAGGGAATGATCGAACAAACCAAAACAACCGCAGCACCAACGAACTTAAGTATGGTCATTGTTCAGCCACCCTCGTTCTAATATTGCTTTTGTCCCTTCTTCGAATCGCGTTTTCAAACCCCAGTGCCCCATTATTACTCCGTCTCCAAGCATGGCCTAACTCGTGCGCTAGGATCATCGTCTTTGTAAACGTTAAAGGCTTTCCGTCACTCGATATTCCCGGTTGTTTCTTTGCCGCTTCATTTGCCTCTTCGACCGAATCTGGCGAGATGACAACTTGTTGGTGTTTGTTTATATTCGCATACGCCGGAATAAGACATGCGCCGACTCGGCCGCATACAGCATCGCTGTCGGCTCGCGTCAAATCTCCGTTAGCATTTATGAAATTGCCATCGGTTCTAACTTCCGTTACTGTGGTCGACGAAAGAAGGTCAGCCATTCCAAGCCGCAGTCCGGCCTCGCCATCTCCATGATCGATTTCTGTAAATTGTTCAATATCTTCTTCGTTGATATTGAGGACCAACGCATACCCATCATCGCCGTTGTGATTGAGTCGCTTTACAAATTTGTCATACCTCTTCTGGCCTATTATCTCTCTGATCAAGTTTTCGGCCTCCCTGATTTCTTTCTCGGTTCCACGCAACCAAATTTCCTCTCCAGTCGGATCGGTGTATTTCAAAGGGTTGTTGACCACATATGCGTATGAATTCCATTTCTGCGGGGCCTTCAAAAACCGTTCCAGTTTTTGTTGCGCCTTTGTTGGATCTTTCTCAAGCATGGCTTCCGCGACTATTTTGTAAGGGTCTGGGGAAGTGAACCTTGCTCGTCTTGAATCCATTTGTCGATTTACCGCAAAACTCAGTTCGGTCTCTAAATCCCAGTCATATCCGGTAAATTGCTTTCGGATCGTGTCGCCGATGTATTCGGCATGCGTTCGCTCGGTGATCTCTTCGCCGTACGGGCGGTAGTCGTGTCTTGAGATGACGGTGCCGAGTTCGTTGGTGTTGATCCTTGGGCTGCCGAGGTGGTCGGCTGTGAGATACGCCACTTGCGGCGTTGGGTTCAGGATTGTCGAGTATTCGGCCACCAATCGTGAAGATGCATCGTAAACGAAAATGGTTTCTTCCCATTGGCCGTTGATCCAGCCGCGCTTTTTGACTCTGCGCCCGTCGCCGTCGTAATAGACGAACCGTCGGGCATCGAAGCGTCCGAATAATTGCGGATGACGAGCGCCTTTCCTGCCTTCCAAAACCTATCGGTGAGCTAGTTTTCGTATTTCTTCGTCACGACCAAAATGGTCGATTCCCGCGCTCCATCGAAACGGATGTAGTATAGCTGTCTAATCAACGTTGGATCATTGTCGTTGATCAAATCCGTTGAGAATGGCTTTTTGTCTATACCGACAACCCAAGACTCATCGAATTTGGAAAAATGAATTCCCGAGAACGTCAGTCTATATTTGCGAAATTTGATTAACACCGACAAGGACTCTCGTCCTGACAGTTCAGTTGGGATCAAGAAACCGCTCTTCGTTTGTTTGGCTCGAATCCACTTGTCGTTCAGTTGAAAAAATACCCGATATTTTGTTTTGATCTCTTGACCATCAATCTCAATCCTCGAAATTGTAGTTAACGCGGACTGCGCGCTGGCAATTGAGACCCAAACCATCATCATGACGATTCCGACGGAACCAAGCTTGTTCATGACTATCTCCCAATTTTCAAGAAATTTGACAACGACATTTTTGCGATGCAGTTGCAATCGCTATTGTTACCGCTGCTTTTGTAAAAATATACCGTCTTGTTCGCCGCTCCTACGACAATATTTGTCCCGGGCAGAGCGTTCGCAATGTCGACCTTCGAAGGCATTTGAACAAAACTTGAAGTCGTTGTCGTAACGGTTTTTCCTCCCAACACGGACACTGTGTTCGATGAACTGTCGATCCCTGTGGGCGCGTCGCTTTTTTCGATCTTCCCGCTTTGATGAACATGCGCCTTTCCGTCTGCGTCACCGGGAAGCGATATGCTCGCCGTACCGTCTTTAATTCTTGGATCTGAAACAGCCCCGTCGGGGGCATTTAAGATTTCAACTTTTCCATCGGTCGTTTTCCACGATAACCCGGCCTCTGCGAATCCGCCCGACGCTTTTTCGCCCTTAGCCAGCGCAGCGGTGAACGCACTGTTGTTACTTCGGCTAACGGCGTCATTGATACGGCTGATAACCTCTTTGTTAGGAATTTCTACTTTTGACTCCACAGTGCCCTTGTAAGGCGCTTTTGTTTTCTCAATTTCGTCGGCCTTTCTGTTGTCAGTCACGATGTAAATTCGCCCGTCATCAACACCGTCAGTGCCAATGTGATTGCCTTCGAGATTGTAGAAGTCCCCCGCTACCATTCCAGTCGGATCAGTAAAGCGCAATGGATTATTAATCGAATAACTGTATCGATTCCATGTCGACGGTGTCATCGTGAATCCCGAACCAAGCAACGGGTCAACCCCCGTAAATCTTCCGAGTTCCTTCTTGTACATCCGGGCCTGGGCGTAGTCGAGGTTGGTTTCTTCGTCGTTGAGATAGCCGGTGAAGCCCTGGCGGACGTCGTCGGTGACGTATTGGTCAGTAGTCGATCTGCCGCCGAGGCCGATGATCTCTTCGCCGTAGGGCATGTAGTCTGTCCGCGAAACCACCGTGCCGTTTTCGTTGGTGTTGATGCGGGGCGTGCCGAGATGATCGTTCGTCAGATACTGCACCTGCGGAGTCTGGCTCGGATTCGTCGAGTATTCCGCGACCAGTTTTCCGGCCGCGTCGAAGATGAAGATCACGGTTTCGGTATTCGTCACCTTCTTCACCCTCCGGCCGTCGCCGTCGAAATAGTAGAGCCCGATCGTCTGGTTCGACGAGTTTTTCACTTCTTTCTGTTTATTCTCGGCGTCGTAATTGAAACTCCGCCCCTCGGCGTCGGTCAAAACGTTCCCGGCAGCGTCATATGTGTAACCCTGCCCGCTCGTAAACCGATTGTCGGAAGTGTTGATCGTCGGATTCGAAACCGCCGTATTCGAGAACGACGCCGGAAAACTCGTGTTCGCCTGATCAAAACGCCGGTTGCCGTATCGGTCGAGCGCGTAGGTTTGTTTCCACGCCGACGATCCGCCGGCGGTCTCTTCCGCTGATTTGAGTCTGTTCAACTCGTCATACACGTAGCTTTGATTGAGAACGAGCGGATTCTGGTTGCTTCGCTGGACCGTGATCGTCTGCGACTGGATGTTCCCGTTGTTCTTCGCCGTATTGAGCGTACCGCTTTCGACGACGCCGTAGGTGTAATCGAGTTGCAGCAGATCCGTCGTGTTCTGAACCTTGCCGAGCGCGATCTGCGTTGGCTGAAGGCGTGAGTTGAAGGCCGTCTTCTCCCACGTCCCGTTTCCGAGTTGCAACGACGCGACCGCGCCGGCGGCGGTGTAGGTAAAATGGTTCGCGTAATTCCAAAACGCGTTATTCGCGTTCTTTTGACTCTTTACAGTCTGCAAATCGCCCTCATCGTCGAGCACGGTTTTGACAATCCTTCCCGACGGATATTTCTCTTCAACCATCGCGCCCGAAAGGTTGTAGGTGTACTCCATCTCATTATAGACGATCCCGTCCGTCGTCTGTTTGCTTTTTTTCACCCTGCCGGCAGCGTCGAACTCGGTGTATTCGGTAACCGAGAACGGCGACGAGACCGGACCGGTAGTGACCTTTGTCAGCTTGCCCTTGGCGTGGCTCAGATTGTCGTAAATGTAATGGACAGCCAGCGTCGCGTTGTCGTCGTAGGATCTTTCGGTCACGCGGTTGAGCGCGTCGTAGGCGTACGCGGTCGTGATGTTTCGGGCGTCCTTCTTACTGGTCAAATTTCCGTTCGGGTCATATGCGTAACTTATCGTTCCCGATTCGGGGTTCTGAGCCGTGAGCAGGCGCGAGAGACTGCTGTAGGCAAAGGAGCGGATCTGGTTCGTCGTCACGCCGAGCGGCTGATCGACCTGCGTGAGATTGTTCAACGGATCATAATTGTAGGCCGATCGATAGCCATAAGCGATGGCTGTTCCGGGGAATGTGACCGACACGGTTGATGAATCGGAAGCCGGGACGATCTCCCAAACCTCTTTGAGCTGGCCGAGTCCGTTCGTTCTGCTGATCCGCTGCTTTCCGGCCTGATCCGTGACAAGCGTCCGGTCGGCGTCCGTGTCGGTCGCAACGACGCCGGTCGATGCCGTGTTGCTCCCCCACGGAGCGGGAAGCGCAGCTCCGGTAAACGTCTCGACTTCGGAACGGATGCCCGTGCTCCACGCCTTCGATCTTGTCCAGCCCATCGATTCCTCGCTTCCGGCGTTTGATGAATAACTCGCTCGGTACGGGTTTGACGAAAGCTGATAGGTGTAGCCGCTTACCGTCTTGTACCGCGTCTGAACCTTGATGCCGTCGGTTTCATTTGTCGCCGACTGCGTCGCCGCATCCTCGAGCGTTTTCGTCAGCCTGACTCTTCCAAGCTGATCAAAGAACTGCGTCGAGACCTTGCCGCCGTCACCCTTCGCTGCGACGTCGGCTCTCGTGATGACCCGCCGGTTGACGACGTCATATTCGGTTTGGACCCAAACCTCGTCGTCGGTCCCGACCGCCGAGGCGACCTTCACCGGCCGTCCGAGGTCATCGTAGTAAGTCGCCGTCGAGATGCCGTTGTCGACGTCCGTCGCGAGCGTCGGAAGACCCGTGAAATAGTCGTAACGCATCGCCAAGGTCAGTTTCAGCGCCGAATGGTTCGAGGCCTTCTCGATTTTCGTCGGATAGAGGTTTTCGAGGTTCGGCGAACAGCTCGCCGCGCCGTCGATGCAGCCGTACGTGACGGCGGTCTGGACGCCGTTCGCGTCCGTCGTCACGGTCGGCGCCCCGAAGGCGTTGTATTGGACGCTCGTGATCACGGAATTGGCGGCCGATAGCGGGACCGTCACGTCGCCTTTCGTCGAATCCCAAACGCGCGTTTCCGTCAGATTCCCCTTGTTGTTCGGATCGTCATAGTAGAACTCGGTTCTTGACACGGTCGTGTCGTTCGCGTCCCGCACTTCGCTCGATTTGAGGAGGTTTCGAAGCCGCGGCGCCGAAGGGTTCGCGTAATGGTACGGGCTGTCGGTCGTCGTATCCGAGGCCGGCGGCGCCTGATTGTAGTATTCGCTGACCGTCTTTCTCTTGAGGACCAGGCCAGACGGCAATCCCGTCACCTTCGAAAAGGCCCCCGAACCCGAACGCGGCACCGACGCGTACGGCACCCAGTCGTATTCCCTGACCTCGAGGACGTTCCCGTTCTTGTCGCGGTCGAAGTCCCTGATCGCGGTCAGCACGGGGTTGCCCGAGTTGTCGGCGACCGTCGTCAGTTCGGTCTTGACGTAGGCGTTCACGGGCTGCGAGTTGGCGCCCGTGACCCGCGGCGCGGGGTTCTGCGCCCAGATCCTTTCGACCATCGATCCGTTCGAACTCAGCGTCTTGTACGCATAGCCCTTGAAGTAGCCTTGCGTGTCGCTGACCTCGACGGTGCCGCTCCCGTCGGGACGCAGGACGGAGCCGACACCTCCGGTCGCCGAAGCCGAATAGAACGTCGACTCGGTGACCTCAGTCTGGCCGCCGTCGTATTCCGCCGCGAAAACGAGATCGCGCCGTGTGATTGGGTTGTTGAGGACGTCGAAGCTGGAAAGTACCGGCGCGTTGCCGTCGAGCTGGAAGGAGTAATCGGCCCGCGCTTCCGAAGGAAGCGTGACCGATTTGAGCTCGCCCCAGCCCGAAGTGTAGTTCCCGCTGCCGGGCTGAACGGTTGCGGCGTTGTACGTGAAGACGTATTCGCGGCCGCCCGCCTGTCCGGGGAGAATGATCTTCTCGACCGCCGCGATTGGCTCGAAAAAGGTCCTCGTAGATGTATGCGCCGTTCGCGTTGGATGCGCTCGTCGCCTTGTAGTTGCGGTATACCCAGCAGGTCTTCCAACGGATCTCGGTCTCGACGTCGGCCCCGCCGAACCCGCGCTGGATCACCCGCTGAGTGCCGTTCGCGTCCGTCGTGATGAAGACGAAGTGGCCGGCGCCGTCCTCGATCATTTCCCCGTTAGAGCCGCCGTACGATCCCGGCTTCCAGACAAGTCGGTTGCCGTTCGCGTCCGTCATCCGCTGGCGGATGCCCGGATCGTCGGGCGGGAGGTTTTCGACGGTCGTGCCGCCCGGCATATAAAGCGTCCAGTTCTTGCCGATAATCCCGGCACCGACGTTCTGGCCCGCCGGAACGAACAGCCGCAGGCCCGACCCGTCGTTCGTGTAATAGTTCATTCCCGACGAGGTGATCCCGACGACATCGTGCGAACAACTCGTCCCGCCACCGTTGTAATCGATGTGGGAGGAGACGTGCCTCGACCCGTTCGGGTCGATCGAGAACCAGCCGTCGTCGTATTCGTCGTCGAAGGCGGAACCCGTCCCGTAAGGCCGGAACTCCTTGACGCTGCCGTCCGGCATTTCCATCTCAAGTCGGAAGATATAGCCGTTCCGCCTGTATTCATAGCCGTTTCCGGCGGTGCACTGGGCCTGTTCCTCAAGATTGAACCGGCTCTTGAGGATGAGGCGGAAGCCGCCCGTGTCGAGCTTCCAGCCGGCCTGTTCCGACAACTGCAACAGCTCACGCATATAGTTCGTGTCGCCGGTCTCGCCATAAGTGCCGTCCGTCCTCCGTTCCTGCCTTGAATCCCACAGTTTGCCGTTGTACCTGAGCGAAACCGTGTAGCCGGGGGATGTGCCGCGGCCGGGCGCGAGCGATGCCAAAGGTATCGTCAGCATCAGGTTGCCGTTGTTGAGATTGACGTTCTCGATGTCCGAGATGGAATAGGAGTTCCCCGCGCGGAATCCGCGTTGCGGCTCGCGTTCCTGTCCGAATGACGGCGAAAGCGCTGCAAGGATTGCGATTGCGGCTGTCAAAAAAGCGGTGCGTTTCATTTTCTTTACCTCATTTCAGGTCCCTAGGCAATTGTCCGATGGGTGTTTGGCGACTCCTGCGGTCCGGCTACCTCCGGTAGAAGGCCGGGACCGGGATGTCACCCAAGACTCCGAACTGCTGCTGGCGAAGCGAGCCGTTCGTTGCCGACTGGCGGATGTACCACGTTCCCGTCGATTCTCGCCAGACGGCGAGGTCGGTTTTGCCGTCGCCGTCGTAGTCGTTCTGGACAAGCTTGTCGCCGGAGATTCCCCATTGTGTTTGGGTGACCGTCCCGGTCGAGCTTTCGCGGATGTACCATTTCGTGTCGGAGGGCCGGAAGAGGGCGTAGTCGGCGCGGCCGTCGCCGTCGTAGTCGGACGGGACGGGGACGTCGCCGGCGGTTCCGATGACCGCCGACTGGGTTTGGTTGTTGCTGCTGTTGCGCGAGTAGAAGGTGTTGTTCGACTCCCGACGGACGGCGAGGTCGGCGCGTCCGTCGCCGTCGTAATCGGCGGGCGCGGGTTTGTCGTCAAACAGTCCGTATTGCTGCTCGTAAACCTGATTCGTCGTGCTCAGCAGAATCTTCCAGACGCCGTTCGCGCCGTCCTCGTGATAAACCGCGGGGTCGGTCCGGCCGTCGCCGTCGAAATCGGCCTGCGCCGGACGGTCGCCAGATGCGCCGAGCGTGAAGTTTATGTTGCCGCCGGGTTCCGAGCTCTTCAGTATCCACCAGTCGCCGTTTAGCCAGATCGCGAAATCCGTCTTGCCGTCGCCGTCATAGTCGCCGGGAACCGGCACGTCGTTCGACAATCCCCATTGCTGCGAAGTCGACTGCTGGTTTGCTCCCAAGACCCACCAGACGCCGCTCAAGGGCCGCCAGACGGCAAGATCCGCCGCCGGCGCGGCGTTGGCATGTGCGTCTTCAACGGCTAAAAGCCGCGAACCTGCATACAGATATTCTTTCGCAAGCTGCGGAGTCGGCGTCGGCGTCGGGTCAGGAAGGAAAGGATTGACGCGCCCGAAAAGGGAAGGCTTATAGTTCTGATTCTTCCGCGCAACCATCTCGTCCTTCGCCGATTGTTCGAGAAAACTCATCCCCGTGCCGAAAACGCCGAGCGCGACGACCGAGATGATGAGAATGAGGAGCCAGTTCCGATTTCGGATTTTCGATTTGGGATTTTCGATTGCGGGTTCTGTGATCTTCCGTTTCATATCTTTTTCCTTTGGCGACGAGCGGAAAGGCTCGTCCTTTTTGTTCAACGTTCGCGCGATTCTCCGGCCGGGCCGCACATCGCCGATTGGCGGCGCAGCCGCGTTGGCAGTTGCCGCCGGCGGAAAGGCCGAGCCTTTCCCCACATCCGGGCGGCAAGCCGCACCCGGCAGCCCGAGATTGTCTCGATCTGCGATGTTTGCGGTTGCGCGTTCTGCTTTCGTTGTAATGGTCCGTTTCATAGATCTTTTCTTTCGGCGACGTGCGGAATCGAACGCGCGTCAATCACGACAGCCGTGACGCGCGAAAACAAAAAAAGCCGCGAATCTTATCGCGGCGCGGATGAATTTCGAATTGATTACAGTTGGCTATGGAATCGACTGGAATCGACTGGAATCGACTGGAATCGACTGGAATCGACTGGAATCGACTGGAATCGACTGGAATCGACTGGAATCGACTGGAATCGACTGGAATCGACTGGAATCGACTGGAATCGACTGGAATCGACTGGAAACGGACGACTCTCGTCCGCGAGGGTTTCTGTATTTGGAAGATTTCGCACTTTCGGCCTCCCTCAAAAAGGAGCTTCTGCTCTCTAAACCGCAAACTTCAGAACAAGTAAAACTAACCGACGTCGTTTCGATCCGATGTCAAGAGCTCTTCTCAATGAGCGAGTTCGCACTCCGAAAGAAACAAATCGCCCTGGAATTCTCAGACCGATCGACCACTTTTCCCTCACCGGATTGCCGTCGCCTGTTTGACATGGGTTGACACATACATCTTCGTTAAAATTGCTTGCTGCCCCTTGCTACAAAATCGCCGAGCCTTTAATTTCCGAGCCTCTTGAGCGCGGTCTCGGCGTCCCCGTTCTTGGGATCAAGCTGAAGCGCTTTTTGCTGGTCGGCGCGCGCTTTCGCCTTGTCGCCCATCCGTTCGTAGACGACGCCGCGCCCGAAATACGCCCGCGACGATTTCGGATCGGCGGCAATCGCCGTTTCATACGAAGCAAGCGCGTTGCGGAGCAATTCAGCGGCACGCGCCGGAACGACAAGGCTCGTCACCAAAAGAACACCTCCCCGCGCCTCGTGTGCCTTGGCCGATGTTCGATCGGCCGCGACGGCCTTGTCCGCTTCAGCAAGCGCCGTTGCCAGCTTTGCTTCCGCCGCTTTTGTGTCGCCTTTTTGGGCAACTTCAGCGACCTCGCCGATCATCGCGTCGACCGTTCGGGCGATTTCCTCGGCCCGGCCGCGCCCAGCCGGGATCGGGGGATACTGCGCGTTGTACGGCGCGATGTCGAGCCGCCCGAGCTCTTTCTTCATCCCTTCCTTGTCCCAAGAGGTCGCGACCAGTTTTTCGAAGTCGGCGGCGGCGGCGGTCCGGTTCTTGTTGTAATAATGCGCGAGGCCCCGGCCGTAGAGCGCTCCGGCGTCGTCCGGATTTGCGGCGAGGATCTTTGTGTATTCGGCGACCGCGCGCGGCAAATCGCCCGATTCGCGATAACCATCGGCACGCCCGAGCGGCACGCGCTGTTTCGGATATTTTGTCTCAAAATCGTCGGGAAGCGCCGCGAGCGCATCATAGTCAGCAAAAGCGAGCGCGAATTTCCGGAGCTTTCGGTACGTTTCCGCGCGTTCGATGAATGCGTCGCCGTGGTTTTTCTTGAGCGCGATAGACGCCGTGTAATCCTCGACCGCGAGCTCGAGTTTGCCGAGGTCCCGCTGCATCCGTGCACGCATCAGGTAATTCAGGTGCTTCGAATATCCCGGACCGATCGAGATCGAGGTCGTTATCTGGGCGATCGCTTCGGCTAGGAGTTTGTCGGATGCCGCTTTGTCGCCCTCGGCGCGGCGGCCGGACGAGAGAACCCATTTGTCGGCGGCCTCTTTCGCCAAACCACTCGCGTAGCCGTCTGTCGCGCGTTCGAGCAGTTTTTTCGCATCGGCACGCGACGGTTCAAGTTCGATCGCTTTTTTCGCGTCCGCGATCGCGAGCCCGAACGGCTCCGAATTGTAACCTTCGATATAGGTCAATCCGCGCTGATAGTAGTATTCGGCAACATTCGGGACGAGCGAAACGGCCTTGGAAATATCAGCGACCGCCTTTTGCCAGTCCGGGTCCTGATCCTGCTTGCCGTTGATCCTGAGTTTCGCGAGATCGATGGGTTTGACCTTGTAGGCGCGCAGGTACAAATTGGAACGCAACGCATAGCAGGGTGCCGACGACGGAATTTGTGTGATGCAGTTGGTCGCGGTAGTGATCGCATCGGCGATCCGGTTTGACGCCAATTGGGATTGAATCAGCGGCAAGAAGACCTCTTTGTCACGATTTTCTGTATTGACGGCGGCCACCGGCGTGCTCGGCGCAGTCGATTTCTTCAAAGACCATTTTCCGGTGATGTTCACTTCGTCGCTCATTCGTCTCCGCCAGGTCCCGGCGATCGTATCGCCCGTCAGCCGGCCCTCGAATCGGGTCTCGATGCCGCCCGCGCCGGGGACCGAGAAGTTGATCACGCCGTTGGCATAAACGGTTATTCCGGTGAGGCTGACCGCCCTCGTGTTCGGTTTCACCGTCAGCGCGCCATCGAGTTTGCCTCGATTCTGGCCGAACGCGACGACGATGTCGAAAACCTGCGTCCGCCCGTCGGATTCCATTTTTCCTTCCCAAACGCCGGGAAACGGCCGCTCGTTGGGCTGAAGGCTGGTTTTTCCGACGTCTTGAGCCGAAACCGACGCGACAGCGAACAGGGAAAGAAGGACAAGTTTGAAAACAAGATTTCTCATAATGCCTAAATCGCAAGATTCAACGGCTTTTCGGTTCAACTCGCATCAGATTTGTTCACGCAACGCTCGCTGCTCGTCAGACGAATCGCAAACCAAAGCCGGAATTTCGTCATCTTAGCCCTTCGATGCTATGATTTCACACGATTTCCGTTGATATGAAAAGACTAATCTGGACTTCTTTTTCGATCCTTTTGTTGGCGTATGCGGGCGCATTGGCGCAGGGCGCAAAAACTGACGACAAGGCCGAGGCCGTCTTGAAACGCGCCGTCGAGTCGCTCGGCGGCGAGCGGTATCTGCAGGTCAAGACGCTTTACGCGACCGGGAAATTCAGTATGATGCGCGACGGCGTGATCATCTCGTTTCAGACTTTCACCGATGTTCTGGTCTATCCGGACACGGAACGCACCGACTTCAAGTTCAACGGAGTCAAGAACATCCAAACGAATTACCGGGACGCGGGCTGGATCTTCGACGGCGCGGCGGGCGTCATCAACGTGCAGAACGAACAACAGATCAAGGACTTCAAGCGCGGTTTGAGCGTGAGTCTCGATAATCTCCTGCGCAGCCAGTGGCGCGGCAAGGGCGTTTTGAACTACGTCGGCAAGCGAGAGGCGACGCTCGGCAAGCGCAACGACGTTATCAAACTGACGTACGACGATGGTTTCACGGTCGAGTTCGAGTTTACGGCGGAGGGTCTGCCCGTGAAGGCGATCTACAAACGGACGAATCCGGACGGTGAAGAATCGAAAGAAGAAGATCGTTACGCACAATTCGTCGAGACCAACGGGATCAAGGCGCCGTACATCATCGATCATTTCTCAAACGGCGTGCAGACCTCGCGCATCAACTACATCAATATCGAATTCAACAAGAACGTGCCGGATTCGATATTCGTCAAACCCAACACGCCGAAGGAAGCAAAAAAGGACATCAAACTGTGATCTCGAATTTGGGATTTGGGATTTGGGATTTGGGATTTGGGATTTGGGATTGGTGATTTGGGATTGGTGATTTGGAATTGTTGATTTGGGATATGAGAGGGAACCCATTCCCCGATTTCACAACATTCAACGCGGCTGTGCCGCCAATTGCCAATTTGCGGCACAGCCGCAGGATTGCGGTGACTTTCAAAGGAAAGGCCGAACCCTTCCGCACATCCGGGCGACAAGTCGCAAGTACGGCAAATAGCTCAGCGTCGCCTGCCGGGTTCATTGGGGCAAAACTTCGCGCGTTTTTCCCAAATCGCCGATCGCAAATCCCCAATCCGCTCAATGTCTCACTTGCATATCGCCGTCGCCGGCGGCGATCCGGCCCTTTCGATCGTGGGCGAATTCGTTGACCAGATTCGTGAAAATCTCCGGCTTTTCCTCTTGCGGCACGTGTCCGCAGTTCTTGAGAACGACGAGCCGCGAATGAACGATCGAATTGTAAAGCGTCTCGGCATTGCGGATCGGGATCACAATGTCGTCCTCGCCCCAGACGATCAGCGTCGGCTGATTTATCAGTCCGAGGTCGTGCTCGATCCGGTCGGCGTTCCAATTGCGGCCGGTACGCAAGACGGCGCGATGACCGTCCGCCGCGGCCAAAGGGCGAATGATCGACTCGACGCGGTCCCGCGTGATCAGATGATGATTCACAGGCGCCAGGGTGTTCTGCATTCGGAGCTTGATAAATGTTTTGGAATCAAGAAGAAACGGCGTCATCACCTCGCCGATGCCGGGAACAGAAGCAAGTTTGAGGATCGGATGATTTTTGGGTTCGTCGTTGATCACGGCGTCCACGAGAACGAGTTTTTCGACTCTCTCGGGATAATCGAGCGCGACCGTCAGGACCACCGCGCCGCCGTATGAACTGCCGACAAGCGTCGCCGTGCCGATGCCGAGCCGGTCCATAAACCGAGAGATCATTCGCGCCTGCGACTGGATCGAATAATCGAACCACGCCGGCTTCTCCGAATATCCGAAACCGATCAGATCGAGCGCGACGACGTGAAATCCGGCGTCGGCGAGCTTCGGCGCGACGGTCTTCCAAACGTAAACCGATGCGGTGAACCCGTGAACGAGCAACATTGTCGGCTTTGAACGGTCGCCGAACTCCTGAAAATGGACCTCGGCGCCGTCAACTTCGACAAAGTTCGAATGCTCCGCGTGAACGACGCGGTCGGCGACGTCTTCAAAATTCACAGTCGACGGCCGCGACGCGAGTTTCCAGGCGATCACGCCGCCGATCGCTCCGCCGATTCCCAATGCGATATGTTTCTTCTTCATACGAGTTTCCAAGATCTTGTGAATTGCGTCAGATCCTCACGCAAAGTTCGCGAAGGGCGCAAATTCAATAACGAATCGTCTCAATCTTACACCAAAACGATCCGCGGCTGAACACGACTTTCGTCCGAATCGAATGTTCCGATCGCGAGAAGCGCTCCGGATTCGTCAACGATTCGAACATCCGCCCGGTTCGGGATCGAATCGGCATCAACTCGGGTGCTGAGACCGCTTTTCGTCTTCGCGGCGCGCTCGGCATTGAGTGTCACCGACGGCAAATGCCCGACCGCTTCGTTCATCGCGATCAGATGATCGGCCAAACGATCTTCCGCAACGACTTTTTCAAGCTCTTCCAACGTCAACGCTTTTTCGATGCCGAACTTCCCCGCCCGCGTGCGCCTGAGTTCCGCGAGATGCGCCGCCGAACCGGCGCGACGCGCGATGTCTTCGGCGAGTGTGCGAATGTACGTTCCGGCCGAGCAGGCGACGACCATTCTCAACTCGTCACCCGCCGGTTCCGACATCTCGAGTTTGTGGATCGTCACCGTGACGGCCCGGCGCTCGATCTCGACGCCGGCCCGGGCGAGTTCGTAAAGCTTCTTTCCTTCGACCTTTTTCGCCGAATACATCGGCGGCGTCTGAAGGATCTCGCCGGTGAATTCGCTGGCGACGCTTTGGACTTGCGAAAAGGAGAAAGGAGAATTCCCGCTCTCCGAATCCCGTCTTTCGCCGGTCACGTCGCCGGTGACGGTCTCGAATCCGAATCTGACGACCGCTTCATATTCCTTCTCGTCTTTGTCGAGAAACTGCGCGAGGCGGGTCGCTTTGCCGACGAGGATCACCATCACGCCGGTCGCGAACGGGTCGAGCGTGCCTGTATGGCCGATCTTTTTCGTTTTGAGGATCCGGCGGCAGCGTGCGACGACGTCGTGCGAGGTGATTCCGGCCGGTTTGTCGATGATGAGAAGTCCGTTCATACTTTGGATTCTAGATTTTTGATCTTGCATTTGCGAACGATGAATGCCGACTGTTTGGAATTCAATTCCGGATTCGCGGCTTTCGGGTTAAGATTCTAACGATCAAATGCGAAGAAGAAGTCCAATTCCAGATTCCGAACGCGTCGTTACCGATCCGGAGCGTGCGCGGCGAAAAACGTTCGACCGCGCGGTCAATCTGCTCACCTACAAACCGCGTTCGATCACCGAACTCCGGACGCGCCTGCTCGAAAAAGACTGGACCGATGCGACGATCGTCGACGAGGTGATCGAAAAGCTGACACACTACGGATATCTCGACGATGCGCAGTTCGCCAGATCCTTCGCGGCCTCGCAGATCCGCCAGAAACCGCTCGGGAAAATGGCGCTCAAGATCAAATTGACGCAGCAGAAACTCGACAAGGAAACGGTCGATGCGGCGCTTGAGCAAATTCTTGAAGAGACGCCGGAAGACGAGATCATCGACCGCGCGATCGCCAAGCGTCTTCGGCTCAAAGGCAAGCCCGAAAACCGCGACGACGCGAAGAAGTTTTACGACTATTTGTTAAGACAGGGATTCTCGTACGATCTCGTTGCGTCAAAGATGCGCGAGATCGCGTCGAAGAGTTTCGACGAGGAAGGGTGAGTGCAGAGTATGAGTTACGCGTTCAGGCGTGACCAACATCGTCGTGCGCCGGTGGATCACGCCTGAAGGCGTAACTCATACGGTGCACTCTGCAAGCCAATATGATCAACTACGACGATCGCAAATTCAGATCGGTTGAAAACTCGGATGGCGGCGAAGTTTCCGGCGAAACGACCTTTCATTACCACCAAAAAGAGAACGTCGTCTGGGCCGAATATCGCGGCGGCGAGATCGTCTTCGGAACGCTTATCGCCAAGGCCGCGCCCGATGGATCGCTTGATATGCGTTATCAGCATCTGAATCGCCGCGGCGAACTAATGACCGGCATCTGCCGTTCGGCGCCGGAAGTTCTGGAAGATGGCCGGCTTCTCCTTCACGAAAAATGGCAATGGACCTCAGGCGATTGTTCCGCGGGCGAATCGATCGTCGAAGAAATTTGAAACTTGCGAAAAACACGCGCCGTATCATTTATTTACGAGGGCAACGCTCGGAAGATCAAAGGCGGTAACGTGGACGCGTTGCACTGGGCAAGATGCTCATCCTTATTACAATTCTGATTATCGCGGCAACTGCCGTGTTCCTCGCGACGCGAAAGCGAAAGCTGACCGGATCCGAATCCACCAACAATCTCGAAGCCGCAAATTATCGACCGTTGTTTCAGCCGACGGACGAAGAACTTCGGGCGTTCGAAAACGACGAAACACGTCGTGCGAACGATGCAAGCGCGGCAGTCGAAAAGCAGGAGTTCGAGGCCCGGCTCGCAGCCAGCGAAGCGGTCTGGCGCGACGAACCAACGGCCGGCAACACGGCCGAATTCCTGCGCCTCGCGACGACCGGCGAAAGTTCTGACATCTTCATCGCAGCAACTAAAAAGATCATTCAGTTTTGGCAAGAGAACCGGACAGTGATAACTGCCCGGGATCTGGCTGATTTGTTGGACAGCCATTTCAGATTGCTTCCCCAACAGGAAAGAACTTCCGGAGAGATCTTTGATCTGCGCACGCAGATCGACGAGCTTCGACGCGAAGTCAGAGGAAATTGATCAAGGAGCGTGTGCGTCGGAAGAAACGCACGATCGAACCTTAACTTTCTTGAGGATAATATGGAACAGAATCTAGTCCCGTTGTTCATACTGCTCGGAATTGCAGTCATCGGAATCGGTGTCGCTTGGTACGTCCTCACCAGATTTCTCGTAAACATCGGCGCGACCGAGGTCGGCATCAAGGAACGGCGTTATCTCGGCACGAAAATGGCGCAGGGCCGCGTCGTCGCAACCGACGGCGAGATCGGAATTCAGGCCGAGGTCCTCAAACCGGGATTGCATTTCGTCCTTTACCCGATCGTCCGCGTCGTCCAAAAGGTGCCGCTCGTCGAGATCGGCGCCGACGAACTCGGCATCGTCGAAGCGATCGACGGTGAACCGATGCAGACCGGCAGCATCTTCGCGCCCGACCGAGCTCAGAATGCCCACAACAATTTTCAGGATCCCATCGCCTACATCAAGCAGGGCGGCGTCAAGGGCATTCAACTAAGGACGCTTCCGCCGGGAAAATGGGCGATCCATCCGTACCTTTTCCGAGTTTCGATCGCCAAGGCGACGGTCGTGCCGCCGGGGAAGGTCGGCATCGTCACCTCGGCCGACGGCGCGCCGCTTGATCCGGGCCGTCTTCACGGTCGGGCGATCGCCGAGCACAAGAGTTTTCAGGACGCCGAATCGTTCATCTACAACGGCGGCCAGAAAGGTCCGCAAGTGGAAATCGTAACGCCCGGAACTTACCGCATTCACACCGAATCGAGCTCGCTGAACGATGCGAACGAACGCAAGCCGGGACTTTTCACGGTCAGGATGTTCGACGCGACGGTCATCTCCGAAAATCAGATCGGACTGGTCGAAGCGCTCGACGGGGCGCCGCTCAATCCTCGCGATTACGTCGCGCAGGCGGTCGAGGGCCACGACAATTTTCAAAATTCGAATGGCTTCATCACAAACGGCGGCCAGCGCGGGCCGCAGAAGGACATCCTCCTGCCCGGCACGTACTACATAAATCCGCTCGTCTTCAAGGTCATTCCCGAAAGGGCCGGCGAGGTCAAGCCGGGCGAAGTTGCGGTCATCGTTTCGAACGTCGGCAAGGATCCGACGGATGACATCCGACAGGCGATGGCGGCGAAAATCCGCGAAAAATTGATGCGCGAGGAAGAAGAGCAGATCCATCGCGCGGCGAAACAGCTCGACAAGGTCGACGGTGACGAAACATCGATCGAACAGATCAAGGCCGACCTTCAGGCCGACGGCGATCCGGCCGACAGGCGGCTCGACCAGGGCGCGCATGAAGCCTACGTCGTTCCGGCCGGCTTCCGCGGCATTCAGGAAACGGTCGTCGGGCCCGGAAAATACTACGTCAACACACTCGCGGTCTCGCCGATCATCATTCCGACCACGAATATGACGGTTGAATGGACGGCCGAGAATATGTCGAAATCGTTTGATCCGTTCGCGGTCATTTCCAAGGACGGATTCACGATGCAGCTCGAGGTTCGCGTCGTGTTTCGCGTCAAACCGGAAGACGCGCCGTTTATGGTCGCGAAGATCGGGAGCACTGAAAAACTGATCCAAAACGTGATGCATCCGCTGATCGACTCGATCTTTCGCAATCAGGCGTCGGAATCGTCGGCGATGGCGTATCTGCAGAATCGACACGAAGAGCAGGAGCGCGCCGAAGCCCGCGTCAGGATGCATTTGCTTAAGTACCACGTCGATGTCGTCAACGTTTTGATCTGTCACATACACCTGCCCGAAGAACTGATGGCGACGCAGACGGAGAAGATTCTTGCGGAGCAGAAACAGAATATGTTCAACGCCCAGCGCGAGGCCGAGGTCAAGCGAATCGAGCTCGAAAGGACGAAGGCGCAGGCCGACAGCCAGAAGAACCTGATGGAAGCGACGGTCGGCGTCGATATTTCCGCGAAACGGTCCGAACAGCGCAAGAAAGAAGCTGAGGGCGAGGCCTATTACATCAGCGAAACCGGTAAGGCGGAAGCCGAAAAGATGCGGCTGATCGGCGAAGCCCAGGGCGTCGCGTACAAAGAGCAGGTCAACGCGCTCGGCGCGAACGGCGTCGCGCTCGTCGAAACCCTCAAGGTCATCGGCGAAAAAGGCGTCCGCATCACGCCCGACATTATGGCCTCGGGCGGCGGCGCAAACGGCGACGGCGGCGGGATCGGGACGTTGCTGCTGCTGAATTTGTTCCGCGATCAGATGAAGCGAAACGAGGAAGGCGAAAAGTAAGTTGGTGATTCTGGATTCGGGGTTTGTGAGTTCGCAAACCCCGAACTCAAAATTAAAAGCCCTAGTCAAGTTTCGCTCCACGGCATCCAACCTGTCATGTTAGAATCGTCTTTGCTGGAGATTGATCGAATGAACTTGAAACGCCGCAAAAACAATCCGTCGCCGAATTCAGAGGAAATCGAACGACTAATCAATGAACAGGAATCGAAGCCTTTTGATGCGACGACTCTTTCCGGGTCGTCGGTAACACAGAAGGAACTTGATGATTTTCTCAATTGGCGGCGCGAAACAAAGCGATCGGAAAGGGAGGCCCAGAAGAATTGGCGGTAGTTGTTGATACGGACGTTACCTCATACTTTTTCAAGAGAGACTCGCGATCTGAACTTTACAGACCTTACGTTCACCAGGAATTCCTGTTTCTATCGTTTATGTCATTCGCGGAATTGATGTATTGGGCCGAATCGGCAAACTGGGGGCCGAAACGCCGGAATGAGCTCTCGGAATATCTGCGCCGATTCTCAATCGTTCACTCGAACCAGAAAATTTGTGAAATTTGGTCCTCAGTTGTCGCCGAGGGCCGCCAAAACGGTCGCATCATCGCTGGTTCCGATGCTTGGGTTGCGTCGGCGGCGATGTTTCTGCGAATCCCGTTGGTGACCCACAACGCTTCGGACTTTGAAGGTGTTTCAGGATTGGATATCATTTCCGTGAGCAAGTTATGAAAGGACACGAAATCAGACAGAAGTTTCTCGAGTATTTCGAGCGCAACGGACACAAGATCGTCCATTCGTCGCCGCTTTTGCCGGCGAACGATCCGACGCTTTTGTTTACGAACGCGGGAATGAATCAGTTCAAGGACGTCTTCACCGGCGTCGAAAAACGCGATTACACGCGGGCCGTCTCGTCGCAGAAATGCATCCGCGCCGGCGGCAAGCACAACGACCTCGACGAAGTCGGCAAAACCGCGCGGCATCATACGTTTTTCGAAATGCTTGGCAATTTCTCGTTCGGTGACTATTTCAAGGAAGACGCGATTCGGTTTGCCTGGGATTTCCTTGTCAACGAACTGAAGCTCGATCCGAGGCGTTTGTGGTTTTCAGTCTTCGAAGGTGACGCTGAAGTTCCGGCCGACGACGAAGCGCGCGCGCTTTGGATAAAGGCCGGCGCGCCAGCGGATCGGGTTCTCGGCTTCGGCCGCAAGGACAACTTCTGGCAAATGGGCGAAACCGGACCGTGCGGGCCGTGTTCCGAGATCCATTATTATATGGGCGACTCGCCCGACGATCCGGAAAAGAATCATCCGAAGTTCGTCAACGGTCACGGCGACACGACAATGGAGATCTGGAATCTCGTCTTTATGCAGTTTGAGCGCAGCGAGGTTTCGAAGGGCGTTTTCGAACTCAAGCCGCTTCCCGCGCCCTCTGTCGATACCGGCGCCGGTTTGGAACGCGTCGCGGCCGTTCTTCAGGGTGTTTCAACGAATTACGAGACGGATCTGATCAAGCCGATCATCGATTTTGCTGCGAACCTCGCGGGCGTTCCGTACGCGTACGAGTCGGCGGCAGGATTCGCGCTCCGCGTCATCGCCGACCACGCGCGTACGACCGCGTTCGCGATCGCCGACGGCATTCTGCCCGGCAACGAAGGCCGCAATTACGTTTTGCGCAAGATCATGCGCCGCGCGATCTATTACGGCCGCGAGCATCTCGGGTTCGAAGGAATGTTCTTCAACAAGGTCTGCGATTTCGTCGTCGATCAGATGAAGGAAGCGTATCCGGAACTCGAGGTCCAGCGCGGTTTTATCGGCAAAATGGTGCGGCTCGAGGAAGAGCGCTTCGGCGCGACGCTGACCGTCGGGCTCAAGAAACTCGCAGAGGTTTTTGACAACAACGAATCGCCGGATTTCATCGAATTCGCCAAACTTTACGACACATTTGGGACGCCGCGCGATCTGATCCGCGTCTCGCTCGAACATCGCGGAATCAAGTTCGAAGAAAGCGAGTTTGACGACAGATTCAACTCGGCAATCGATGAACTCCAAAAAACATCGGACATCGGCAAAACGAAACAGGCCGAAAAGATCAATCCGATCTACGCGGCGCTCGCCGATGCGGGCTTGAGATCAACGTTCCGCGGATACGAAACTACCGAGATCGAAGCCGCTAAAGTCATCGCGATCGTCAGGAACGATATCCGCGTCGATTCCCTCGATGAAGGCGAAGAAGGCCTGATCATCCTCGACGAAACGCCGTTTTACGCCGAATCCGGCGGTCAGGTCGGAGACTCCGGTGTTATCAGTGAGCCGTTAGCGGTGAGCAGTCAGAATGCGTCTGCTCACCGCTCACCGCTCACCGCTCACGTGTTCGACACCTTCGCTCCCGTCGCGGGGATCGTACTTCATAAGTCCAAAGTCGAGCGCGGTTCGATCAAGGTCGGCGAAACGGTGACGGCGACGGTCGATGCCGCGAAACGCGACGCGACGCGGCGCAATCACACGGCGACACATCTCGTTCACGCGGCACTCAGAGAAGTTCTCGGGACGCACGTCAAACAGGCCGGATCGGTCGTCGGGCCGCAGTTTCTGCGTTTCGACTTCACGCATTATCAGGCGATCACCGACCTGGAAATGCAGGAGATCGAGAACCTCGTTAACCGACATATATTGAAGAACGAACCCGTCAATACCGATGTGATGTCGATCGAGGACGCGATGCGCACCGGCGCGGTCGCGCTCTTCGGCGAAAAATACGGTTCGGCGGTGCGCGTGCTTTCGGTCGGCGGCGGTGAATTCTCGCGCGAGCTTTGCGGCGGAACCCACGTCCGCGCGACCGGCGACATCGGATCGTTCAAGATCGTCTCCGACGAAGCGATCGCCTCGGGCGTGCGGCGGATCCGTGCGATCACGGGCACCGACGCGTTCGCGCGTTTCCGCGAAGACGAACGATTGATCGACCGATCGCTTCAGGCGCTCAAGACGCAGCGCGATAACCTGCCGAGCGCGATCGAAAAACTTCAGGATGAACTCAAGAAGGCGCGCCGTGAAAACGACGAACTCAAAATGAAGATCGCGACCGGCGCGGCCGGCGGCGGCCCGACCGGCGATGAGCCGCGCGAGGTCAATGGGGTGAAAGTGATCGCAAAGGTCGTCGAAGGGCTCGACAAGGGCGGGATGCGGCATCTTTCGGACACCCTGATGGCTAAGTTGAAATCGGGCGTCGTGTTGCTCGGACGCGCCGAAGACGACAAGGTCTCGTTCATCGTCCGCGTTTCGGACGATCTGACGGCCCGCGTCAAAGCCGGGGCGATCGTCCAGCAGATCGCGCCGATCGTCGGCGGGCGCGGCGGCGGAAAACCCGATATGGCCGAAGGCGGCGGAACCGACGCGAGCAAACTCGCCGAAGCGCTCGAAGCAAGCCACAAGGTCATCGCGGCGATGTTAGTGCACAGTGCATAGTGCTTAGTGCAGAGTGCATAGTGCAAACTGGTTCTGCACTATGCACTCTGCACTATGCGCTCTGCACTCTCCCTACATCCGTTTTCGCGCTTGGACAATAAACGATCTGAACATTTCGGCTTCGTTCGCGTCGGGAAAGATCTCAAGGAATTCCTCGTAGACCTTGATCGCCTCGGCCCATTTTCCGGCGCGTTCGTAACAGTCGCCGAGCATTTGATAGATCGTGATCGCATCGGGCGCTCCGGAAAGCTGTTGGACGGCTTTGCGCAGTTCTCCGGCCGCAAGCAGGTAACTGGCCGCCTCCGCGTCCGGATCGCCCTCGGCGGCGAATCCCTCGGCTTGTTCTTTGTAAAGCAAACCAAGTCCCGTATGTGCTTCGGGCTGAATTCCCTTTCCTTCTGCAATCGACCGCTTGAATGCCGCGATCGCTTTTTCGGTTTGACCGTCGTCCTTGTAGATCCTGCCTTCGACGGCCGATGCGAGCGCAAAGCCCGGCCGCAGACGGCGGGCAGATCGAATCGAATTCAACGCTTCTTCGGTGTCGCTGAGATTCGCCTGTTGTCGGGCAAGACCGATGAAAGCGTCGGGAAAATTCGGACGAAGCTTGATCGCCTTTTGATATAGTTCGACCGCCTTTTCTTTGTCCGTTTCGAGTTCGGCGTTTTGGAACGCAAGTTCGGCCTCATCGGTCGTTTTCACGAGCGCGACCTTTATCTCGCCTTTTTGCGCCGGCAGGAGGTTCTGCGTCACTTCCTTGAATCCGACGGCGCGAACGCGAAGTTTGTGCCTTCCGACCGCGAACGTCCGAAACGTGATCTTCCCGTTCGTGCCCGTCTTGCCGTAGGCGACATCATCGATCCAAACATACGCGTCCGGTTCAGAAACAACCGTCAGAACACGCGTTGACTGCCCCAAAGCAGCGATCGGGAGCATCAGAAGCAGAATCATCAAAACTCGGAATCTCATCATCGTTTTTCGATTATAGAGCGACTCTTTCGGTTGCCCCAACGTTTTTCGATTCGTTTTGCCGATTTTTCCTTTTCGAAGGCGGAGCCGAAACCGAAAATCGATGCGAAAACCGAAACAATGCTTGATTTTTTCGTTTCAGAAACTATAATCAATCATTCGTGGCTGGGTAGCTCAGCTGGTTAGAGCGCGGGATTCATAACCCCGAGGTCGGGAGTTCAAGTCTCCCCCCCGCCACCATTGAATTTGGACACTTCGCGTAACTTCGCAAGTGTCCTTTTTAAGTCTCGTGTGTCTCGTCACACCAGATTCCAACGACGACATCACAGCTCGATGGCGAAGTACGGCGGAATGGAGGCATTGGATTTTTGGCCGATTGCGCGGGTTTCGCGAGGCCGACATTGAGGGCCTTTTTGATAATTCCAGCGGCGACCAATTCCTCGGCCCCTTCTTTCCCTACCGCGAGATCTTCGGACGAACCGATACTCCGAACTCAGCGTTTCTTGAGATCCTTTTCTGTCTCTTTTGATCGAAACAAATCCGCTCCATCCCGCCAATCTGTGTTCTGGAGAAAACGAGATTTGCAGTCCTTGCTGCGGCTTGCCGCCCGCGTGGACAAGTGGCCCGTGCACATCCGGGCGGCAGAGCCGTATCGAGTGGCGTGAAATCGGGGAATGTGTGTCGGGATTTGCGATTGTCGATCCTTTGCGGGCGTTGCGAACTCTGCGCGGAATCTCAAGCAAAGTCCGCGGAGTTCGCAACGAATCGATAGCCGCTTGTTGACCGTTCTTTTTTCAAGGATGTTTCTTGATCGGAAGCATCTACTTGATCTCATCCCTCTTCATCCTTGGGTAAAAAAGCGATGGTTTTTCAACGCTCCTGATTGGGATTTAGGTGTCGTGCGGCCGCGGCTGCCCACCCGCTGACGCAGGCGGTACTGACTCGCTGATCGTCGGGTTGGCGCGCTGCCGCGGCCGCACGACGCGAATGGGTCGGGGCTTCTCCTTCGATTTCAGAGATGTCGGCTCGAAGTTGATAGAAAATCTCAAAGCGGGTAAATTACTCCAATGCGAAAACTTCTGCCTCTGCTCACATTCTCTCTGATCCTTCTGGCGTCCAGTGCAACGCTCGCCCAGTCGCCGGAAGAATTTGCGGAAATATGGGAAAAGAACCACGTTTCGACGATCTTGCCGTCAAATATGCGGCACAAGGACGTTTTGGATTATCTCGAGAAAATGAAAGCGCTCGGCATAAAGGTCGAGGAGATCGGCCGGAGTTTTGCGAACCGCGAGATCTATCAGATGGAATGGGGAAAGGGCCCGATGCGCATCCTGATGTGGTCGCAAATGCACGGCGATGAACCGACAGCGACCACCACGCTCTTCGATATGTTCGCCTATCTTCAGCAAAACGGAGATGCGAAATGGGTCCGGAAATTCTCCGAGACGTTCACGATCCGCGCCGTTCCGATGCTCAACCCCGACGGAGCGGAACTCTTTCAGCGCAACAACCTGCAGGGGATCGATATCAACCGCGACGCCACGAATCTCGCCACGCCTGAAGGCCGTTTGCTCAAGAAACTGCGTGATGAATGGGTGCCGAACATCGGATTCAATCTGCATAATCAGCACGCTTTGACGGCCGCCGGACCGTTTCCGAAACAGGCGGCGATCTCGCTCCTCGCCGTGCTCGGCAATAAGGAAGGCATCACCAATGCCGGTCACGAACGGAACAAACGTATAGCGTCGGCGGTTGTTCTGGCGCTGAACAAGTTCATCCGCGGACACATCGGTCGCTGGAACGAGGAGTATAACGGCCTCGCGTTCGGCGACAACTTTTCGGCTTGGGGAACGCCGGTGATCCTTGTCGAAACCGGCGCGCTCTACGGAAAGGACGAGATGTTCCTCGTCAAGATGAATTTCGTCGCGTTTCTGACCGCGCTCCAGTCAATCGCCGACCGAACCGAAGAGAACCTCAGCCCGATCAATTACGAAATGCTGCCGGTCAACACTCCCGGGCGGCTCGCTTGGTGGATCTTCCGCAACGCGTCGATTGTCAACCCGCCCGATTCGCTGAAGCCGTTCACCAGCGACATCGCCGTCAATCGTCCGCGCCGACGCGCCGAACAGCTCGCGTTAACCGTCGTTTCGAACATCGGCCGGCTGAGCAACATCACCGGGCTCGAAGAATATGACGCGTCAGAGTTTTATGTCGTCCCGCGCACCGGCAAGATCCGCATCGGCGGCCCGGGCGAACTGATGTTTTACAAGAGGTCGCGCCAGATCGACTGGAGATCGCCGAACCTCGAAACCGCGTTTCCGCCCGACGCGATCTTTACGCTGGGCGGCTGGCTGAAGGGCGAGAACGTTGTCCCGAAAAAGAAATGATGAAAATCGGAGTCCGTTCCGGACCGACTTTTGCATTTGGAACCCTAACGAACGATAATTTCACAACCAAGCGATTTTCGACCGATTTAGTGAATCCGGAGCGCTCCCGTTCCGACAATCCAAAATCCATAATCACAAATCCAAGATCGACCGATGTTGAGCCTGCTGAAAATCAAGAATGTCGCGCTGATCGACGAACTCGAACTGGAGTTCGCCGCGGGACTCAACCTGCTCACGGGCGAGACCGGTTCGGGAAAGTCGATCATCGTCGATAGTCTGAGCGCTTTGACCGGCGAGCGAATCTCGTCCGATCTGGTCAAGGAAGGCGAAACGAGCGCGCGGATAGAGGGACTGTTCAATGTCGCGGCGGACGAGCGTCTGGTGGTTGAATTTGAAGAAAGCGGAGTAGATTTCGAAACCGAACTGATCGTCCGCCGCGAACTGTCGCTGACCGGCAAAAACCGAATCTTCATCAACAATCAACTCGTCACGCAAAGCTTCCTGCGCAAGATCGGGGCGTTTCTTGTCGATATTCACGGGCAGGGCGAACAGGCGACGCTTTTCGATCCCGCAACACATCTTGAAATGCTCGATGAATTCGCCGGAGTCCGCGACCTCAAGACCGCGACCGCCGAGAGCTTTTTGCGCTTCCGCGCTGTGCGTCGCGAACTCGATAGTCTTCGGGACGACGAAGCCCACAAGCTTCAGCTCCTGGACATCCTTCGGTTTCAGGTCGATGAGATCGGATCGGCAAGGTTGACGGCCGGCGAAGACGTGACGCTCGACGAGGAAAAACGGCGTCTCAACAACGTCGAAAAGCTTTCGGGGCTCTCCGAAGAGGCGTATCTCCTGCTCTACGAAAATGAAGAAGCGACGCTGACGACGCTTGAGAAGGTCGCCCGCCGCGTCGATGAACTGGCGCGGTTCGATGCACGTTTCGCCGAGTATTCGGAAGGACTCGGAAACGCGCAGGCTGTTCTCGAAGATCTCGCGTTCACGGTTCGAGACTTTCGCGGCGCACTCGAATTTTCGCCCGAACGGCTCGCCGAGATCGACGACCGGCTCGCCGAGATCTCGCGTCTCAAACGCAAATACGGCGGCTCGGTCGAGACCGTCTTGGCGCACTTCGAGGAATCATCCGAGCGGCTTCGAAACATAGAGACCGCCGAACTGCGCGAGTCGGAGCTGAAACGCGAGCTCGCCGCCGCGCGCGACAGATACGTCGAAACCGCGGGCCGTCTACACGACAAACGGACGAAATGCGCGGCTCGGATGGCAAAGGAGATCGAAACGAATCTGAAGGCCGTTTCGCTCGAAAAAGCGCGGTTCGAGGTCCGAGTCGACGCCGACACCGACGACGATCGATCGTTTGGCGCAAAAGGATTCGACCGCGTCGAGTTCTTCTTTTCGGCAAATCCCGGTGAAAGCGTCAAGCCGATCGGCAAGGTCGCTTCGGGCGGAGAACTTTCGAGGCTGATGCTGATCCTGAACACGACGGCAAAACTCTCGGGGGAATCGAAAACAATGGTCTTTGACGAGATCGACTCGGGAATCGGCGGACGCGTCGCCGAAGCGGTCGGGCTCAAACTGAAGGAGTTGGCGCGGACGCAGCAAGTTCTGTGCGTCACGCATCAGCCGCAGGTCGCGTCGCTCGCCGATCATCACTTCGTTGTCAGCAAAGCGATAAACGGAAAAACGACGCGCGTCGGCGTTCGCGAACTCGGTCCGAATGAAAAGATCGAGGAACTGGCGCGGATGCTCGCCGGCGAAACGATCACCGAAACCGCCCGGCAGCACGCCCGGGAAATGCTCGCCGGAAGATAAACGTTCGGAGTTCCTCGCTTGGAGTTCCGCCTTCAGGCGGCGTTCTTCAATCGGCACAGCAAAACTTAAGATGAAATCTGAAATCCTTGCAACAGTCATTCGCGGCGAAACAGTCGAATCGATCCATCGCGGGCATTTGCTGATCGTCGACGGCGAGGGGCTCGAAGTTTTGTCTGCCGGCGATCCAGAAACGCTCGCGTTCATACGCTCTTCCGGAAAGCCTTTTCAGTTGATGCCGTTTTTGCTTGCCGGCGGCGCCGAAAAATTCGGCTATTCGGAACGCGCCGTCGCGCTCGCTTGCGCCTCGCATTCCGGCGAGCCGATGCACACGGAACTTGCGGCCGAAATGCTCGCCAAGGCCGGATTCGAGGATTCGGACCTGCGATGCGGAGTGCATTTGCCGTTCAATGAACGGCGCGCTGACGAAATGGTCCGTGCCGGCGAACGTCCGACGCAGCTTCACAACAACTGCTCGGGCAAGCATTCGGCGATGCTCGCGTATGCGAAACTGCTAGGCGCCGATCCGGCCGCGTACGAAGATTTCGATCATCCGATACAGATTGAAATGCTCAAGCTGATCGCAAGGTTCACTGACACGCCGGTTTCGGAGATTCCGGTTGCCGTCGACGGCTGCGCCGCGCCGAACTTTGCGTTGAGCGTGCGCGCGATGGCGACCGCGGCGCGGAAGCTGGTCTCGCCGCCTGATGATTTCGACGATGCGCTTCGCGCGGTCTGCGAACGTATTCGCGGGGCGATGATGAACTTCCCGGAACTCGTCGGCGGCACCGGTCGGCTCGACACGATGCTGATGCAGGCCGCGCCCGGACAGTTCATTTCCAAGATCGGTGCCGAGGGCGTCTGGCTTGCCGGTGTGGTGCCGTCGGAAAAATGGCCGACCGGACTCGGTATCGCGATGAAGATCGAAGACGGCGACGACAAACGCGCGCGCGCCGTGATCTCGGTCGCGGTTCTTCGATCGCTTGGGGTATTTGGCTCCGAAACGCTTTCGGAACTCTCGCCGCTTCCGATCATAAACCGTCGCGGCGACGTCGTCGGACGCGTCGAATCGGCGCTTTGAGCCACGAATTCAAGGAATTCGGTTCGACGGAAGGTGTTTTGAGAAACGCGGTTTCTTGTTCGGAAGGTCCGGCACCTTTAGCCGCTTTCAACATTGGGCGTTTAGGAAAAGAAATTAGTGAAATTCGTGCCATTCGTGGCCAAAAGAATATGCCTACCGAAAACACACCGCCAAAATTGCGGAAAACGCCGAACGGCGAAACTGATGTTAACTCGCTCGCGGATCTGCTCGAATGGTTTCTGACCTACGATCAACGGGTCGGACTTGTCCGCCATCCGCAGGTCGAAGAGTTGTTCCAATGGAAAATGGCCGACGACCGGGCAAACGGCGTCGAGGCCTATCCGTTCGAGAACGCCGAGGCGCGTTTTGCGATCGGCGCGTTCCAGGCGATCGGCGAAAACAATACCGAGGAAAAGTTGCAGGAATGGATCACCGAGGTGCTCCAGACACTCGGCGAGGTCAAGCAGACGAGCGAAGATATCGCCGGCGACTACAAACTCGACAGCGGCGCCTCACACGTCGCCGAAGCCGCAAAGATCCCGACGGCGAGCGAGCGACGGCTGTATTTGACGAGCAGTTGGCTCGAAGCGCTCTGCACCGCTGAGGTCAGGTTCTTGGGTTGGGTTTTTCAGGAATTGTACGGAAAGCCGTTTCAGCCTCTGGCCGCCTGAAGGCGGAACTCCGAACTATCGAAAAGTATTGCATTGACGCATATCGCCGGACTTGACACCTTTGGCGAACCAATCGATGCGTTGGCGCGACGAACCGTGGGTGAACGACTCCGGAACGACGTAACCCTGCGTCCGTTTCTGAATCGTGTCATCGCCGACCGCGGCCGCGGCACGAATCGCTTCCTCGTAATCGCCGGCTTCGACCAGTCCTTGCTTGTTCGCATAATACGCCCAAACACCGGCGTAGCAATCGGCCTGGAGTTCGAGCGCAACCGAAAGTTCCTGCCGACCATTTGTCCGATCCATCGTTCCGAGAAGATTCTGCACGTGGTGCCCGACTTCGTGAGCGATCACATACGCCTGCGCGAAATCGCCCGGCGCCTTGAATTCGCGTTTCAGTTCGTTGAAAAACGCAAAATCAAGATAGAGTTTCTGATCGCCCGGACAGTAAAAAGGACCCATCGCCGCGCTCGCATATCCGCACGCCGACGACGTCTGACCGGAAAAAAGCACGAGCTTCGGATCGCGATACGGCCGCCCGGCTTGCTGCGGCAGGACCTTTCGCCAGACATCTTCGGTGCTGCCCAAAACCGAGGCCGCGAACTTCCGCTGATCGTCTTCGCGCTGCGGATTCTGCGGCTGGGACTGCGGTGCCTGCACCTCCGTCTGCTGCGGAATATTCTCGATCAGCTGCCGCGGATCGACGCCGCAAACGACCGCCAGGATGATCAGGACAATGATCCCCAAACCACCGCCGCCGAACGCGATTCCGCGACCGCCGACTCCGCGCTGATCCTCAATGTTCGTACTTTCTCTGCCTCGTAACATCTCGCTTTTCCTTGGGGGTTATGTTATTTGCTTGGATTCTAACATAGATCGCGGCTCGGAAATGAACGCGATCGTTCACAATTCGCCGGTGCGGACGCAAACCGAAGATCATCGGGTTAGAGGCTAAGTCAATTTCGCTTTTATCAGGTCGTGATCGTACGAGGTGATCTCGATCGGATTCTGATCCGGATCGTTGAAGTAGATCGAGAATGAAGAATCGTGATCGACCACGTCCTTCGGCGAGATGTCGACCTGGTAATCGTTCTTCAACTTCAATTCCGCAAGCCGATTGAGAAATGCGACGAAATCATCGCCGGAAACGCGATACGCGATCGTGGACCGATTTTTCACGTTGTACCGTCGGTCGAACAACGCCACGGACGTCTTTCCGCCATCGCTCGAGATCGTCAAAGGGCCGCCGGCGACCGCCCAGTCTTCGTGTTCTTTGACGATCTCCATTCCCAAAACACGTTTGTACCATTCCGCCGCCTGGTAGCGTTCGGAAACATAAAGATGAATATGATCGATCTGATCGACCTTGAAATGATTCTTTTCTTCCACCTTTTTAACGTATCATAGTCTCGACAACATCAGGCAAAGGCGGACGTAAATGGATCCTCAGGAATGGAAAGAAACAGGCGGCTTTTTGAGTATTGACGACCTGCGCGTCTATTTTCGACGGTCGGACACGAGCGACACCGCAACGCTCTGTCTGCACGGCTTTCCGATGTCTTCATACGATTACCACAAGATCTGGCCGGCATTGGCCGAGCGGTTCCCGCTGCTCGCGTTCGATATGATCGGTTACGGGTTTTCTTCGAAGCCGCTCGATTTTGATTACACGACGTTCCGTCAGGTCGATATTCTCGAAAAGGTGGTCGAACGGGCGGGAGTCAAACGCGTTCATATTCTGGCGCACGACTACGGCAACACGATCACACAGGAACTGCTCGCGCGTCGCAACGGAGGACGATTGAGATTCACGATCGATTCGATCTGCTTTCTCAACGGCGCGCTTTTTCCGGAAACTCACCGGCCGATCCTCGCACAGAAGATCCTCATCAGCCGGGTCGGGTTCCTGTTCGCCAAACTTCTGACGGACCGCCGGTTCAAATCGAGCCTCGCGTCGGTCTTCGGACCCGACACCCAGCCGACCGACGCCGAGCTCGACGATTATCTTGAGATCTTCAAATCGGGCGGCGGAAAACGCGTCGCCCATCTTCTGATCCGCTATATGGCCGAACGCGCCCGGTTCCGCTCGCGTTGGGTCGAACCCTTGACCGATATCGGCGTGCCGTTCAGGTTCATCAACGGCCTTGCCGACCCTGTGTCCGGACGACATCTGGTTGCGCGGTTTCGCGAGGTCGTGCCGCACGAAACCGACATCATCCAACTTGAGAACATTGGGCATTTTCCGCATCTTGAAACACCGGAAAAGGTGGTCAGGGCTTACATCGATTTTCGAGATTCCGCCTGATCCTGTTTCTTTTTTCCGAAAAAACCCTCGAATCCTCGTAAAATCCCAATTTATTAGATTTAGCGTCTGTCCCGCGCGAAAAAATCATTGACAGAAACCGGTTCCGGATTTATTATCGAGGAAATCAATAAGACCAGCCCTCGCAACATTTTCGAGAAAAGGAGGCGATTATGATCAAACTTGACATTGTCAATTGCGTAGCCGACAAAACCGGTGTCCCCAAACAAAAGGCCGAACAGGTCGTCGATTCGCTTTTCAACGCGATGAAGGATGCCCTGGCTGAAGGTAAGCGCATTGAGCTTCGAGGTTTCGGGGTGTTCGTTGTCAAGGCTCGCAAACGCGGCGTTGGTCGTAATCCCCGAACCGGAAAAGAGGTTCCGATCCCGTCCGGAAAAACGATCCGCTTCAAACCCGGGAAAGAACTTCAGGCGAAAGCCGTTAAGGAATAGCCGCGGCGCACAATTTTTTTCGCTTTGCTCTGTGAGTCGTAAGTCGCAAGATGCTAAGATTTCGTTTGCGATTTACGATTTTCGCTTTTTCAGATGCCCGATTTTGACCTCGCCGAATTTCAGTACCAGCGTCGCTCGATGCGGCCGACCCGCCGGGCATACATCAAACACAGCGCGTTTTTTATAATCACTTTTTGCACGGTGCTCGTCGCGAGCGTCCTTCAGCCGTTCGGGATCCTGCCGGTCTTCGCCAACGTCGATCCAAACGTTTCGACGACCGATTTCTTGCTCAACTTCCCTGTTTACTACGCCATAATGATCGTCGACACGATCTGGTTGCTGTTTACGGAACCGGTCGTTCTCGCCTACGGGCTAAAGTTTACCTTCTCGCTGTTGTTCATTCTCACTTCGCACGAGTTCGGACATTATATCGCCTGCCGGATCTATGGCGTCGATGCGACGCTGCCGTTCTTCATTCCGACACCGCCGCTGATCGGGCCGGCCGGCACGTTCGGCGCTTTCATCAAGATCCTGTCGCCGCTGCCTTCGAGACGCGCGACGTTCGATATCGGCGTCGCCGGACCGATCGCCGGTTTCGTCGCGCTGATCCCGATCGCGATCGCGGCGTTCGTGACGTTTGAGCAAGTCGGCGTCGAAGTACCGGCGAGTCTTCCCGAAGGAACGCTCGTCTTTGCCGACCCGTTGCTGTTTCATTTTTTCGCCTCGGTCTTCGACATCAACTTCGCGATCCCGATGTTGCCCAATCCTTTTTACTCGGCAGCCTGGCTTGGACTGCTGGTGACGGCGCTCAATCTGATACCTTCGGGCCAACTGGACGGCGGTCACGCGATCTATGGGGTTTTCGGCGAACGCTTTCATTTCTGGACCGGACGCGTCGCGTTTTTGACGATGATCGCGTTTGCCGCGGCCGGACTTTACTATTTCAACAGTCCGAGCGGCATTCTTTTCGCCGTTCTGCTCGGCGTGATGCTGAAGATAAAGCACCCGGCCCCGCTCGACGACAGACCGCTCGACCGCACACGCATTCTGGTCGCCGTCATCACGCTTCTGATCTTCATTTTGAGTTTCACGCCGTTCCCGATACAGATCAGGTGACTTCACAGAACCAAATGCGGCCGGCTATCGTAGAAGCATATTGCAATTCTTAACCAATCCAAGGAGAAATAAATGTTCAAGTACCTGTTCTGCTTTGCTTTGTTGCTTGGTACGGCCGCGACGGCGACGGCCCAGCAGCCGGCGATTCTCGACCGCGAACTGTTTTTCGGAGACCCCGAGATCAGCGGTTCGCAGCTTTCGCCCGACGGCAAGTTCATTTCGTTCATCAAACCGCTGAACGGCGTCCGCAATGTCTTCGTCAAGGGGATCAGCGAACCCTTTGCCGCTGCGCGCCCGGTGACTGGCGAGACGAAACGCCCGATCCCATCATATTTCTGGAGCCAGGACGGCAAGTTCATTTTGTACGTCAAGGATAACGACGGCGACGAGAATTTCAACGTTTACGCGCTAAATCCGGCGGACGCCAAACCGGTTTCGCGCAATATCACGGCCGGCGAGAACATCCGCGCGTTCATTCAGGGCGTGCCGCGATCGGAGCCCGACTCGATCTATGTCGGCCTCAACGACCGCGATCCGGCGTGGCACGATCTGTACAAGATCTCGATCTCGACCGGCGCGAAAACGCTCATTCGCAAGAACACCGACCGCGTTCAGGGATTTATTTTCGACAACGCCGACAAACTTCGCCTCGCCGTGCGATCGGCGGAGAACGGCGATACCGAGATCCTCCGCCTCGACGCCGACGGCACTTCGACGAAGATCTATTCCTGCAACTGGAGCGAATCGTGCACTCCTTTGCGTTTTCACAAAGACAACAAGCGTGTTTATATGGACACGAACAAGGGCGAACGCGATCTCACGCAGCTCGCGCTTTTCGATCCGGCGACGATGAAGGAAGAACTCGTCGAACAGGACCCGTTGGCGCGGGTCGATTTTGGCGGCGCGGCGTTTTCCGAGATCACCAACGAGCTTGTTTCGACGAGCTATGAAGACGATAAACCGCGAGTTTATTTCAAGGACAAGAACTTCGAGAAGGATTTCAACAAGATCAAAAAGAATCTAGGCCCGAACCGCGAGCTGAACTTCCAGTCGGCAACGAAAGACGAGCAGAAATGGATCGTGGTTTCGTACAGCGACACCGATCCCGGAACCGTTTGGCTTTACGACCGCAAGTCGGGAAATCTCTCGACGCTTTATCAGGTTCGCGAGAAGATTCCGCGCGAGGCGATGTCGGAGATGAAGGCGATCCGCTACAATTCGTCGGACGGATTGGAAATTCCCGCATTCTTGACGCTGCCCAAAGGGCTCGAAGCGAAAAATCTGCCGCTCATCGTGTTTCCGCACGGCGGCCCTTGGGCGCGCGACACCTGGGGCTTTGACGGCTACGCGCAGCTTCTTGCGAATCGCGGCTACGCGGTTCTGCAGCCGAACTTTCGCGCCTCGACCGGCTATGGCAAGAAGTTTCTCAACGCCGGCAACAAGCAGTGGGGCGATCTGATGCAGGACGACATCACGTGGGGCGTCAAGCATCTTGTTTCACAGGGAATCGCCGATGCGAAACGCGTCGGGATTATGGGCGGAAGCTATGGCGGGTACGCGACCCTTGCGGGCGTCACCTACACGCCCGACACGTATGCGGCCGCGGTCGCGATCGTCGCCCCGTCGAATCTGAACACGCTGCTCGGCTCGATCCCGCCTTACTGGGAACCGATCCGAAAGATGTTCTACGAACGAATGGGCGATCCGAACACGCCCGAGGGCAAGGCCCGACTCGAACGGCAATCGCCGCTGAACCACGTCGAAAAGATCAAGACGCCGCTGATGGTCGTCCAGGGCGCCAACGATCCGCGCGTGAAGAAGACCGAGGCGGACCAGATCATCGTCGCGCTTCGCGAACGCAAGTATCCGGTCGAATATATTCTCGCGCCGGACGAGGGCCACGGATTTCAGCGCCCGGTCAACAATATGGCGATGCTGATCTCGGTCGAAAGATTCCTTGCCAAGCACCTCGGCGGGCGATTTCAGGAAGGCGGGAGCGCGGAGACCGTGCAGCGTCTGAAGGAGATCACGGTCGATATCAATTCGGTGACGATGCCGGTCAAGATGGATCCGAACGCAAAGGCGGCAGTCGATGTCACCGGAAACTGGACGATGTTCGCCGACGCTCCGGGCCAAACCGTCGAACTCGCGATGGAACTGAAACAGACGGGAAGCGATTTCAACGGCACGCTGAGTTCGATGCTCGGCGGAGGAACCGTCGAAAACGGCAAGGTCAGCGGAAACAATGTCGAGGGCCTGGCGAAAGTCAGCGTCCAGGGGCAGCTTGTCGATATCAAGATGTCGGGAACGGTCGAAGGCGACACGATGAAAGGCACGCTCGACAGCCCGTTCGGAATGATCCCGTTTACTGCGTCACGGAAGAAGTAGCGCCGGCTTTTTGCCCGCGAAACAAGGAGCCTGTCGGAAAAAGCCGTTTGAGAACTGAATTTTTCTTCAAGCGTGCGGAGCACGCGAACTTGCGATAGCACCACGTGAAGCGGAGCGAAACGTGGTGGCCCGTCGCCCCGACTTCCGAAGCGTGTGTAACACGCGTAACTCTCGCGGGTACAACAGTTCCGCGTGTTGCACACGCTCGTTGAAGTCGTTCGTGGTTGACACCACGTTCCGCTTCACGTGGTGCTTTCGTACGTACGTGCGTGTGCTCCGCACACTGAATCGATTTTCCCGACAGGCTCCAAGCGAGAAAAAACGCGAAAAGGGAGAATTTCCCAATTCGCGTTTTTTCGCGTGATTCGCGGGCAAAGCTTCTTATCCGACCTCCGGAAGCAATCCTCTAATCTGTCTTCCGCATTGGGACACCCAACAACGCTCTGGTATCTCACCGGGAAGACAATTCTCTCGATTCGAATGGGCCCGCGGTTTTTTGTCTTATGGTTGCGGGCCGGCAAATGCCGGACCGGGAGTGCCTCGTACGCTTCGTCACGGATTGTCCGGCAAAGAACATTGACTCAATAAGCTACCGCCGCCGAACTCATTCTTTGGGTGTCCCGCGCCGAATTTCGCATTGTTTTCTGACAGTATTTTACCCGGACAATCAACGTTTATGTTCTAGCGGATTAAGAGTGCGAAAAACAGGAAAAAGTAGCGGCGGACGTTTACCCGCGCATTACGCAAAAAAAAGCGAAAAGGCAGAATTTCCCATTTCGCGTTTTTTCGCGTGATTCGCGGGCAAAGCTTCTTATCCGACCTCGGGAAGCAGTCCTTTGACTTCCCTTACTATCTTTTGAACGTCTTCGTGGTCTTCCAGCGCGATCATAAAGAAGTCGTAACTCGTCTTGAAACAAACCGTTCCGTTGCCGAAGAACCAGACGCCTTCGAGGATCGGGTTGCCGCCGATGAGCCAATCGAGCGGCGCGCCGGTGATCGTTTTCGGATTCAGAATGTTGGTCATCATTACCGCGCCTGACGCGAACGAGAAGGCTCCGAGGAGCGGTGCGCCGACCGATTTGACGATCGAACGCTCGAAGCGGATCTTCTCGGCCTCGGCCTCGGATAACTCGCCGTTGTCGATCAACAGCTGCTGCGTGTTGAGATATTCGTTGAACTGTTCGCCGAGTTTCTTGACGGCCCACGTCGGGATTGCCGAATTGAACAACCAGTGCGAGCTGATCCCGGTGAAAACGACGCCGAGTCCGGCCCCGACCGCGACCGAAACGCCCGTGGTCGCCGCCTGCAGCGGTTTCTCCGATATCCAATCGGCGGTTTGCTGAAGCGTTTTCCAAGCCGAATCGAAGGTTCGTGACCAACTAGCGCCGACGTTGAAGGCACGCGACGCGGATTCGGCGGTCTTGTTGACCGTTTTGTAGGTTTCGCCGATCACATCGCCGGCCTTTTCTCCCGCATAGCTCACGGCCTCGCCGGCCTTTTTCCCCGCTTCCTTGACCGCGTCGGCAGCTTTTCCGCCGGCGTCTTCGGCCGCGTCGCGAAGGGGTTCGCTCGCTTCATAGACCTTTTTCGCGGCATCGCCGGCCGTTTTGTACGCGGATTCAGCGACGTTCACGGCCTGTTTGCCGACATCCGATTTTTCGGCCTCGGCCTTGATCTTCTGCGCGCCGTCTTTCAGAGCCTCCGCGCCTTTCTGCGCGGTGTCCGAGACGATCTTTGCGCCCTCGCCGATCTTGTCGGTCAGGCCGATCTGCTTGTCGATCTCTTCAAACCGCTCCTTCGCTTCCTTCTGCCAACGTTCAAATCTTTCTTTGTAGTCCGTCATATTCGTGATCCTCGAGAGTTACTCCGCAGGAAATTACGCTTCCGGCGCGGATTTTGTTCGATTTGATGCGAATCCTTGCCCGGAATTTGTATGATTGCACCATTGCGGGAAACATTCAACAGAATTCACTTCGTTGCTGATGCCAAACGTCAACCTGGATTCTTAGCGACACTCCAAAATGCCGGAAATTCTCAAATGAACGCCCTGTTATTGCTGCAAAAATAATTCTTGGCCCGACTCAGGGGCGAAGATCAGTCGATTGGTTGTAAACCGCACAATCTGGCATCGTCAATCCGATTGCAGAAAGACTCCGAACGGCCCGATTGCGCACAAACCGTTTTGGAACGAGGTTTGGGTCGGTGAATAGTGATATTCCGAATCCCGGCTTTAACAACCCTGTGGCGGGATCAATCCGAAAGTCGCGTTCCGTAACATCCGCAACGCCTCTAAAATAGCGATTTCTGCGGTCTTCTGGTTCGGTGCAGTCTGGGATACCTCGATCACACTCATCACCACCCACGGTTTGCGATGGACTCACGAGTTCGTTCACGACCAGACCGATCGCGAAGGTAACCGCCCCAACGCGTACCGATCTGGAGGCATTTTGTGAAAATCGCGTGGCGGGCGATGAACGTGGTGCGGAAAATTCGCCGGGCGGTCTGCGTGCAAGTGGTCCGCTTCGCGGCGAGTTGAACGGCGAATTTGGGATCGTTCGCGGCGTTGTTGTCGTTGGATTTGTGGTGGCTGCTTGTGCCACTCCTGTCGTTTGATTTGACGAGGATGCTTCGGCCTGCGAGCAAGGTCCGGCGAAACAATACGTGTAGACGCCATCAGGACCGTAGCGCCCAGGAATCTCGTTGCCGTTCTCGTCTGTCATGCATGGTTCTTCCTCTGGTGGGCACAAACCGCTTGGATCTATCAGTTTTGTTGGGCGATTCCCAACATAAGCAAACCGATTGAACGTCTGCGGATTCGCTGATTTGCCGCTTGCTAAGAGCGGATCGACGGCGGTGAAGCGGCCGTGGCGGTTTTCATACATTCTGGCTTCGGCGAAGTCGAGGCCGGTTTCTTCGTCGCGTTGGTAGGTGGTGAATTTCTGGCGGAGGTTGTCGGCGGCGCCGTATTTTGCTGTGATTGTACGTTCGCCCGTGTTGCTCGATATCTCTTCGCCGAAGGGTTTGAAATCGCGGCGCGCGATGACGTTGCCTTCGCTGTCCGTGATCACTCTTGGCGAGCCAAGCATATCCGTCGCGGTGTATCGAGTCGTCGGATTCGTCGGAGGCGCGGCGGTCGTGTATTCGGCGACGAGCTTTCCGGCCGAATAGACGAAAACGGCCCTTCGATTTTGGATCTTCGATTGCCGATTTTGGATTTAATCGAAGTATCCGGCAGTTGAGAATCTTCATCCCGACGACAATCCAAAATCGGCAATCCCAAATCCAAAATCGGACGGCTTGTTCTCGCCGTTGAATACGAACGATCTGCCTTCGGCGTCAGAGATCAGATTTCCGTTTTTATCGTAAAGATAGCCCTGATTCGGATTGAACCGGTTCGTAGCCGGATCGATCGACGGGAAGGTCTTGTTGTCGAGCGCAAGCTGCGTCGTTCCGGTAAACTTCGAGAACGCCGTTCTGTTCCCGAAACGGTCATACGAAAACGTCTCTTTCCAGTTCTGCGAAGCGTTCGTCGCCGGACCGTTCGTCTCACGCGCTTCAGTGATTCGGTAATGCGAATCGTACCGATAGGTCTGTACGAACGGCTCAGTCAAACCGGCGAACGAAACTGTCTGCATCGCGAGGTTCCGGGTATTCTTCGCAGCATCGACCGTGCACCTTCTTCGCTCGGAAAAGTCATGCGAGATACGTTCGATGCGACAAACCCCTCCGTTCGCGGGTTGCCGAGATCCGTCCGATCAATTCCTGCTCTATCTAGCCAAAGCCAGAGAAGAAATCTACGATCCATTCCGCCACCTTTTTGATACCTTTGAGAAACCGGTTCGTCGGTCGAAGTATCCGGTTTGCAAACGTATAAAGAAGTAGACAAATGGCAATTGACGCGATAACTACAATCAGTACGTACATCTCGATAATCATGCTTGTTTGTGAATTCTCATGGTGCTATCGTTTCCGTTTCCTCAAACAATTCAGTAACCGATGCAAAACGACCAATGCGATGTCTCCAGAATTCAACCGGCCCAGGTTCATCGGGATCGTCGAACTGCTCGCCTAATGGCGCGAGGGCCCAAAGGTTCTTCCACCGAGCGTTTCCCCAACGTTCTCTCCTTGACTGCGTCAAAAGCCTCTGGGACTTTTGTTGAGCCTTGGTTGCGCCTTTAAGATTCCAAAGCCCGTAAGCAGCAATCGGATATGTTAATGCGTCTTCAGGCGTCGGCCCTCCGGCCGCAGTCGTTACAACCGCGGGAAATACCCGATTGAATCCGCTTGCATAAAGACGACCGGCGTTCGCCGCACTAGCAGTCCCTGCCAACCACTTGGTCGGGTTGATCGGAAGACGATTTAACCTATCACGAATCATCTTGAACGGATAAGTGATCTCATCTTCCATTCTTTGTTGTATCTCAGACGGTAGACCCTGAAACAGCATGCTTCCGCCGGTACTTGAAACCGGATCCACCAAAATCGCTTGTTCGTCCCGCACCTCGAATCGTCCAGTGCTTCCCAATACAACCATCGTCCCGATCATCGCCTTGTATTCTTCATCGACAGTGTTTAAAGGCCCTTCGTCTGTATCATGGACCGCCTCCAAAATGAAAGGTTCGACCGCTTCCGGATTTTCGACAATTGTGAAACCGGCATCGTAAAGATCATTGCCCTCCTTGAATCGTGATTCCCACATTGAACCATAGGAATTGCCTTTTGCAACCCATATACAGCGTTCGTCGCCGCGTCGGTCAATGTTCTCGCAGGCTAGGCCGAACGGGTCAATAAGGTTTATCGGATCATTTTGAACATAAACAAACCGATTAAACGTCTGCGGATTTGCTGATTTGCCGCTGGCAAGCAAAGGATCGACGGCGGTGAAGCGGCCGTGGCGGTTTTCGTACATTCGGGCTTCGGCGAAGTCGAGGCCGGTTTCGGTGTCCTTTTGGTAGCCGGTGAATTTCTGGCGGACGCTGTCGTTTGTCGGTTGGTAGGCGGCGACGGAGGCTCGGGCGCCGATGTCGGGGGTGATCTCTTCGCCGAACGGGAGAAAGTCGCGGCGGGAGATGACGTTGCCTTCGCTGTCCGTGATGACCCGCGGCGTGCCTAGATGGTCTTCGGTCAGATACCGCGTCGTTCTGTTCGGAACCGGAACCTGCGTGTTAGAGTATTCCGCAACAAGCTCTCCGGCCGAATAGACAAAGATCGTGGTTTCCGACGCGCCTTCGGAGTTCCACGTGATTTTCTTGACACGTTTTCCCTCGCCGTCATAAAAATACCGCCCGATCGTCTGGCCTGCGGCATTCTTCACCTCATACTGCTTGTTCTCGCCGTTTCGACTTACTTGCTCGCACGTTAACCCCGACGGATCAAGCAAATTGGTCGGATCATTTTGGACATAAAGAAAACGATTAAATGACTGAGGGTTACGCATCGTTCCAGAAACAAGGAGCGGATCGACGGCGGTGAATCTGCCGTGGCGGTTTTCGTACATCCGCGCTTCGGCGAAGTCGAGGCCGGTTTCTTCGTCTCGTTGATACGTGGTGAATTTCTGGCGGAGGTTGTCGGCGGCGCCGTATTTTGCTGTGATTGTACGTTCGCCCGTGTTGCTCGATATCTCTTCGCCGAACGATTCTAAATTCTATGGCCGCGTTCAATTCTACTTTCGATCCGACGGGAATTTATGCGTTAGCCCTTACCTTACGTTTTCATCGCTTTCAAGCATCGCTCTTGAAGGCCCGCCGTAGTCGCGGCGGAGAGCAAGGGCGCCGGGGATCTTTCGGTGATACTTGGTGTTTGAGCAGTTTGTAAACCCAATTACTCCGGAATCGTGACCATACCGTCATTTCGCAAAATTTAATCGCCAAAACGCCTCACTTTTTCAGTAACTTGGAAATCGAATTCGCAAGTGCGATCTGGTTTGCGATATCCATCTATATCTATTCGGCAACCCCAGAGCTATTGGAGTTCGCAAGGACATGCGGATCAAAACTGGCGCGAATAACCCCGGTTTGGTCGACATAGAGCGATAATTGCTCGCCCGAATCACTTCTCACCGGATTTTCCTCGGGTGCGACAGTGAGCCGGTAATTGCTTCCTTCACAGACGAGATCATATCGATAGCCGAACTCCTTACCGTCGGCAAATTTGGTCTCGATAAGCCGCGTTGCCACGAGTTGGTCGAGTGAGCCACAATTGCCGTTTCCATGATTCCGGCTGAACTCCTTTTCAGCATCGCGAAAACGAGAAACAGAGACGATCAACCTGTCAACTCTGACCCGATCACTAACGTTTTGCCAAACGTCGCAACCTGAAAAAAGAAACGCCAACGAAAATGCTCTAATCAAATAACTCTTACACAAACTCATAACAGCTTACCTAAGGTTGCTGAGTGCAATATCTTTGGAACCAAGCGCGAGTGAAAACCTCGCGGAACTTAGTGTTGCTTCCGATATTTCTCACTGCGGCCCGCTCCCCGGGATCTGAGTAGGGAAGTGCATATGTACTTCTCCGTCCATAAAAGAGATTTGAGGTAGACCAGACACTCTTGCCAATGACATACTGTAGATCAGCCGCAGGCCGTTGAAAAATCGCGATCGATCCATAAGTTCAGGTCGCTGCGACGCGAGATCCATCCACCAGTCCTGATCAATCCGTCCACCTTTTCCGTCTGGCAGATCGCCGGTGACTCTATTATCGAGCCCCAGTCGTCTTTGAGTGCCGAATGTAACAGAGTACTTTCTCGCTGCACCGTAGGTCCCATTCCTGGACTCTTCGGTTACAAGATCGATTATACCTCCGCACTGCTCGTTTTGCGGAAAATTCAGGTTAATTCCCTTTCGCGGAGTGAACGAACTCGGAAGGAACGTCGGAGAAAGGCCGCCTCGAGCGATTCCAAAGCTACCGAACACCCCCGCGACCGGCGTCTGACCTTGAATTGCAGCGTCGTATTGCTCCTGAGTTAGAGTTTCGTTCACCCCTTTTTTCAGATACACGACACCTAGATTGTCGCCGCTATCGTAATCCTGTGCAGCCTCAATTTTGAAATACTCGCTGTCCCCAAAATCGACGAGCGTATAGCCCTCTTCCTCATTTGGTGTTTCATCTTTATACTCGTACAATTTCGATTTCTCATTTTTGCTTTTCGGGTGTTGTTTTACATACCAATCGCCGAATAGACCTGTCGGATCTACACAACTCGACTGCGAATTCAAACAATAAACAAACCGATTAAATGTCTGCGGATTCGCTGATTTACCGGACCCTAGCAGAGGATCGACGGCCGTGAATCTGCCGTGGCGGTTTTCGTACATCCGCGCTTCGGCAAAATCGAGGCCGGTTTCTTCGTCGCGCTGGTAGGTGGTGAATTTCTGGCGGAGGTTGTCGGCGGCGCCGTATTTTGCGGTGATTGTACGTTCGCCCGTGTTGCTGGATATCTCTTCGCCGAACGGTTTGAAATCACGGCGCGCGATGACGTTGCCTTCGCTGTCCGTGATCACTCTTGGCGATCCCAACATATCCGTTGCCGTGTAACGCGTCGTCGGATTCTGAGGCGGCGCGGCGGTCGTGTATTCGGCGACGAGTTTTCCGGCCGAATAGACGAATACGGTCGTGTCCTGAAGCGCCCCGTTGGCGTCGTACGTCCGCTTTCTGACCCTCTGGCCCTCGCCGTTGTAGTCATATTCGCCGACGAGCTTTCCGTCTTGATGATCTTCGCCTGCTTGTTCTCGCCGTTGAAAACAAGCGATCTGCCTTCGGCGTCCGAAATCAAATTGCCATTTTTGTCGTAGCCGTAGCCCTGATTCGGATTGAACCGGTTTGTATTCGGATCAATCGACGGAAAGGTCTTGTTGTCGAGCGCAAGCTGGGTCGTCCCGGTGAACTTGGTAAACGTCGTTCTGTTCCCGAACCGGTCATATGAAAACGTCTCTTTCCAGTTCTGCGACGCATTCGTGGTCGGACCGTTCGTCTGGCGCTTCGGTAATCCGATAAAGCGAATCGTATCGATAGGTCTGAACGAACGGCTCCGTCAGTCCGGCGAACGAGACGGTTTGCATCGCGATGTTGCCGGTATTTTTCGACGCATCGACCGTACGGCCGTCAGCATTCAGTTCTCCGTAATGATAAGTGAGCTTCCAGAGACTCGCGACCGTGACGCCCGCTCCGAGGTTGAGTTCCGACACCTGAAGCCGCTCATTGAATTTCGCCCATTCCCACCGATTGTTTCCGAGTTTGAGGCGTTCGATCTTGCCGTCATGGCAGAACTTCGACAATCGACTTGGGTCCTAAGCCATCTCGGTCTCGAAAGAATCCTTACCGAAACCCTCGCAGATGAACTCATACGATGGACCATCATCAAAGCAGATCGCGAGATGAGATAAACCACGGTGATCCTCGCCGGAATCAACAATATTCGCCCGGAGGATCTGTAACCACTCCGTTTCTCCTAAGTCAACGACCTTGCCGTAGGCCGTTGTAAAAAGCCGAAGATCCGATGCAACGAAGTAAACAACCTTCATTGCCCATACACGCTTGAAAACCAAGTTCAACTGCACGACCGTTTCGTTGATTTCATGCTCGTAAGAACAAATCAACAGATGATCCCTTCGTGATCCGATTTTCAGTTCCGGCGAGTTGATACCGGCAACCGGAATAGGCATCTCGAAAAGTATTTTTGAAATTGAAAGTGGAATTATCTGTTTCATATCTACCAATCAATTATACTCTTCCATGGGTTGTTTCCGATTCTAATTGTTTGTGTCCCGGAATTAGTCAGCCCATTATTTGAGAGTCGAGTTGTCAGTCTTGACTCGGTTCCCAAACGTCCAGTTCGATTTAACATTGTCCACTGGGATTGGGGGACGGTCGCTCTTCTAAGTGCCAACGCGGAACGGTTATTGACGATCAAATCAACGCCATCCCTGGTCACATATCTGACTGGAGCTGGCTCGGAGTGTATTTGCCGCTTCTAATCCCCGACGCAACCTCTCCGATAGTTTGACCTTCAAACGGCCCGCCAGGTTGAAAGCTTCGGCTTGTGAATGTTTGCGAAAATCGAAGCGGATTCGATGATTCGCTAACCAATCCAAGCCTTGTTATTGTCGCTCCCCGGGCAACTGCTCCGACTATCGGGCCGGCGGCCAACGGTGCTAATGTGCCGGCGGTTTGCCAGTTGCAATTGATGCTTCCGCTGCATCCAAAGGGTTGAATATAGAACGGGTTGGGCGTGAAGGTTGGCATAAAGCCGTTGTTTGCCCGAATCCCCGTCTCCGTCAGAAGATTTGCGGTACCGATAAAGAAGTTGGCCACCCCGGTGGTTAGTCCCGTTCCCGCCTGTCGCCATGGATCTTGGGGAAACCCGTTGATCAAGGGGCCTATGACCGGATTCGGCTCATTCGGCGGCAGCGTCTCCTCTTGGCCGCAGTCGGCGCACTGAACGGTTTCGATCGGACCGTCTGGTTTGACGGCAACCGGTTTGCCGGTTTTCTTATCCCTAAGCAACGTTGCGTCGCACCGTTCATCCGACTTGCAGGGCTCATAGTTCGTCTGCAACCCCGTCGGGTCGGTGTTGACCAACGGGCTATTCAGGACGTAGGTGTAGCGGTTGAAGGTCTGGGGATTCGCTGATTTGCCGCTTGCGAGCAAGGGATCGACCGCGGTGAACCGGCCGTGGCGGTTTTCGTACATTCTGGCTTCGGCGAAATCGAGGCCCGTTTCGATGTCTTTCTGGTATCCGGTGAAGCGCTGGCGGACCTTGTCCTGGGTTGCGGTCGAGTATTGGTCGGTCGTTTTCCTGAACGTCTGGTCGGCGGCGAGGTCTTCGCCAAACGGCTTGAAATCGCGTCTTGAGACGACGTTGCCGTTCCTGTCGGTCACCAGCCTGACGCTCAGCAGCGTGTCGGTCGCGACATAGCTCGTGTTCGGGTTCTAAGCAGTATCTGTGGATTCAGTTTCGCCCGGCGTTCGATGCGACATCGTCTTTTTCTTCGGCTTCCGTCAGCCGGTTGAGCGAGTCGTATTTGTAATTCTGGACGATCGGATTGGCGATGCTTAAATCTGCGCCGGAAACGGCCGCTGATCGTTTCATGGAAGTCCCCGCGAACACGATACGACCACTGATCGTACGGTGAATTGCGGGTTCTTTTCACATTCGACCACGACCTTGTATTCGCCCTTACGGAATTCGAAACTCGTCACTACCAAACCGCCGCCCGCGTCTCTTACGGACATTTCATTGGGATCCCAACCCTGGGCAAGAAGGTGTTCTCGAAACGGGGCACCAACCTCTGAACATGGTCGTGAGGATTGGTAGTCGCGAAAATATGCCACTTTCGCAATATCGACCGAATCCAACTTTTTCTTGAAGACAAACTCGTCCGGTATCGGGAGTCGCTCGCAAATCCGCAGAACGTCGACCTGCGCTTTTTCGCGGTCGGCGCGAAGTTGTTCGAAATAGGCGCATCCCGAAAGTGCGGCAAGTGTTGTAAAACAAATTGTAAGCACGACAATTCGAAATTCGGTTGACATAAGTTTTTTCCAGCATCCTACCAGCTGAACAATCTCCTTTTGAATGGTGCCGCATATCCGCCGCCGACCCAAATTCCAGGAGTCGTTAGCCCGGCACCTACAACAACATCTCCGGTTGACGGAACATATAATACCTGACCCCCCAAACCCGAGCCTCCCCCGATCCCCACGGTAAAGCCACTTTCGACGTTATTACGTGTTTCCGGGGACATCCGACCGAATCGGAGCGTTTTGTTAAACATCAGCGAAATCGAAGGCGTTATCCTTCCGTTCTGAGCAATTTTCACCAGAGTTAACGGATTTGCAACCGACCCGATGAAATCACCGCCACCTTGACCGAACCATGTACCATTTCGAGTCAGCTTTGTACCGAGCGACGCGCCAAGAAAACCGCCATTTAGTTCGACGCTGTCTGGAAGAAGGTCCTGGTTGAAGAGTTGCTCGCCGCAAGATCCTTGTCCTTCGTTGCAAGATCCGTAAAGCAGGCGATCTCTAAACGAGTCCTGAGTCGCCCCAAGGAATCCGAACATTCCATCTTCATCCCGTAACGCTTTGGCATCGCGCACTTCAAATCGTCCGTTGATTCCTAATACAACCTTCATGCCGATCATTGTCTGATATTCTTCATCGACCGAATTTAAGGGGCCTTCGTCCGTGTCGTGGACTGCCTCCAAAAAGAATGGATCGACCGCTTCAGGATTCTCGACAATTGTAAACCCTGCATCGAATAAGTCGTTACCCCCTTTGAATCTGGATTCCCACATTGAACCGTAGGAATTTCCTTTCGCGACCCAAATACAGCGTTCATCGCCTCGTCGGTCTGCATTCTCGCAGGCGAGTCCCGACGGATCAATCAAGTTGATCGGATCGTTCTGGACATAAAGAAATCGATTGAATGACTGGGGATTGAGTGTCGTTCCCGAAACAAGCAGCGGATCGACTGCCGTGAACCGTCCGTGGCGGTTTTCGTACATCCGGGCTTCGGCGAAGTCGAGGCCCGTTTCGATGTCTTTCAGGTATCCGGTGAAGCGTTGGCGGACCTTGTCCTGGGTCGCGGTCGAGTATTTGTCGGTCTTCTTCCTGAACGTCTGGTCGGCGGCAAGGTCCTCGCCGAACGGCTTGAAGTCGCGGCGTGAGACGACGTTGCCGCTCTTGTCCGTTACCAGCCTGACGCTCAGCAGCGTGCCGGTCCCGACATAGCTCGTGTTCGGATTCTGCGGCGTCTGGTTCGAGTATTCGGCGATCAGTTTGCTGCTCGCGTCGTACACGAACACGGTCGTTTCAAGATCGGTGACCTTCTTGACCCTGCGCCCCTCGCCGTCGTAAAAGTAGCGCCCGATCGGATGGTTGTTCTGGCCGAGAACCTGCGATTGCTTGTTCTCGCCGTTGAAAACGAAGCTCAAGCCTTCGGCGTTTGTAACGAGATTGCCGTTCCTGTCGAATTGATACCCCTGATTCGGGTTGAACCGGTTCGTGGCGGCATCGATCGAAGGAAACGAATGCGCGTCGTTCGCAAGCTGGGTCGCGCCGACAAACCGCGCGAACTGCGTCCGGTTGCCGAACCGGTCGTATTCCCAGGTCTGCTTCCAGTTCTGGGTCGTGCCCTAAGTCTCCCGCGCTTCGGTGATCCGATAGAGCGAGTCGTATCTGTAAGTCTGAACGAACAGCTGTGGCGCTTCCGGGCCGTGATCAGAGGAAAAGCCAATGCCTTGGGGCTGTTTCAGCTCACGATTGAGCTCCCATCTGATTCCTGCCGGGTCGCGAGGAACTCCCGCCAAAGTTCGGCCATCAGCTCGAATGCGGCAACCTCGTTTCCGAAGCAATACAGGAGAAATATACCGGCCCAGTTCACTGGAGCGTTGACACCGTACCGGTTCCAGACATAGTCCTGGAATTCTCGAAGAACGAGCGAGTCGTCCTTGATTCCCAAATCATCCAAGGCACTCGCGTATCCTCTGAGAAACGCGAACGCCCGGGTGACAGAAGGATATCCGATGTAAATTCCGGGCTTTTCCAAGAGTTGTTCGAAAACTCCGTCCAGATTCATTCAGAAGCTCCTTACGACATCCACGATAAGAGGGTCTTGCGAGTGGAAGTCCTTGACCCACTCCGCATAACTGATTCCTTCCTTGTGAATGTTATCAAAGACCATATCGCCGACGCGAACGGCCCGATGGATTCCATTGGTGGAAATTGATTCGGCCCCGCCAACCGTATCGCTCACTATCTCAATTGCCCTGCCGGTAGCGGTTCGCATTTCGATTACTTCACCCGCTACGTTCTTGGCCTTGAAAGTATCCTCAAGGGCCTCGGCTACTTTGAAGCATTCACCGATTTTGGCGCTCTTTGTGATCGAGAAAGCAAGCTTACCAATGTCATCGGGATTGTTGACGGTTGCCTTCACTATCGCCCAAAAGGCTGCACCGCCGGTTATTCCAAGTTTACCGAGCGATTTGACCATCGACGCATACTGCATTATGTCCAAAGCTGCCTTTGAATTTCGAAATTCCGTTGAGTCGGCATCTCCAAATCCGATAAGATCGGCGGTCAATGAGCTTACGAAGGCACCGGCGACATTGAATCCGACAATCGGGTTGTTGGTCGGATCAAACTCCTTTTCATTGGCGCGGACCGGAATCGCGAGTTTGAATCCTTCTTGCGACAGCTGATAATAGGCTCCGCCGTCCTTGGTCTGAATGATTGCCCCGCGTGATCCGTTGTAGACCCGATACTTGTTTGTCCTGTTCGTCAGATACCTGAATCGCTTTGACGTGTCGTCGATTCTCCGCCAACGCGTCCAGGTCCCAAAATCCCGGTAAATGTAGACCGGCTTCTTTCCATCCGAATCAACGCATACCAACGGCCTGTTCGTGCAATAGACAAACCGATTGAAAGTCTGCGGATTCGCTGATTTGCCTGACGCAAGCAGCGGATCGACCGCCGTGAATCTCCCGTGGCGGTTTTCGTACATCCGGGCTTCGGCGAAGTCGAGGCCGGTTTCGGTGTCCTTTTGGTAGCCGGTGAATTTCTGGCGGACGCTGTCGTTTGTCGGTTGGTAGGCGGCGACCGAGGCGCGGGAGCCGATGTCGGGGGTGATCTCTTCGCCGAATGGGAGAAAGTCTCGCCGGGAGATGACATTGCCTTCGCTGTCCGTGATAACCCGCGGCGTGCCGAGATGGTCTTCGGTCAGATACCGCGTCGTTCTGTTCGGAACCGGAACCTGCGTGTTAGAGTATTCCGCGACAAGCTTTCCGGCCGAATAGACGAAGATCGTGGTTTCGGTTACGCCTTGAGTGTTCCAGGTGATCTTCTTGACCCTGCGACCCTCGCCGCCGCGGACTTTACGCATTCAACCAGCCGCGGAGCGGCGGCAGAGTTTAGCCGTGCGGCGTCAGCCCACGGGCCAACGCGCGGTTAGAGATTGGAGTCGCGTGAGCGACGGCACGGCCGATTTTTGGAATTTCGATTTTGGATTTCCGATCGGTCGGAAATCGACACGCCGTTCGTCCGCTTTCGGCGGTCACGCGTGAACGCGCAACTCCTGCGGGTTGGCGAAATCCAAAATGCGGTGTGCCGTCGCTCTGCGACTCGGGTTCGGGATTCGATTGCTTTCCGTGGGCTTACGCCGCACGGCTAAACTCTGCCGCCGCTCCGCGGCTGGTTGACCTGCAAAGTCCAGTTCTGTCCGGCATCTTCGGTCGTGTTGTTCTTTTCCTCCGCCTCGGTCAGGCGATAAAGCGGATCGTATCTGTAATTCTGGACAATCGGATTCGCGACGCCCGCGAGCGTCATCACCGATCGGGCGATATTGCCCGTGTTTTTGTTCGCGTTGACCGATCCCGACTCAAGCTCGCCGTATTTGTATTCGAGCTTCCAGACGCTGTTGTCGCTCACACCGACGCCGATCCCGATCTCGGTCAGTTGCGCCCGCTCGTTGAACTTTGCCGTCTCCCATCGGTTGTTCCCGAGCTTCATCCGCTCGATCCCGCCCGATGCCGTGTATGAGAACGAATTGGCGTAGGTCCTCTCGGGTGCGTTCTGGTTGGCTTTGCCCCAGATCCGGCTGAGGTCGCCATCGGATTCGTATTCATAGCGGACGACTCGTGTCGAGGGATAGGTTTCCTCGATCAGCGCTCCGGCGAAGTTGTAGGCGTACTTCGAGACGCGCGGCGTTGCGCTCTCGACCGCTTCGGTGCCGAACGGCGTGCGCTGGATGCTTTCGGTCAGTCGCCCGAGCGTGTCGAACTGGGTGTAGCGCGTGTCCGAGACCGAGCTTGAGACGCGCGTCAGTTTGCCTTTGGCATAGTTCGGCGATGCCGGAGCCTGATTGGGTTCAAGCAGTCCGTCGTAAAGGAACGTGACCTCGGGCGTGTTGTCGCTGATGTCGTTGCCCGCGAGACCGGCGCAGGTCGTGGCGGTGATCGTGGAGTTCAGCGGTTTCGAATAACAACGCTTCGTGACGCGCTTAGCCTTGTCGTACTCGTTTATGATCGAAACCCCGTTGGCGTCCGTCGCGCGGACAAGATCCCCGAGCGCGTTGTATTTGAACGCCGCCGACCATTGTCCCGACGTGTTGTTTCCCGGATCCGGAAGAGCAAGATTCGGGTTCGGCTCCTGCTCGGGCTGCATCACCCGGATCAATCGGCCCAAAGAATCGTATTTGAAGTACCGGTACTGGATCGGGGTCGTTTCACCCGGCTTGCCCTGCTGGACCTTCACCAATTTTCCCTGAACGTTGTAAGTGTAAAAGGTGGGCTGGTTCGGAGCGCCGATCGCGCCGAGATCGGCGTTTGGATCGGAACTGATCCCGGTCGGTTCATCGACGCGGATCAGTTGCCTGAGCGCGTTCGTGATCGAGCGTGACTTGCGCCCGCTGGCATCGGTCGAGGTGACCACAGTCCCGACCGCGTTCTGAACGGTCGAGAATGAGAACGAGACGGTCCCGGTACTCGTCCCGGTCGGGCACGGTTGGTTGCCGGCTCCGGGATCTGGCGAAGGCGCGCAGGTTTCAACGACGCGGCTCAGCTCGTCATACCGCGGCCGCGACCAGAAGATATCATCGCCCTGACGGTACGGGTTGGAGGTGAGTTTGACGCGGCCGAGGAAGTCGTATTCGGTCTCGACGAAGATGTCGCCTTGCGAATCGGTCGCCTGCGTCTTCACGGCGCGCCCGAGCGTGTCCAGAAAAGTCGTCGCTTCGTCCCAATGGGTCTCGTCGATCTGCTTTCTGACCTTCACCGTCCGGTTGACGTCGTCATAGATCGTCTGCAATTCCGGCGCTGTGAAGCCGACCGGATACACGCGGGTCGGTCGAAGCAGCGGATCGTTGTATTCCGTCTTTGTCGTCTGCCCGAGATCGTTGGTTACCGAAAGCGGCAGACCCGTGTTGAAGTCATAGGTAGTCGTCGCCTGCGATCCCTGATTGGTTCCGTCAACCCCGGTCGGGTCCGGCGCGGGCGTGATGACTTTCGTCGGATAGGCATACAGGTAAGGTTTCTCGGCCGTGTTTTCGAAGAATGTTTCGACTTCGTTGCCGGCCGGATCCTTCACCTTTACCGCATTGCCGAATATGTCGTATCGGGTATGCGATTCGTGCCAGATGTTGTTGTCGCTGTCCCACAGGCGGACGGTCGTCGGCCACCGTCTGCGATCCGGAGGGGCACTGGAAGGTGCCCGAAATCCCGTAGGTTTCGGTTGAGGTACGGATAGTTCGGATTAGATGCCGGAAATGTGTTGTCATATATTGTCTCTGTCTTGGCGAGGAAGTCATCGGGGTCGTTTGGGTTTGCGGGGTTGAGGACGCGAGTCTCGGTCGGAACACTGGCAATTCCCCGGGCTTTGTAGTTTGGATAGTAGCCGTACTTGGTTTGGGTTAGAGATGCCAGCTGTCCGGAGTTATGGAATTTGCTTTTCAGAATGACGATTGCGGCGTCAAATTGTTCGCTGGCTTCAGCGGATGTCAATTGCAGATATTGATACGCTTTCGTCCGAACAGCGCGGAATATGGTAATCTTTCAGTCTGAAATTATGCCGTTAGTAACCTGTCCAACCTGCGGAAAACGTATCGAGTATGATGGCAACGAATTCCGGCCGTTTTGCACCGAACGATGCAAACTGCTCGACTTCGGCGCGTGGGCCGATGAGGAATTCGCCATTCCGACACAGGAAACGGCGTTGAGCGAACAAGACGTCGAACAGATCGAACGCGCGTTGGAAGAGCGCGGGAAGGAGTTTGCGGATTAGCTGATGGATGAGGATCGAGCGCCTGAATCCGGTTCTCGATCGATTCGGAGTTTTCAAATGATAATTCTTCTTCAAATCGGAACCACGGGAACGATTGCCGGTGTCGTCTTCTTTGTCGTCGTCGCGCTGGCGGCGTTTGTTGCATTCAAAATGCTTAAGAGAACGGTCAAGATGGCGTTTCGGATGGTGATCGTCGCCGTCATTCTGCTGATCGCGCTCGTTGGCGGCGTCGCGCTTCTGATGTTCGGCTCTGGCTCGAAAGACGCCGCGCCAAAACCCGCAACGACGCGTCCGCGCTGATCCCGCGATGCTCAAACGGCTCAAATCATTCTTCTCGCGCTACCGGGGACTCTCCGGCAACGTCTTCGCGCTGAGCCTCGTCAGTCTGTTCAACGACACTTCGAGCGAGATAATCTATCCGCTCTTGCCGGCTTTCCTGGCGCTGACACTCGGCGCATCGCCGTTCGCGATTGGAGTTATCGAAGGCTTCGCCGAGTCTGTGGCGGCGTTCCTGAAGCTCTTTTCGGGTTATTTCAGCGACAAATTCAACTCGCGGAAACTCCCTGTGTTCGTCGGCTATTCGCTTGCCGGCGTCGTGCGTCCGATACTCGCGTTCGCCACGAGCTGGCCGCAGGTCTTGTTCGTGCGGCTGACAGACCGTGTCGGCAAAGGGATTCGCGGAGCTCCGCGCGACGCACTGATCGCCGGCTCCGTCGCGCCCGAAAAACGCGGACTGGCATTTGGTTTCAACCGCGCGGCGGATCATCTCGGCGCTGTCTTTGGGCCGATTTGCGCATCGGTGCTTTTGTTTCTGCTCGCCGATAATCCGAGCCAGCCGTCTGCGCGGGATTACAGTCAGGTATTCTTGTTCGCTTCCGCGCCGGTGATCCTCGGACTCTTCGTGATCGCGTTTTTCGTCAAAGAAGAACCGCGACCGACGGACGTCGATTCCAATAGCAAGATCAAGCTGTCAATCAACGAATTCGACGGAAATTTCAAACGGTTTCTGGTCGTCATCGCGCTCTTCACGCTTTCGAATTCGACCGACGCGTTCCTGCTCTTGCGGGCCGAGCAATCCGGCGTCGCCGTCGCCGTTCTGCCGCTTCTTTGGATGGCGCTCCATTTCAGCAAGGTCGTCTTTTCGCTGATCGGCGGCGATCTGTCGGACAAGTTCGGCCGGAAAACACTGATCTTTACCGGCTGGGTGATCTATGCATTCGTCTATGCGGGATTTGCTTTCGTTACCGAGTCGTGGCAGGCGTGGGCGCTGTTCATCATTTACGGCGCGTATTTCGGGTTGACTGAAGGCGTCGAAAAAGCGTTCGTCGCGGATCTCGTCGGCGCCCCGGAAAAACGCGGCACGGCATTCGGTTTCTACAATCTCGCCTTTTCGATCACAGTCTTCCCGGCATCATTGATCTTCGGCGCGTTGTGGACATACCTCGGCGCGCAATACGCATTCCTGATCAGCGCATCGATCTCGATCGCCGCTGCCGTGTTGCTGCTCTCGATTCGGAACTCAAGCGAAACACCGGCGGCGTAGGTCGGGCATCGGGTGTGCTGTCTTTGCCAACTTAGATCCGAAATCTCAATTGTCTCAAATTCAAATAACGCGGTTTTTTGTATGGCAAACGCGGGTCCAAATCGTTTTCCATTTGATGCGTTCGAAAACTCTTGACAATTAATTATTTTAATGATTAAAGTATCTAACTAATGGAGCTGACCCTGCAAAACGGAGCATCCGTCGAGGAAACGCTGGTCCTGACGTTCTTCGATCTCGCCAACCAATTGAGCAAACTCGGCGAGGAAGTAGCGGCGGGCGCGGCCTTGACGACCCAACAGTGGCTCGTATTGCTGCAGATCGCCGGCGATCCGAATTTTCCTTTGCCTGCACATCTTCCCGAACGATCGAACGGCGCCGGCATTATGGGATCGGAAATCGCTCTTGCAAGGGGCGTTTCGCGCGCCAGCATCAGTGTCTTGGTTACCCAGCTCCTGAAACGCGGTCTGATACGGCAGGAAGAGGAGGCCGGAGACCGCCGGCGCAAACGGCTGTTTGTCACGGACGACGGACGACGGATCATCGACGCTCTTGACGAGGCGCGAATGAACGCCAACCGCGAGCTGTTCACGGATCTCGATCCCGCCGAGCGGCAAGTGTTGCTCGGCGCGCTTCGCAAATGCCTCGGACGGCTTTGGGTCGCCGCAGCCTGACGAGACCTTTATTACGACGCTTCTTGCGGCGTCGTTATCTGGAGTTTGATATGAATCTTTCGATCCTGTTGTGGGGCATTCCGCAGGCGATGCGGGTCGCTTCGCAGATTTACCCCAAGTACGCGGCGCGCTTGAAAGAGAGGAATCTCGTCGCGCAGTTCAGATTGCGCGATAAGCCCGAGGGCCGCTGGATCAGCCTCGACAACGGCAAGATCTCGTCCGCCCGTGGCATCCACGAGCGTCCCGATATTACGATCGACTTCAAGAACAAGGCGATCGCGAAAAGCTTTCTCACACCGCCTTTCGACCTGCTCGAGCGGATCGACGCCGCCAAAAACTTCAAGATCGTACTGCACGGCCCCGACGAACTCGCCGTCTGGTTTCTGCGGACGCTGGCGCAACTCGAGTCGATAACCTGGAAATACGGCACCGACGTCGGTAACGGCGTCACGCGCTACACGAGCGGAACCAACGGCGGGCCGATCTTCGTTTACGTCAAGGACGGCAAGGTTATCCGCACGACCCCGCTCGATTTCGATGACGACGATGCGGAACCGTGGTCGATCACCGCTCGCGGGAAGACGTTCACGCCGGCGCGTCGGACGTCGCTGGCCGCCCACGGAATGTGCCAGAAGTCGATGTTGTACTCGAAAGGGCGAATTCTCTACCCGATGAAGCGGGTCGATTTCGACCCGAACGGCGAACGCAATCCGCAGAATCGCGGAAAGTCCGGGTTCGAGCGCATCACCTGGGACGAAGCGTTGGAAATTGTATCGAGCGAGATCAAGCGCGCCAAGGTGGTCGGCCCGGGCGCGATCGCGGTCGATCACGGCTCGCACCATCAATGGGGCAACCTCGGGCATTATCTGAGCGCCTTCAACCGCTTCTGGAATCTGATCGGAGTCACGAAACTGATGCACAGCCCCGACAGTTGGGAGGGCTGGTTCTGGGGCGCGATGCATCATTGGGGCAACAGTTTGCGGCTCGGATGTCCGGAATTTTACGGAACCGTCGAAGATTGCCTGAAAGAAGCCGAGATGATCGTTTTCTGGTCGAGCGATCCGGACACGACCTATGGCTACGAGGGATCGCAGCGGCGCGAGTGGGCTAAAGAACTCGGCATCAAGATGGTCCACATCGATCCGTATTTGAACCACACCGCGGCGCACGTCGGCGGAAAATGGATCGCACCGCGGCCCGGGACCGACCCGGCGCTCGCGCAGGCCATCTGCCACGTCTGGATCACAGAGGATTTGTACGACAAGGACTTCGTAACGAACCGTACAACGGGATTCGACGAATGGAAAGACCATATCCTCGGCGCAAGCGACGGCGTGCCGAAATCGCCCGAATGGCAAGAGGCCGAGACCGGCATTCCCGCCCGCGACGTCCGCGCCCTGGCGCGCGAGTGGGGCTCGAAGAAGACGTATCTCGGCGCCGGCAGTTGGGGATGCGGCGTCGGTGGCGCGGGACGCACCGCGACCGGAATGCAGTGGGCGCGGATGATGACGATCCTCGCGGCGATGCAGGGCTGGGGACGTCCGGGCGTCAACTTCGGCAATCTCCAGTTCGGAACGCCGCTCGATTTCAACTTCTACTTCCCCGGCTACGGCGAGGGCAGCATCTCGGGCGATCTCGCTTTCAGCGCGAATTCGGCCAACAACTACCAGCGAATGCCGCACATCGTGACGATGAGCACCGTGCGTCAAAGCATCCCGCGGATCTGGTTTCCCGAGGCGATTACCGAGGGCAAGGCGCAGGGATACCTCACCGACGTTTCGTCCGTTCAGGGCCAGTTTTTCCCGTTCTTTTACCCATCGCCCGGCCACGCCCGCGTCGAAATGCTCTACAAGTACGGTAGCCAGCTTTTCGGCACGATGGTCGGCGGAAACCGCTGGGCACGCGCATATCAGCACGAAAGCCTCAAGTTCATCGTCAACCAATCGGTCTGGCACGAGGGCGAGACGCCGTTCTCGGACATCATACTTCCCGCCTGCACGATCTTTGAGAAATGGGATATCGGCGAGTGGTACAACGTCGGCGCCGGATACGTGCACCATATGTACTCGATGAACAATCATCGCGTGATCTCTTTGCAGCACAAGTGCATCGAGCCGCTCGGCGAGTCGAAGTCCGACTACGAGATCTTCCTCGCGGTGTCCGAGAAACTTGGACTCGGAGCGGTTTACTCAGAAGGCGGCACCTCTGAACTCGACTGGTGCAAGCGCGTGTTCTACTCCTCCGATCTGTCGAAGCACATCTCGTGGCGGCAGTTCCTCAAAAAAGGCTACTTCGTTGTTCCACCGGATCCTGAAACAGCACGCGCGCCGACCGCAAACCGCTGGTTTTACGAGGGCCGAAAGAAGGACACGCCCGAGCCGTATCCGCTTCCATCGGACTATGTCGGCGAATATCTCGGCGGTCTGCAGACATCGTCGGGCAAGTTCGAGTTCGTCGCCGAGTCGCTCAAAAAGATCGACGATCCGGACCGTCCGCCGCTCAATCGATATATGCCGTCCTACGAGGATCCGTCGCGCAATCCGGAACTCGCCGATTTTCCGCTGAAACTTCAGACGCCGCACACGCGCTACGCCTATCACGTGATGGGCGACGACGAGGGCAGCAGCCTCAACGATGTCCGCGAACATCGCGTCTTGAAGGACGGGCGCTACTACCTTGTCGCACGGATGAGCAGAAAGGACGCCGACGCGAGAGGCATCAAGGACGATGACTTGATCCGCTTGTGGAACAACCGCGCTTCAGTGGTCTGTGCGGCTCAGGTCACCGAACGGCTCCGGCCGGGCGTCATAAGCGCCTATTCCGGTTCGGCCAAATACCATCCGGTCGGTGAACCAGGGCGATCGACCGATCTCGGCGGCTGTGTGAATATGCTGAATCCGAAAGGGTCGATCACCAAAAAAGGGCACGGGATCAAGCCCAACGCGGTGCTGATCGAGGTTGAAAAATGGACCGGCGTCGATACCTGGCAGCCGATGGAGAAAAACTGATGGCCAAGAAGTGGAATATGATCGTCGATGTTGCGCGTTGCGACAACTGCCGCCTCTGCTTTCTGGCGGTGAAAGACGAATACGTCGGCAACGAATTCCCGGGGATCTCGGCGGCGCAACCGTCGCAAGGCCATAACTGGCTCGACATCCGCCGCAAGGAACGCGGCACTTACCCGATCGTCCGCGCGAACTTCCTGCCTGTAATGTGCAACCATTGCGACAACGCGCCCTGTATGGAGGCGGCCGACGGCGGCGCGGTTCGAAAACGCTCGGACGGGATCGTGATCATCGACCCGGTGAAGGCAAAGGGCCAGAAACAGATCGTGGACGCCTGCCCGTACGGAGCCGTGTCGTGGAACGAAGACGAGCAAATCCCGCAGGCTTGGCCCTTCGACGCGCATTTGCTCGACGAAGGCTGGAACCGAACGCGACTCGAGCAGGCGTGCCCGATGGACGTCTGCCGTTCGGTCAAGGTCGAGGACGAAGAGATGGATCGAATCCGGGCCGAAGAAGGCCTCGAGGTCCTCGAACCGCAATTGGAAACGCGGCCGCGTGTCTACTACAAAAACCTGCATTTGTTCAACAGATGCTTTGTTGCCGGAACTCTGGTTCATTCAGTCGATGGCGTCGAAGAATGCGCGTCCGGTGTCGAAGTTGTTATCGAACGCGACGGATCAGAGATCGCTAGAACGACGACCGACACGTTCGGCGAATTCACGGTCGATGGATTTGAACCGAACAGCGATGGCTACCGGTTGAAGGCGGACGGAACTTGGGGGCATCTCGCGACCCGTTTTGAGATTGAGGATGAAAGTCTGTATCTCGGCGTGTTTGAACTTGGCGCAAGTTGCTGATCGCCTCGGGCGCTCCGAATCAAATTCTCAGAAATGAAAAGCAACAAAACCCGACAGTGCTCGCCTCGTTCCGTTTGATTCAAATGGTCGGAAACGCCATTTCGAAACCTCCGTTTCCGCTTTCGTCTTCAGTTTGACATTGTCGGCCTGGGCGTTAGCGTTTGTGACATTACCGTCCTCATCCAGCTTGATAAGTACCAATATTGAATCTGGGAGAGCCGCGTCGTCCGGTAAGCTGCCCGATTTTTCCGGGATCTGATTCGTCGAATTCGACGATTGTCGCATGTAACGTATCGCCTCCAGGCGCACCACACCGGTTTTTGAATTCATTCCTTTATAGCCAAAGTCCAACGCACGTGCGCTAAGGTTGATGATTGCAAGAGAAGCTTCATCTGTTGTTTTTGTGAGCCTAAGAATTCTCTCACGAATGGCATTCGCTTCGGCAGTCAACCCAATTGCGTCTTTGGTCGCCGCCAAAAGGCGCAATCCGTGCACAACACTTTCCCAATTGCGGCCAAGGTTCTTTTCCACATTCAGCAAGAATTTTTCGATGACCGGAATAAAAAGTTCAAATTCCGCGCAATTGAAAAGGTTATTTGCAAGATTAAAAAGAGTCACCAAAAAGAGTTCATCTTGGGGACCGTTGATCCTTTCGCTGATCTCGAGTGACCGGGTGTAAAAATCGCGGTCTTTGGCAAGTCGATCAAGCATCTTGCGAAGCGAAGGAGATCGATTGTCCCGCAACGGGTGGCGTTCATCGAAATCGGCGAATTCAAAGAAGGCCAATGCCGCCTCGCGCGAATCGCGACCGAGCGCAGAGTAGTAGGCGACAGTTGGTTCCAGCAGCCCGCGGGTTTCCCGCATCAACCCATCGCGCAAGTAGAACCATTTCACCTTCAGACTCATGGGTGCCGCAAATTCAGCAACAAACGAGCGCGCCAAAAGTTGCTTCAAAAAAATCGAATACAGAAGATCCGCCCTCTTCCTTGATTCTGAACCGTCGTCGAGCTTTCCGATTTCAGCCTTGTGGAATGCCTCACCCCGTTCTTTCGCATCTTCTATCTGCTTCATCGATGGCGTTTCAGGGAGTTGCCCAAGAAGCTGCAAATACTGATTTGAAGCCAAGTCCGTCTTGGTCTGACCAAAAACAGCGAGAGCGAATGTCATGCCGAGAATCCAAATCCCCAATCGCTGTAACCAACTCCAATAAGAAAATGGGAACCTCATTGATTCTTCCTCACCTTTGATGCTTGCCCGATTCAAAAAACCGTTTTTCACAAATGCAGGATCTTCTCGAACAGCTAAAATCCGACAGCTCGCAGCTGACGGAATCGAATTCACCAGGACTTTCGCTTCTTGAAACTCTTGACGATCATATCGCGGCGCATTTTCGGGAGGTGATCGATGAAGAGTTTGCCGTTGCAATGATCGGTCTCGTGCATAAACGCGCGGGCGGCGTAGCCCTCGGCCTCGCGCTCGAACCATTCGCCTTTCTCATCCTGAGCGCGGAGTTTGACCTTCATCGGCCTTACGACGACGGCCGGGACCTTGCCGACCGAAAGACATCCTTCCTGACCCGATTGCTCGCCGCTCGTTTCGATGATCTCCGGATTCGCGGCGACGAGTTTTACGCCGTCGCAGTCCATCACGAAAAGGCGAAGATTCAGCCCGATCTGCGGAGCCGCAAGCCCGACGCCCTCGGCGTTGTACATCGTTTCGAACATATCGGCGCAAAGCGCGGCAAGGTCCTCATCGAATTTTTCGACGGGCATTCCGACGTCACCGAGGACGGGAGCGGGATATTCAGTGATCGTTCTTATCATTTCAGAGGGTCAAATCCGAAATCACAAATCGCGAATCAGAAATTCAACGGGGGATCACGCCGCGTCGCGAAGTTCTGTGAAAATCACGTTTCGCGAAGAATCCCTTCTCTTCGCGCATCAGGCATTCCCAGCACACCGTGCGGGCTTCATTCGTGGGACCGACAAACGTATTGTAATGGTCCATCTCGCGGTCGCATTCCGCGCAACGGACGGCCGTTTTGTTCATCAGTTTCGGGTCAATCGATTCGATCATTTTTTCTTCCTCAGCAAGCGGGCCTTCTCAAGATAAAAACTCTTTTCGTGTTCAATAGTGTAATTCTGTTCGATGAAATTCTCCAACGGACGGCACGATTCGCGAACATCGCATTTTTCGTTCGTCAAAAGCCAGATCTCTCCGGCCTCGGACGGGATCTCGGACAAGATAAACTCGGTTTGCCGACGCCAGGCTTCCGAGGTTCCGGCCGGAGCCTCGATCTCCCAGTCAAAATACCTTTCGTCCGGGAAGATCCGGTTGACGCCGCGATAATGATAAGGCAACGCGAGCGCGTCGAATGTCGTAAAGACGATGATCGGCTGGTTCGGACGCTCGTTTTGCTCGAGAAACGCGCCGACTCGCGCCCAGTCGCCGCGTTTCGCGAGATTCGGATAAAGCATCGTCAGCGAATACGAAAACAGCGCGAGATAGATCAACAGGATCAACGGCCAGGCCTTCGCCGGCAAAAGACGGTTGAGCACGACGGCGAGCATCAGAACCAGCGGCGCAAACAACACCGCAGCGTGCCGGATCGCAACATACACTTCGCCGAGCAGAAGGTACGCGACCAAAAAGTACGCGCCGATCGTTGCCGCCGTGACCCCGATCGCGACCAATTTGCCGTCAAGAATTTCGCGTCGCTTGCGAATCACCAGCGCGATCAATATCACCGCCGCGATTCGCACGAACCAAACGCGAATCAGCGAAACGGTCGAGATCTGTTCGAGCGGATAGATCTCGGTCGGCATCGCAAAGGTGAGAAACGTGTTCCACAAAAGCTGCAATCCGACGACGAGGCTGCGCTCGGTTTGGAACGCGACCGTGTTGGCCGCGAATTGCGAGACCACGGCCCAGATCAGCGGCGCGAAAACGATCCCGGCCGCGATCATGTTGAAAAAATAGGCCGCCGCCGCGCGCCACTTGCGGGTGATCACCAGCGATCCGAAAAGTCCGGCGAGCAGGAACCCGAGATAATAATTGGTGTAGAGCGAAACGACCGCGACGGCGAGAAATGTCAGATTCGAGCTTCGCTGGATGCGTCCGTCGGTCGAATCGAAATAGGTCGAAAACCATAGGTTCAAGAGGATCAGCGACAGACAGATCACGAGCGAATAGACGCGGATCTCGACGCTCGCCCATATGAAAAACGGATGAAGCGCGAAGAGCAGGGTAACGAAAAACGCCGGTCGCTCGTCAAAGAACCGGCGTGCGAGCGCGTAAAAAGACGAATCGCCGCGAGCGAGCAAATGATCGAAAAGACCCGCGCAAAGAATATCGAACCGCTCAACTCGCGCCACACGCTCAACATCCAGAAATAAAGCGGCGCCTGTTTTTCGTCGGCGAGCGCATTCTGAAACGCAAAAACAAGTCCGCGTTCGGTGGTGTAGAGCGTCGAGGCCTCGTCGACCCAGATATTGAGAAAATACGCGAGCGGAACCGCGATCATCAAATGGGCGAGCATCGCGGCCGAGACGCCGAGGAGCGGAGATCGATTCTGCACACGTTCGTCGTTCAAACTGCCTCCGCATCCTTGCGTTCCCGCGGCAAAAGCCTGTACGCAGCCCAAAACAGATCCTCGCTCGGATATGGAAAATTCAACTTTTCAGGAATCAATTTGAGCAGGAACGAGTCGCCGATCCGATATTTCAGAAGCGAACGCGCGTGCGCGCCGGAGATCTTTTTCGACGGCCTGCCGCCGGCTACCTTTTGGAATCCGATTCCCTCAAGAAATCCGGTAAGCCCTTTTTCGGAAAAGAACTGCAGAACGCTCGGCGGACTATACTCGTGCCAGGCCCGGCCGAACAAACGCGCCGAAATCGATTCGCGGTTCCAGGTCTCGATCAGCAGAAGCCCATCGTCGGTCAACAGATCGCGCGCGCGTTCGAACGCGGCGCGCGGATCGTAAAAATGGGCCACGACCTGAATCATCGAGATCAGATCGAATCTGTCCCGCGTCCGAAACGATTCGAGAGATCCCTTGCGAATGTGAAGCCCGAGCGTCGTCGCGCCGAATTTCGCCATCTGGGCGTTCGGCTCGAGGCCGGTTCCCTGCCAACCGGAATCGACGAATCCGCGCAGAATGAATCCGGCCGCCGCGCCGACATCCAGCATCTTCCCTTTTGCGGGAGCAACTCCTGCGATCTTTCGGGCGTACATCCGACCGCGCAGATTGAGCATTTCGCCCTCGGAGAGATAGTCCGAATAGCCGGCGCCGCCGCCGGAAAAATACGAGTCGTCATAGACCTCTTTAACGTGCTGCTCGCCCGCGGCGATCACGGCAAATCGATGGCCGCACGCGAGACAATCGTGCAACGGATATCCCTTCGCCTCAAAGGCGAATTTCGAATCGGAACGGCACAGCGGACAGAGTTGATTGGTCACTGATCTTACTTTCTCAAGTCGAAAACGACGATCTCATCGCATTCGGCGACAACCGGAAACTCGCGCCGAAGCGCTTCCTCGAATCCCGGTTTTTGTTTCATATAATACCTTTGTCCGACCATATACTTCGCGCCATCGCCGGCGATCGAACGGACTTTCGCGACCGACTGTTCTTCGACGCAAACATTGAATCCCTTGCGGTCCAGCCAATAGAACATAAACGACGCATTGTACGCAACCTCGTAACCGTCGGGATCAAAGCAACGGTCGCCAGAGGCGAGGATCAATCCCGGTTCGGCAATTAGCGGTTTGATCCTTGTAGCGCATACGTAGCTCGGATCAGTGACGCGGTTTTCGAGAAACCGGGCGCGGATCTGGCGCACATCCACAGCAAAGACGATCAGCGCCACGAACGCAAATGCAAGCATCAAGGCGACCTTTGACAAATTCACCAAGCCCGAATTGGCACTGAAATTATCCGCGAAGCGGCCCGCAAAACGAATCAATTCGCGAATTCCGGCCCCGAAAAGGAGCGCCGCCGGCGGAACCGAGAAAATGTGATAATACGCCGCCCAATCGTCGGCCGCGGTTCGCGCCGCGATAATGTAAAAGATGAAACAGGCCGCGGTCCAAACCAGCGCATCGCGGACAGCGCGTTCGCGAAACGCGACGATCAGGGCGAATGATCCGATGATGAATCCGCCCAAGGACCAAACCCAGAAGATCTCGGAACCCAAAATCCCCTTGAGAAAATAAGGATTCGTAAAAAAATCAGCGCCGATCCAGTGATATTCGTTCGAAACGCCGAGCGAGTTTCCGTATGCTTTCCAGAGTCCTTTGGCGTGAATGTACCAGACCGCCGCCGGAACCAGGCTGACCGCGCCGAAGATCCAAACCCGCCAGCGCGAAAGAACTCCGAATCCGTGCTTTCGCAAAAGCCAAAACGCGAACAGAAGTCCGATATGGCCCGCCGTCATTTTTGCGAGCAGCGCCAACGCCGTAAAAAGCGCAGCCCAGGCGAAATCTCCGTCGCGCTCGCGGTCGATCCACCGTACGAAGAACAATACGCTCGCAAGGTAAAAGAGCAACATCAACCCTTCCGGCTGAATCGATGTCGAAAATTCGACGATCAACGGATTGAAGGCAAAAAACGCGGCCGCGGCGACGAGGCCCGGACCGTCGAGGTATTCGCGTGCAAGTTTGAAGAAGACCAACAACGTCAAAAGCGAGAAGGCCAACGCCCAGACGCGACCTAAAACGTCGTTGACACCGAACAACTTGTAGGTCACCGCGATGATGAAAGGGTAAAGTGGAAACTCCATTTCGGCGTAACCCGGCGACGTTCCGCGCCAGTCGATTCGCGGATAGAAGATGTTCAACGACTCGGTCGCAAAATTCCGCGCGACCGCGCCGACGTCCGATTCCCGCCACAACGACCTTTCGATCGGCCGCAGCACATCCGCGAGACGAACTGCGGCCCCGATCACAAAAATCGCCGCCAAGATATACGTAAGTCGTCGGTTCACAGCAATTTCGGCAAGTAGATCACGAGTCCCGCCGCCAAGACCCACAGAAGCAAATTCAACATTGTCGGACGGTCGCGAAAAAGTATCTGGACCGGATCGCCGCCCGCCTCGCGCTTGTGTATCAGAAATAGATACCGAAAGACGCCGTAAACAACGAATGGGAGTGTCAGAAGCATCCCGCGCGAGCCGACGCGCTCGACCGTTTGTTCGGCGCGAGTATAAAGCGCATAGGTCAACACCGCCGCACCGGCACAAATGTTCATTATCGAATCGAGAAAGCCGATCGAGTAATCGCTCAAACTCCGCCGGTGGCTCTCGGCGGTCTCTGCGAGCAACACCAGTTCGTGGCGGCGCTTTCCGAAGCCGACCAGCAGCGCGACCATCGAGGTGCAGAGAACGAGCCATTCGGAAACGTCGACATTGATGATGATCGCACCGGAAATAGCGCGAAGCACGAACCCGGAAGCGATCAGGATCACGTCAAGGATCACAATGTCCTTCAACTTGATCGAGTAAGCAAGGCAAGTTGCGAGATAGACGCCGATGATGACGGCGAAACCGTGGCTCAACCAAAGCGCGCCGGCGGTCGCGGCGGCAAAGAGCAGGATCATCACGATGCGCGCCAGATTCAGGTCGAGCGCGCCCGAGGCGAGCGGACGGTGCCGCTTGACCGGGTGTTCGCGGTCTTCCTTGATGTCGCAAAGATCGTTAAAAAGGTAAACGCCGCTGCTCGCGCAGGAAAAAAGCAGGAAACCGGCGAAACTGATCGCGACGTTGTGCGCATCGGTCAGCGACCTCGAGAATATCAATCCCGAAAAGACGAGAAGATTCTTGGACCATTCCATCGGACGCAGTTCGATCATCAGCGCCGTGAGCGTGGCGCGCAATCCTGATCTGACCTCGGTTCGAACTGTGCCCATCGTTCTTCACGCCTGAAGGCGTTACTCATACCTCACGCGCAGGTCGCGCTCCGACGCGACTCGGGCGTGTTCACGCATCGTCGTTACCGAAAAACTATTGGTGTAGCTTTCGAGCATCTCGCTGACAAACTCCAGTTTCTTCTCGATCGCCAGATCCATAGCCGGAAAAAACTTGAGTTCGGGCGCGTCCTCGCCTGACAGGAAGTCGAGCGGATGAAGCAGCAGACTCGGTTCCGTCCCGGTTGCCTTGCACATTGCAAGCGCCGTTCTCCAGTAAGCGCGCGCCGCAAACTTCGAAAACGTCGAAAGATAGATCAGGTAACTCGCGTGGACCGGCGTTTTGAAAAGCGGAAGCGTCGTCACCGGAATTTCGGTGATCGATCGCTCGCCGATCTTCCATCTGTACGGCTTCAGGCTTTGAAACCCGTCGGAGAACTTCCCGAATAGTTTTTTTCGTTTCTCGCGCTCCTCGTCCGACATCTCGGGCGACCTGAAAAAATAGTAGGCACGCGCGAGCGGTGCGATGTATGTCGGGAGCGTCGAACAATCGTATTCGTATCCGCGCTCGGCGAGAACTTCGAGCACGGTCGGTGAGAGGCTGTATCCGGGACCGCGAAATCCTACCGGCCGAACACCGGCAACTGCTTCGAGCGCCGATTCCGTCTTCTCGAATTCTTCGATAAGTTCTTGTTTCGAATAAAGATGCAGCCACGGCTCGTGGCGAAAGCTGTGATTGCCGATCTCGTGCCCGGCCGCGGAGATCCGAGCCAGAGCCTCGCGATTTTTGTCGAGCGCCGCGTCCTGGCCGACGATGAAGAACGTGATTTTCAAATCGCGTTGTTTCAAAAACTCAAGTACCCGCGGAACGCACACGTCGAGATACGACGGGAAATTCTCCCACCCGGCGTCTCCGTGAGTTTTCATATAGGACCACTTGTTATCGAGGTCCAAACTTAAACTTGCAATCATCTTTTGAGTTGCTCGGAGTTCCGCCTTCAGGCGGCCCGCACCTCCTGAAGTCGGAACTCCGAGCAAAACCTCTCCGCCAGTTGAATCGTCTCGTTCACGTTCAGCGTGCCGTTCGTGATCTGCGACGAATTGACGATAAACAATCCGTCGAGCGATGTCGCGATCGGCGGCAGTTTCTCCGAATAATTCAAGATCGGCAGCGGAAAGACCTGCCGCACGCGAGAGACCTTGAATTCGATGACGTCGCCGCGCGAAAAATGCGGATACATCCGCTCGAGCGCGGCGATGAAAGTCTCTTCGATCTCCGCGTCCGACCTTTCGAACAATTCATCATCCGGCGCGACATACTTCGGCAGATAAACGAGCGCGTTTCCGCCAAACTCCTTTTTATCGACCAGGGCCGACATTTCGATAATGCCCGTAAACGGCGTTTCATCGGTAATGTTCGTCACATAATACGGCGAGATCGATTTCTTCAACAAAGCCGAAGCGCAAACGATTCCCTGATATTCGACGCCTCTAAGTTTCGATTTCTCATCGCCGCTCAACTGCGGCGCGATCTTCGCGGCAACGTTCGACGGACAGGTAAGAATCACTTGAGAGAATCTCGGCATCGGAACATCGGATTCCGGATCGTCGAGAGCGACGGTCCATTCGCCGGATTCCGATCTCCGAACTTCCGTAACCTTCGCGGCGAGTTTGATCTCGACTCCGCGTTCCCGCAGGACCTGGCCGAAACGTTCAAGGACGCGGCCGTAACCGCCGCGGACGTAGCCGAACATTTCCCGTTTCAAACCTGAATTCCGCGCCGCGTACATCCGTTGGATCGTCGCCCAGATGAATGCCGCGCTTGTTTCCTTGTAGGCCTCGCCGAGTTTTGCTTTAAGCAGCGGCCGCCACATCTTGTCGAACGTTTTGCGGCCGGAAAGCCGCGTCAGCCAATCTTCGACACTGACCTTTTCGAGGGCCTTCCAATCCTTCACCCGCGAGGCGAAAAAGATCGTCCCGCCGAGCCTTAATTTGCTGACCGGCCCGAGCGGCGGAAAGCGGAGGAATTCAAGCGTGTTCGACATCGAATAGAGTTCGCCGCCGGTGTAAAACCCGGTCTTCGTCTCGACCCACTCAAATTCATCTCCGAGACCGATCTCGCTTGCGATCTTCCGCGTAAACGAATCAGACAATAGGGTTACGTGATAATGCCGGTCCCAGACGACGTCGCCGATCCGCCACGCGCTCGCCAAACCGCCGATTTCCGGCGCCGCTTCGAGGACCGTTACGCGATGTCCCGCTTCGGACAACCGCAGTGCGGTCGTGAGACCCAGAAAACCGGATCCCACGACCGCGATCGCGGATTCTTCAGTCTGGATTTGGGGCTTTTGTTCAACCATCAAAATCGGCACCTGCCGGAATAGTGCTTAGCTGATAGTTGAAAGCTGATAGTCGCGAATCGAACTATCAGCTTTCCACTATCCGCGATCTATTTCGAAGGATCACTCCTCTATTTCGCGCACCTTCTGGTCATCGATCATATATTCGAGACCGCATTCGCAAGCCCTTTCAACTCGCTTCGAGTCGCCGTCGAACCTATGAAACAGTTGTCCGCATTTGCAGACGGCTCCGATCGAGCGCGCCGGACTGCCGATGACGAGATGAAAATCCGGCACCGATCTGGTGACGAGCGAGCCCATTCCAACCATCGCCCAGCGCCCGATTTCGAGATCGTTGCCGATCGTGCACCCGGCACCGATCGTCACGCCTTCACGAACGAGAGTCTTCAGCGTGTGCTCGTCAGGTTCGGACGGCCGCAGCGTTTTCAGGTCGGGAAACGTCGCGCGCGGGAAACGGTCGTTGGTAAACGTGGTCGAGGCCGAGATCATCACGCCGTCTTCGATCGTCACCTCGGCGCAAATATAGACCATCGCGTTGATCTTGACCCGATCGCCGATCCTCACGTCGTAGGCGATGTAAGATTTTTCACCGACGATGCATTGCTCGCCGATCGACGCACCGTGACGGATATGGACGTTGTCCCAAACGCTCGTGCCTTCGCCGATGGCGACGTTGTCTTCGATGATTGCTGTCGGATGAATTTTGGGCATTTCAATTTGGGATTGGGGATTTCGGATTTGGGATTTCGGGATTGGGGATTGGGGATTTCGGGATTCCAATCGCAAATCACAAATCACAAATCCGAAATCCGAAACTATCTCGCCGCGACGTTGTTCAACTCAATCACCGGCTGCCAGAGATTTTGCTTCAACGATTTGTACGCCGCTTCGATCACCTGAACCGAGGCAAGCGCGTCGGCGGGTTTGATCAGAAGATCTTCCCGTCCGCGAAGCGTTTTGGAGAAGTTCTCGATCTTGCCTTTGAAAGACGCTACCTTGTCGTAGCCGGAACCGAAAACCGTCCAGTCGGGCGACGAGTTGAGTTTGTACTTCGATTCTCGCCAACCGATGTGGAGCGTTCCGCCGTTTCCGTAAATGCTGATGAAATAGGGCAGTTCTTTATTGATGCCCCACGTCAGATCGACGCTCGCCGTAACTCCGTTTTTCGTTTTCGCGAACATCTTGACGTTCTCGTCGACCGCCAGGTCCTGCGTGCCGCCCGCATCGACGGCGAGAACGGCGTCGATCGGACCGAGGAAATAACGGATGATGTCGACCGAATGCGTACCGTTGTCGATCAGCACGCCGCCGCCGGAGATCTCCGCATCGGAGTTCCAACGTTTCGACATATCGACTTTCGCCGTAAACGCGTTCTCAAATTGGATCACGTCCCCGAGGATTCCCGAGGCGACTATCCCTTTGGCCTTGATGACGTCATCGCAATATCGGAATTTCGACGCCATCGTGAACAGAACGTTCGATTTCTCTGCCGTCGAGATCATCGTTTCGGCTTCGGCAACGGTCAGGCACAGCGGTTTTTCGCACAAAACGGGGGTGCCGCGCTCGAGAAAATAACAGGCGATCTCCGGATGCGATTTCGGCGGCGTTGCGACGATCACCGCATCGAGCGTCTCGTTTCCGGCCAATGTTTTGTAATCATCGTAAGCCTTGCCGCCGGTGATTTCCGCCAGCGCCTGCGCGGCTTCCGAGCGTACGTCCGCAACCGCGACCAGTTCGCAGCACTCGCTTTGCGCAAACGCCTGCGCATATGCCTGAGCGATTCCGCCGGCGCCGATCAAGGCGAAGCGGAGACGCGGCGACACGGAGTCGCCGCGGTATGTATCTTGTGTTTTCATCGGGTATTCCATTTTATCGATTCGGAAGTGATTCTGTCGCCCGAACCGGATTCCATCGCGCGTTCAAAAGCGGCCCGATGGCTCCGGTTATCGGCGACCTGCAAATTACGCTTTCGGTGCATCAACGCGTCGTATTGACTCGACCGCTTCGCGGATCGAAGTCGCGAGGAATTCGATGTGATGTTCGTCGTATCTTTCGTTGATCGGCAGAACGAGCACATCGTGCAAGCCCTTGATCGTTCCTTGAAAGTTATCGTCGTTGTAGTCGACCGCTTCGGGACGCGCCAGATTGAACGGGAAATGACTGTCGCCAAACGTGTTCTGATCGCGGAAAACCTGGCATTTGTAGGCCGGTTTAACGACATATCGCGGCGCCGAAGCGACATCGTAAACCTTGAGGGCTTTTGCGAGTCCGACGGAACCGTCCTCGATCTTCGAATCATCGACCCGCAGACAGAACTTCCAATAGGTCATCGTCGCGTTCAGCGCCGGCTTGTACGACTCGATCCCGTCGATGTCGGCGATCTTCGCATCGAGCAGCGCCGCCATTTTTTGGCGTTGCGAAACTGAATGATCCAGTTTTTTCAGTTGTTCGTACGCGACCGCGGCCTGAAGTTCGGTCATTCGGTAGTTCAACGATGCAAAATAGTGGTCCGGATTGGCGTCGCCGTAGCCCCACGCTTTGTTGATGAAAAGGTACATACGGCGCGCGAGCGCTTCATCGTCGGTGACCACGATCCCGCCTTCGCCGGTCGTCATTTGCTTGCCCTGCTGAAACGAAAACGCGCCGATCGTGCCGATCGTGCCGACGTTCTTGCCGTTGACGGTCGCGAGGAACGACTGAGCCGTGTCTTCGATGACAGGGATGCCCCGCGAATTCGCGAGTTCCATAATCGCGTCCATCTCGCACGGATTACCGAAAAGATGGGTGACAATGATCGCCTTCGTGCGGTCGCTCAAGACTCGTTCGATCGTTTCCGCGGTGACGTTCAGGGTCTTCGGATCGACGTCCGCAAAAACCGGGATCGCGCCCTGAAAGATGATTGGCGTCAACGCTCCCATATCGGTGATCGACGTCGTCACGATCTCGTCGCCCGGATTCGGATTGATTGCGGCCACGGCGACGTGGACCGCTGCCGAACCGGAGTTGCACGCATACGCGAACTTAGCTCCGATCTTTTCCGCAAATGCCGTTTCGAGCATCTTGCCGTACTTTCCTTTGGTCGTGATCAACACGCCCGACTGCAGGACTTCGGTGATCGCTGCGATTTCCTCCGCGCCGAAGGTGCGGCCCGAAATATCCTGATCCGAGGGTAATTTGATCATCTCTTTTTCTGCTACCGGTGTCATAGTTCAATAAAATATCCTTTTGATTAAAGATTGTTCTGAAGGGTTAAACGACTATTTCGTGCGAGATTTCACGGAACTGTCGGAAATTTCGTCAATCGCTGGAGTTTTGATCGCAGACGGTTTCGATTTGATACGAATCTTGGCGAGGCGCGTCAGCAGACGCAGATGCCCGGCAATCGTTCGAGCCGTCTTCATTTTCGAAAATCCGAAAAGGCGAACCTCAAGAACCGCCGGATACTCGACGATCTTCCCGCCGGCGAGATCCAGACGGCCAAGCATTTCGGCGACGCCGAGAAATCCGTTTTCCTCAACCGGCAGATCGACGACCGCGGACCGGCGATACACCCGGAAGCAACTGGTGTAAGTATCGAGCTTCGACCGCAGGGTTCGCCGATAAAGCCACGATGCGCCTTTCGACAGAAACAGACGCCATCCCGGAACGTTCCGCACGGCGCCGTCGCGATGATACGGCGAGGCCGTGACGAGATCCGTATCTTCGGTCAGCAGCGGAATCATCCGGACGAGTTCGTGCGGGTCGTAAGTGCAGTCGCAGTCCATCGAACAGACGATCTCCGTTTCGGCGGTTCTCAGTCCGGTGAGAATTCCCGCCGCGACTCCCTGGTTTTTTTCGTGGCGCACGACAGTTACGTTTTCCTTTCCGCCAAACAGCTCTTCGAGTTTCTTAAGGGTTCCGTCGGTGCTTGCGTCGTCAACGAACAGGAACTTCGGCGCGTAGCCGGCATCGTTGAGCTTCGCCCCGACGCTGCGCAACGTGTTGGCGAGATACGGAAGCGAAGACTCCTCGTTATAACACGGCACGACGACGGTCACCGGATTCTCGGCGCCCGGCTCCGGAGTCTGAATCCGGATGGTTTCAACCGTTTCCATTTCCAGGGCGGAAACAACTGTTTCAGATTCGAGGCCGAGGTAATCGGCCGCGGTCGTGAACGGATATTTCCGGAGATTCTCCTTGATTATCCATTCCATCTTGTCGAGTTTGCGGTAATGTCGAATACGGTTGTAGGTCGAAGCGGCCGAGATTCGCGGCTGTTCGGCGTCGAGCTCCCAGACGTGAAAGTACATAACGAACGGCTGATCGAAACCGGTGGTCCAATTGCGTACGGCGCGCCGCATCAGCGTGTAGGGTATCTGCCGAAAGTAGTTCCCGCCGGCGATAGGCAGCAATCCGAGGCCGACGTTCGCGGTCGAATACGGAAACTCCCAGACCGCCCGCCCGCCGGTATGAACCTGATGCGCGAAACGTTGAGCGTCGTTATCGCGCCGGGACGGAAGAAACGACGCATCGTAAACGAAGCCCTCTTCGGACAGCACGTCGAAGATCCACGAATCCTTCTGATAATTGAGCTTTTCGGCGCTCCTGTAGCCGATCACTTTTTGGCCGCCGGCGTTTTCGATCGTAAGGTTCGATTTGCGTAGGTCTTCACGAAACTCGTCGTTCGTCAGATTCTTCAATCCGCGATGATAGAATCCGCGGCTCGCTACCTCGTGCCCCCGCGAGGTGATCTCACGGATCAGTTTCGGATTGCGTTCCGCGATCCAGCCAAGCACGAAAAACGTCGCGCGCGTCTCCAACTCGTCCAGAAGATCCAGCGTTTTCAGCGTATTGCGCTCATATCGCGGATCGAAGTTCCCCCAGTTCCGGCGCTGGATCAGATTCTCGAACGCCCCGACGTGGAAATAATCCTCGACCAGTACGGTAAGCAGATTTTTCGGATGGGGCTGGGGCATATTAATGAAAACTGCTTTGCAGAACCTGATCGCCAAGCGAATCTGCACCGCGATGAAGGCTCGAAAGCCTCTCTTCGATGATCTTCACGATCCGTGGCGCGGCTTTGCCGTCTCCGAACGGATTCGCAACCTCGCTGACGGACTTGATCCACGTTTCGACAGAATAGTTTTCCTCGAGCATTCGGTTGAGGTTAGCCGGATTTCCGCCGATCAGCTTGGCAACGCCGGCCCGTATTGCTTCCGGCCGCTCCGTGTTCTCACGCAAAACGAGCAGCGGTTTACCGAGACTTGGCGCCTCTTCCTGAACGCCGCCCGAATCCGAAACAATTAACCAAACCGACTTCATTAAGGTCACGAAGTTAACATAATCGAGCGGTTCTAGCAGAAACACACGTTCCTTTCCGGCCAACGTTTCTTCGGTGACCTGCCTTACGTTCGGATTCGGATGCACCGGGAAAAACAGACAGACGTCTTGATGGCGATGAACGAAATCACGCAGAACGCGAAGGTTGTCGCCCATCACGTCGCCAAAACTCTCGCGCCGATGAGTCGTCAACAAGATCCGCTTCATCCCTTCAGTGGACTCGAGCAATCGCGCGATTTCCGGATTTGGCTTCGACATCTTCAGGATCGCGTTCAATGAGTCGACCACCGGATTGCCGGTGACGAAGATGCGTTCGCTGGCGACGTTCTCGGAAAGCAGGTTTCCGCGGTTCGCTTCGGTCGCCGCAAAATGAACGGCCGCGATCTGGGAGATAACGCGCCGGTTCATTTCCTCGGGAAAAGGACTATGAATACTCCCGCTGCGGAGTCCTGCCTCAACGTGGGCGACCGGAATGCGGCGATTGAATCCGGCCAGCGCGCCGGCCAGCGCCGTCGACGTATCTCCCTGAACAACAATAAGATCCGGACGTTCGGAAAGAAGAATCTTGTCCAGTTTCGCTAGCACACGGGAACAAACCTCGTTCGGCGACTGGTTCTTTCGCATCACTCCGAGGTTGAAATCGGTTTCGATGCAAAGCATCTTCAGAAACGGTTTTAAGAGCTCGCGATGCTGACTCGACGTGACGACGATGGTCTGGAAGAAGCGCTTTCGCAATTCGTGTATTATGGGCGCCAACTTGATCGCCTCAGGTCGGGTTCCAAAGAGTACGAGAACTTTCAGACCCAAGTCGACCGATGGATCTCGCCGTTTTCTCTTTTTGTATGCTCCGCTGTCTTGCATTCTTGAGTTCTTTTTGTCGAACGGAAATTCAACCACTGTCATATACGGCCAACGCAAGGAATGTTCCGCTTATCGCTTCTTTTTGTTTTTGCTTGGGATAATCAAAAAACGCCGTGTTCTCAGAAATAAATGGCTGATTATTTGTAGCGAGGCTTCGCGCCAGATGATTTTACGACAATCGGGCGACGCAAAACAAGAGAATTCTTACGCAAAAAAGGCAGTCCGAAGACCGCCTTCATTCGCAAAAAAACTCGATCGAAGCATTTATTCCGGCTGGCCTTTGCAACTCGAACCGTACAACGCCGGCTGCTTGGTGCTAATGATCGGATAGTTCTCCGCTTCGGCGTTCTTCTCAAGCCAGCCCATATATTCCTCCGGGATCGACATATCGGAGAAGATCGCTTCAACCGGACATTCCGGCAAGCAAGCGTCGCAGTCGATACAGGTGTCGGGATTGATCAACAATTTGTCCGGCAGTTCGTGGAACGCTTCGACCGGACAAACCGCAGCGCAGTCCGTATATTTGCAGTCAACACAAGGTTCGGTTACAACGTATGTCATCTCAGTGAAAAAGTCTCCTAAAGTATCTCCTCGAAACCAAAATAAAACCGTAATATCCTGAGCGTTACTTGTCAAATCGCGAGGCACAAGTGTTACAATGCCATCGTTATAAACACGCGTTTACAGGCTATTTTAAAGGACAACTTATATGACGAAACTTAAAGCGGAACGTGAATTGGCGCTCGATTTTCTTCGGGTCACTGAAGCCGCGGCGATCGAATCGGCGCGAACGATGGGGCAGGGCGACCGCAAGCACAGCGATCACGTCGCGGTCGAGGCGATGCGCAACGTGATGGACACGGTCCCGATGAGGGGCCGGATCGTGATCGGCGAGGGTGAAAGAGACGAAGCGCCGATGCTATACATCGGCGAAGAGCTCGGCGGAGGAATGTTCTCCGACGAGGCGCGCGCCGAATTTCCGGAAGTCGATATCGCGGTCGACCCGCTTGAGGGCACGAATCTTTGCGCGCTCGGCGGAAACAACGCGATCGCGGTACTGGCGGCGGCCGAACGCGGCGGATTGCTCAACGCGCCGGACATCTATATGGACAAGATCGTCGTCGGCCCGAGCTGCCGAGGATCGGTCGATATCGATGCTCCGGTCCTTGAGAATCTCAAGAACATTGCGCGTCGACTCGGACGCGACGTCGATGATCTGACGGTCATCTGTCTGGATCGCCCGCGTCACAGACAACTCGTGCAGGAAGTGCGTGCGTCGGGTGCGCGCATTCGGTTGATCTCGGACGGCGATCTTTCGGCCGGCATTTCGGCGGCGGTCGCGGGCACGAACATCCACGCGCTGATGGGCATTGGCGGCGCACCTGAAGGCGTCATCACGGCGGCGGCGATGAAATGTCTGAACGGCGAGATCCAGGCGAAATTGGTTTGGGACCCCGAACGCCTCGGTGTCGATAAATCGAAAGTCCCGCCGGCAGAAGAAGTTATGGAGCGTTTGAGGTCGATGGGGATTTCGGATCCGAACAAGATTTACGACACGAACGACCTCGCGCCGGGCAAGAAGATCATCTTTGCCGCGACCGGTGTCACCGACGGGGCCCTGCTCCGCGGCGTGCGGTTCTTCGGTGCCGGAAAGCGGACACACTCGGTCGTGATGACGACGGATTCACGCCATATCCGCTTCGTCGACACGGTCCACGTCGAAGGCGGTCCGGATGCGGTCATTCGATTTTAGATTTTGGATTTTGGATTCTTGGAATCCTTTGGAATCCTGGAATCCTGGAATCCTGGAATCCTGGAATCTTGGAATCCTGGAATCTGGAATCCTGGAATCCTTTGGAATCCCGGAATCCTTTGGAATCCTGGAATCCTTTGGAATCCCGGAATCCTTTGGAATCTTGGAATCTGGAATCCTGGGTCCTGGAATCTTGGATCCTGGAATCTGGAATCCTTTGGAATCTGGAATCCTTTGGAATCTGGAATCTGGAATCCTTTGGAATCTGGAATCCTGAATTGTGGAATCTTGGAATCCTGGAATGACGAATCAGTATATCGGAATTGAACTCGCCGAGTTCTTTCGCCGTCAGGCGCGAAGGGTTTGGATAGGCGCGCTTATCGTCGCGCTCACGTGGGTCGTTCTCATACTCCTGCCACCTGTTGCCGAAGCGGCCGGTTTCAACGGCGTCAGTGCTGGATTCTACAACGCGTTTTCGTTCATTTGCCATCAAATGCCGGACCGTTCGTTTCACGTTCTTGGCCACAAGTTCGGCGTTTGCTCGCGTTGTTTCGGCGTTTACTTTGGCCTGCTCGCCGGATTCGCCATCTATCCGATGCTGCGTCCGGTCGACATCATCGAACCGTTTCCGCGTTTCTGGCTTTTTGGCGCAATGGTGCCGATCGGCATCGACTGGACGCTGACGATCTTCGGCATCTGGGAGAACACTTTCACGACCCGGTTCGTCACCGGATCGATCCTCGGCATCGCGTGCGCGGTCTTCATCGTCCCTGCCCTGGTTGAGATATTTCGCCTGACCACGGGAGCGAAAATGCAAAAAAGGTCGTCCGAATGACGACCTTCTCATCTATGTTCTTTCTCTGTTACTAATCTACGATAAGCGTGTTTGCGGCTTGCCTCAAACCGGCGCGCCGACTGATAGTAAAAGCGATTATATTTACTTATGTATTCCATTGCAACCGCATCCGCAACATTTCTTTGGAACTAAACATCACCAAATGAAGTATTTAGGATAACGCCGCTGATCCGGGGCCGGATTTTTATTGACTAATCCACCCGCGTGGAGCAGAATTGAGGTTAACTCCGGCTGACAAGATTAAGATGCGATTAAGCGAAGAAACTGCAGTTCAGAAGGCGAGAGCCGACCTATCACATAGGCTCGGTGTCAGCGAGAGCGCGATTCAAACCGCGTCGGTGGTCAAGACCGACTTTCCCGATATGTCGCTCGGAGCGGGCGTCAGCGGTGAGATGTCGGCGCAGATGATCGCCACGGGCTGGTTGATCAAGCTATCCGTCGCCGGCAAAACTTATGAATATCGCGCCGACAAATCGCATCTTCGTTTGGTCGGTTTCGCGGGAAAGAATTTCGTTATTGATTAATGCCGGGCTTGTTGGATTTGGCTTTCACCCGAATGCCGTCCATACGGCCCGAAATTGTTTGGGGTAAAAACAATGAATCGAAATAACATCTGGATACATTTGTGCATCGCGGTGACCTTGATCACGATGGCGGCGGTTTGGGGACAGATCCGGCGTTGGCAGGCTTCATCGCCGGTCGATTCGGTGACACGGAGCGAAACCAAAAAGCAGTCGAAACCGATCGCCGTTAAACGTTCGAGCGATGAACGCGAACCCGAAGTTCTGGTGAAGTTTCGCTCCGGCGTACCCGTGGAAGCAGTGAAGAAACTGGCGGCGAAGAACAACGACCGCGTCGAAGATTCGATCGAATCCGTTTCCGGGTTGTTTTCGATCGATGACCTCGACAACGCCGACGCCGCAAAAGTTGCCGAACAATACTCCGCGATGACTGACCTCGTTGCCTACGCCGAGCCGAATCTGCGCATCCAGCTCGACCCTGCGGAATCTTCGAAGCCGGTCGCCGAAGCCGATCCGACCGAACCGACCGACGGTAAAACCCCGAACGATCCCTATTTCAACGAGCAATGGGCCCTTAAGAACTCCGGTCAGGACGGCGGAAAGGCGGAAGCCGATCTTTCGGCGATCAAGGCTTGGACGAAAACGACCGGAAGCGGAAAGGTCGTCATCGCGGTCCTCGACACCGGCGTCGATTATACCCACGCGGATCTCGCGCCGAATATGTGGTTCCGTCCGGACAACCTGCCGCAATACAAGGATGATGATCTCGGATTGGTGAACGATAGTCGCGGTTTCAATTCGGCCGACAATCAAAACGATCCGATGGACGAGAACGGTCACGGGACCCATTGCGCCGGGATCATCGGCGCCGAGGGCAACAATGAAGAAGGCATTTCGGGAATCAACTGGAAGGTCGAGATAATGCCGCTCAAATTCCTTGGGCGTGGCGGATTCGGGACGACCAAGGACGCGATCGAGGCAATCAACTACGCGGTCGACCGCAAGCGCAATGGCGTCAACATCCGCGTTATCAGCGCCTCTTGGGGCTCGACGCAGTATTCAAAAGCCCTCGAAGACGCGATCCGCGCCGCCGGAGAAGCCGGGATCCTGTTCGTCGCCGCAGCCGGAAACAGCAGTACCGACAATGACAAACGGCCGCATTATCCGTCGAATTACGATTTACCGAACGTCATCAGCGTCGCGGCGCTCGACCGTAATGATACGTTGGCGTCGTTTTCAAATTTCGGCGCGAAAACCGTTCATATCGCCGCGCCGGGTCGCGAGATCCTCTCGACCTGGCTCAACGACGATTACCGTGAAGCATCGGGAACGTCGATGGCGACACCCTATGTTTCAGGAACAGCCGCGCTCGTACTCGCGCTCGAGCCTAATCTCAAGGTCGAGCAACTTCGCGATCGCTTGCTGAAATCGGTCGACAAGATCGACTCTTTGAACGGCAAGGTCGCGAGCGGCGGAAGGCTCAACGCCGCCAAGGCGGTCGGCAACTGACCGACGGCATTCGACAATTCGGCACTCAAAAGGCGGTCTTCGGGCCGCCTTTTTCGTCGCCGACAATCTCGTTTGCGTGACTGACCATTTGGAACACACGGTGCCGAAGTCGTTCAATGATTTCGCGAAGCGCCCGATCCTAATGCCGCGCTAACTCTCTTATTTGCAGTACTTACAATCTTGTTAATTGGGACCCGACGCCTTTGGCACACCCTTTGCTGAAAGCAATCGCGGAGGCAAAGGCAGTCTTGCCGACGAGGTTAACGATTGAGCATTGCCAAATTCAGTAAAAGGAGAAACCAAAATGAACCGAATCAAAAAACTAATTACTTTGTTTGCTTTTTCTATGCTTGTCCTTGGCCTTCCGACGCTCGCTTCCGCGCAGTGGCGTGACCGGGACCGCAATGACGATGACGACTATCGAACCGATCGCAACGGCGATTACCGCAACAACCAGAGATACAACCGCAATCTCCAGTCAACGATCAAAAACCTGAAGAACCGCAGCAAAGAATTCGCGCGCCGGCTCGACCGCGAACTCGACCGCAGCCGCTACGACGATCGCCGGCGCGAGGATCAGTTGAACCGCCTTGCGCAGAGCTTCAAGAATGCGGCGGACGATCTCGACGATGTTTACGATAACCGGCGCGATTCCAATCGTTCGGAGACTCAGGCCCAGCGCGTGATCCAACTCGGGAATCAGCTTGACAGCGCGCTCTACCGCGCACGGCTGAACTACAGTCTGCAGAACGACTGGAACCGGATTCGTCAGGATCTGAACACGCTTTCCAACGCGTACCGCTACAACAATCGTAACGATCGCAACAACCGCAACAATTCGGACTGGAAAAACAGGTTCCCGTGGCCGTTCTAGTCGAATACCGGATTTGATTGCGGCCCGGAAAAACCAGCCCTTCCGAAACCATTCGAGTCGCAATCAAACCAAGAGCCCGTGATCACGCGTCACGGGCTCTTTTTCTTCCCATCCGAGCTTTTCATTTCATACACTCTTCCCCTTTTCCCTTTTCCCTTTTCCCTTTTCCCTTTTCACTTTTCACTTTTCACTTTTCACTTTTCCTTTTTCACTTTTCACTTTTCCTTTTTCACTTTTCACTTTTCCTTTTTCACTTTTCACTTTTCACTTTTCACTTTTCACTTTGCACTCTGCACTCCACTCTGCACTCTTCCCCTTTTCCCCTTTTCGCTTTAATCTTTCAATTATGGCCGGAACTCTCTTTCTCGTCGCGACGCCGATCGGAAACCTGCAGGATATTACGCCGCGGGCGCTCGATACACTGCGATCAGTCGATGTTATCGCTTGCGAGGATACTCGTCACACCCTCAAACTCCTCAATCATTACGGGATCAAGAACAGACTCGTCAGTTATCACGAACACAACGAACACGAACGCGCGGCGCAGTTGGTCGCGGATCTTGAGAATGGACGCTCGGTCGCGGTCGTCAGCGATGCCGGAACGCCCGGGATCTGCGACCCGGGATTTCGAATCGCCGAACTTGCCCGCGCGGCCGGCGCACGCGTAATCCCGATTCCAGGCGCGGCGGCGTTCGTCAGCGCGCTCGTCGCATCCGGACTTGCGACCGATTCCTTTTTTTTCGGTGGTTTCTTGCCCGCGAAGCGGTCGGAAAGAACGAAACGGCTCGAAGAAGTGAAGCAAATCCCGGCGACGCTCATCTTCTACGAGGCTCCGCATCGACTCGTCAGGTCTCTTGCGGATTGCCGCGAAGTTCTTGGCAATCGCCGCGCGTCGGTTGCCCGGGAACTGACCAAACTGCACGAAGAGGTGGTTTGCGGAACGCTCGAAGAACTCTCAGAGCGATTCTCCGCGGACCGTGTAAAAGGTGAGATCGTCCTCGTGATCGACCGGGCCAGCGCGACGGCCGAGGTCGGCAGATCGCTGAACATCACTCTGGCCGATCGCGTCGCCGAACTCGAAGTTGACGGTCTCGACGCAAAATCAGCGCTCAAGAAGGCCGCAAAAGAGTTCGGCCTCGGAAAATCCGAGGCCTACCGTCTCTTGAAAGTGAAAAAGTAGAAGGGAAAAGGCAAAGGGAAAAAGGAAAAGGCAAAGGGAAAAAGGAAAAAGGCAAAGGGAAAAAGGAAAAAGGCAAAGGGAAAAAGGAAAAGGCAAAGGGAAAAAGGAAAAGGCAAAGGGAAAAAGGGAAAAGGGGAAAGTTAAGTTAAGGTAGTGTCAAGAAGTCCGTTTTTGCCTTTTCCCTTTTACTTTTTCCTTTTGCTTTTTCCCTTTTTCCCTTTTACTTTTTCCTTTTGCTTTTTCCCTTTTCCCTTTTCCCTTTTTTGAATCTACCGCTGCGTCAGTTCAGGCGGAAGCTGTTTGTCGACCTTCGGCCGCTCCTTCAGATCGGTCAGTTCCCAGAGCGTCAGAAAGATCGTCCGCGTCACTTTTTCCATTTTCGCGTAATCGATCTTGTCCGGATGGTCACCGGCGCCGTGATAGTCTTCGTGCTCACCGTCGAACCAAAAGACGACCGGGATCCCGTTGACCGCATAATTGAAATGATCGGAACGGAAAAAGAAACGGTTCGGGTCCTTGGGATCGTCGTATCGATAGTTGTAATTCAACTTCAGGAAACCATCGTTCGTTCCTTTGGTGACGGCGCCGAGCGTCGAACTCATCATTTCCGAACCGATCACGTAGATCTCGCTCTCGCCTGACAACTCAGCGTTGCAAGGCTTTCTTCCGGGTGCCGGATTGGTATCGCACGGCGCCATATAACCGGGCTTTTTGCTGCGGCCGATCATATCGATGTTCAACTGCGCCGTGACCTTTTTGATATCGACCGTCGGGAACTTGTTGAAATACTCGCTGCCCCAAAGACCTTTCTCTTCGCCGGCGTGCCAAACCAAAAGCACCGAACGCTTCGGTCTCTTTGGAGCCTTGGCAAGCGCCTCGGCGATTGACAGAACCGCGACCGTCCCGGATCCGTCATCGTCGGCTCCGTTGAAGATCTTGTCGTCGCCACGCGCGTTCGGATTGACACCGACGTGATCGTAATGTGCGCCGATCGCGACCATCTCGCTCTTGAGGACCGGATCCGCGCCTTCCCATAGCGCAACGACATTCTGCGTCCAGAGTGTTTCAGACTTGCTCTTCGCGGAAACAACGCCGGCTTTGCCGAGATCGCCCGCCGCCTTGTCCGCAGGGTTCGAACCTGCGCCGAAGATCGCGTCACGGATCTTCGTGCCGGCGAGCATCACAGGCGTCGGCGATTGATTCGGCCGATCGCCGCGCAGTTTCTCGGGCGACATATTGCCGCGCGAGAAGAAACCCTTGACCTGATCCCAGAACCCAAGCAATTGCTGCGGCGCGATGACAATGACGCCTGCGGCACCTTTGTCGGTCGCGTTGCGGATCGGATCGGCCCAATCCGTGCCTGCCGTGGCAGCGGGAAGATCGGCCGGCGTCACGCCCGCCGGCGGCGCAACGATGTACTGTTGTGAAAATCCGCTCCCGGCGAGCACGACGATCTTGCCTTTGACATCAACTCCGCTCAGCGCGTCGATGTTCTTTGACTTGACCATCCAACCGTCCTTGCCGAAAACCAGCGGCGCGCTGACGCTGTCGGCGTTGCCCGCGAGACGGAAATAATCGTCGTTGAAGGTGTATGTGGTTCCGTCGACCGAGAGCTTCATCGACGCCGCGTCGACCGACTCGCGTTTCAGCGCGATCTTCTGGAAAAACGTGCCGTCGTCTCCGGCCGGTTTGAATCCCCACCGCGACAGCATAGTGCCGATGAATTTGGCCGTCAGATCAAGGCCCTTTGAAGGCGTATCGCGCCCTTCCATTTCGTCCGACGCGACGTAGTACAAATAATCCTTCAACTGTGCCGCGGTGATCGCTTCGGCGATCTTGCGCTCGGCCGGCGTGATCGTGACCGCGGTTTTTTGCGCGAACGTCACGGACGGCAGCAGGAGCGACAAAGTCAGGAATAAGCCAAGTAGATTTTTCTTCATTTTTTCTCCGAAATCTGATTATGAAAAGTAACAATTCATCTACGCCGAGAGCGTGAAAATGTTTCATCGCGACTGAACGCTGCCGATGACGCAGATCTTATGTGAGTCGGCGAGCCTGAGCATCTCGTCGCGATCGAAGATCAACGTCTTGTTGGGCGTCACGCAGAGACAGGTCGCGCCGGCCTCGATCATCGCCCGGACGGTCGGAACTCCGACGACCGGAACGTCGAAACGCATATCCTGATTCGGCTTCGCGACTTTGATCACGGTCAGCTTTCCTTTCGCGAGCTCGCCGGCCCGGCGGATGACGGCGTCGGTCCCTTCCATCGCTTCGACCGCGACGCACGCCTTCGCGCGAACGACGATCGTCTGGCCGAGATCGAGCCGCGCGATCTCATTGGCGATGCGAAGTCCGTATTCGATGTTTCCGCGCTCGACGTCGTTTGGCTTCCGGCGCGTGAGCACGCCTTCAGATGCAAGTTGGTCCTGAATGAAATATGTCGAATCGATGAGTTCGATCCCCTCGCGCGCCATCTCGCCGGCGACTCCGCCGATAAGCGCGTCGGTGTTTCGCTGCGGCAAGTTCCATAACATACGGATCATTCGCAGATCGGGTAGCGCTCCGGAAAAGAGCTGGACGTGTTTTACCTGTCCGGCCATCATCACTTTTGAGACGCCCTCGTTCTTGAAGAACCCGATCATCTTGCCAAGTTGGCCGATTCCGACCCAGAGGACTTTGTCGGCAACGTCTTCGATGCTCTTGTCGGTCTCTTCACGGATCGCGACGACCGCCAGCGACGCGCCCGCCCGCCGCGCACCTTCGGCGACGAGAAATGGAAAGCGTCCGTTTCCGGCGATGAGTCCGAAGTTCATATTCACGCGGCAGGGATCGGACCGGATGCAACGAGTTTCTTCTGACGCGGATCGACCGTCAAACTGAGACCTTTGAGCGTACGGGCGCCCAACAGGAGCAAATCGCCTTTTTCTGCGAACACGACCTCATCGACGGTAAAGAACTTGTCATTTCTGATTGTCGCAAAGCCAATGCTCCGCGTTACCGTCCGACCGTTCGCCATCACAAACGCGACGTCCTTTTTCTCGCGTTGAACTTTGAGTTTTTCGAGTGTTGATGACGAGACCCAAGTATATTCGCTGCCTGTATCAACCAGCATCTGGGGAATCACCGCCGATTGCGTGCGGTTTGAGACGTTCTCGATCTTGCAGCGTATTTTGAAGGTGCCCATAGCGAGATTATAGGACGAAGACAGCAAATCCTGAAAACGCAAACAAAAAGCGGCGACCGTCAACGGCCGCCGCATAGACTTCGATCTTTGACGGTCAAGACAATGACCGTTCCGGATCGGATCAAGTTGACAAACAGATCAGACCTGTTCGTGAATCAAGCGTCGCGTCTGATCGCCGAACAAAACATCGATCTTGCGCGGTTCGACAAGCGATGTCACCTCGCCGAGTCCGAAAACGGAATGCAGCATTACCTGTCCGCGGCGGTACTTGCGGGTCCGGTCGTACGGCGCGGCACTCTTGGATTTCGAAACCGTGACCGACGTCTTCACGCCATTGCGAAAGCTATTGGACGTTTCGCAAACGACGCAGTCGGCCTTGGTGACCTGTTTCTGCTTGCTGACCGTGCGGATCAAATGATCCTGTTCGCCGTCGCACGCCGAACAATTCAGTTTGACCATCGCTCCGGCCTCATACGCTACCTTTACGGCTTTTACCATATTTTCTCCTATTATCGACCGCGACGCGGACGAAACGAACGAAAACTGCGTTGTTTCGCCGGTCGACTCGCCTGAATCACCGGTGCCAGGATCTGTCCTCCGAAATCCGGAAGCAAGACCCGTTCCAACTTTTGACCCGTGAGACGCTCGATGGCGTTCATCGCGTGCTCCTCGCCGGTCGCGACCAGCGTGATCGCGCGTCCTTTCTTTCCGGCTCGTCCGGTTCGCCCGATGCGATGGACGTAATCCTCCGGCACCTCGGGAATGTCGTAGTTAATGACGTGCGAAACTGAATCAATGTCGATTCCGCGCGCCGCGACGTCGGTCGCGACCAAAACCCGCGTATGGCCGTTTCGAAAACTCTCGAGCGCTGCTTCACGCTGCGACTGCGAACGGTCTCCGTGAATTCGGTTCGACTTGTGCGCACGCTTCTCAAGCACGTGGGCGAGCCTGTCGGCCCCGCGTTTCGTCCTTGTAAATACTAACACACGCTCAAACTTTTCACGTTCGAGAAGATCGAGCAGCAGGACCATTTTCGAATGCGCCGCAACCGGATAAACGGTCTGTTCGACGAGGTCCGTGACCTTGCCGCGCCGACTGATCTCGATGAATTTCGGTTCGATCATCATCGAGTAGGCGATCTTTTCGATCTCGGTCGACATCGTCGCCGATAAGAAAATAGTCTGACGCTTGACCGGCAAGGTCTTTATGATCCCTTTGATCGTCGGAAGGAATCCCATATCGAGCATCCGGTCGGCTTCGTCAAGAACGAGCGTCGTCAGATTCGAAAAACTGACCTCGCGGCGTTCCATAAAGTCGATCAGTCGTCCCGGAGTCGCGACCACGATCTCGGCGCCACGGCGCAGAGCGTTCTCCTGTTTACGGTAACCGGCGCCGCCGATGAGGCACGCGCAACGAATATGTTTCGGAGCGAGATCGATACAGGCCTGTTCGATCTGATTTGCCAGTTCGCGTGTCGGAGCAAGAATAAGAACAGATGTTCCCTTTTGCTTGCTTTCGATCAATTTCTGGAGGATCGGAAGCATAAACGCCGCCGTCTTTCCGGTGCCTGTTTCCGCACAGGCGATAATGTCTTCGTTGTTCAGTGCGAGCGGAATTGCCTGAATTTGGATGGGTGTCGGCTCAACATAGCCGAGCGACTCGCAACTCGCCAAAAGCGAGGCGTGCAAGCCGAGATTCTTAAAACTCATTTAGTTGTAACTATCCTTTTTGGGTCCTGACCGAAAAGCAAGGTTCCGCCGTTCGTGCGGCAAGGAGCCAACCGGCTCCCGAAATCGACTTTTTCGGTAGATTATAGAAGTGTCTAAAGAACGCGTGCTGCAGTGAAACGGTTGTGACTGTTTGCGTTTGAACGCTCAAGAATTTCTTCTAGCTGTTATGTAACGAACCTGCCCTCGAACTATCCAAAACGCCACCGCTGAAATCTTTCCAAAAGGGACGAGCCACCGTTGATGAAAGAGAGAAGGAAATTGTCATCTTTTAGTGTGGACTAAAAACTGCGATCCGGCAACCCCCTTTTTACGATAGGCGAACGATTGTCGATTCTGGGTTTTAGATTTAGGGTTTTCCATTTTTGGTTGCAACGATTCAACATTGCCCAATCCGAAATCCAAAATCGCAAATCCAAAATCGGATCATTCCCACTCGATCGTGCTTGGCGGCTTCGACGAAATGTCGTAAACGACGCGGTTGATGCCGCGGATCTCGGAGGTGATCCGTGATGAGACCTTCTGCAGAAAATCATGCGGCAGGCGCGCCCAGTCGGCCGTCATACCGTCGGTCGAGGTCACCGCGCGCAAGGCGATCGCCCTTTCGTATGTGCGAAAATCGCCCATCACGCCGACCGATTGGATCGGCAGCAAAACCGCGAATGCCTGCCAGACGTCACCGTAGATCCTGAAATTATGCAGCTCTTCGATGAAGATCTTGTCGGCCTTCTGCAGCAGTTCGACCTTTTCCGGCGTGATGTCGCCGAGGATTCTGACGCCAAGCCCAGGACCGGGAAACGGATGACGCTCGAGAATCTCTTCCGGAATGCCGAGATCGCGACCGATCAGCCGAACCTCGTCCTTGAACAATTCGCGGAGCGGTTCGATCAGCTTGAGTTTCATCTTTTCAGGCAAACCGCCGACGTTGTGGTGCGATTTGATCGTCACGCTCGTCCCGCGCAGGCTAACGGATTCGATCACGTCCGGATACAGAGTTCCCTGTACGAGCCATCCGGCGCCGCCGACCTTGTGCGCTTCGGCGTCGAAAACGTCGATGAACTTCGCGCCGATCGCCTTGCGTTTTAACTCCGGATCGACGACGTCCTTCAAAACGCCGTAGAAATCTTCGGAGGCGTCGACGCCGACGACATTCAAATGCAGCTTGTCTTTGTAAAGCTTCAGCGTGGTCTCGAATTCGTCCGCCCGGAGCAGACCGTTGTTCACGAAAATGCACGTTTGCCGCGCGCCGATCGCTTCGTGGACAAGGACCGCCGCGACCGTCGAGTCGACGCCGCCGCTGAGGCCGCAGATGACGTTTTCGGCGTCACCGACTGTCGTCCGGATCTTCTCGATCTCCTCGCGGATGAACTGCTTCGACGTCCAATCGCCGCGGCAACCGCAGATCCCGAAAAGAAAATTCCGCAGAAGGTCCTTTCCGAGCGGCGTGTGCGCGACCTCGGGATGAAATTGAACGGCAAAGATCCGACGTGCGTCGTTCTCGATCGCCGTGACGACGTTGCCGGTCGTCGCCGTCTGCCGGAATCCTTCGGGAAGCGCCGTGACGTGGTCGCCGTGGCTCATCCAGACGTCGATTTCGTCCGGCAATCCTTTGAAAAGGGCGCTCGAAAAGTCAATGACTCGCATCCGCGCGTGCCCGTACTCGCGCTTGTCCGACGGCGAGACAGCACCGGCCAGATCCTTCGCCAGAAGCTGCATTCCGTAACAAATGCCGAGGATCGGAACATCCAAAGAACCGTAAAAATCGGCCGCGACCGACGGCGCATCATCTTCGTAAACCGAATTCGGCCCGCCCGACAGAATCACCCCGCGCGGTGCGCGTTCGACGATCTTCTCAAGCGGATAGAAAAACGGGACGATCTCGCAGTAAACGCCCTGCTCGCGCACCCGCCGCGCGATCAACTGGGTGTACTGCGATCCAAAATCGAGGATCAAAATAAGTTCGTGTTGCATGATTTGGCGAAAAAGAAATTATAACCGAGAAGCGCCTCGCACGGGTAGACGGTAGATGGGTAGACGGTAGACGGTAGACGGTAGATGGGTAGACGGGTAGACGGTAGACGGTAGGTGGGTACAATAAGCGTCTACCGCCGTCTACCGTCTACCCGTCTACCCATCTACCTGTCTACCTGTCTACCGTCTACCCGTCTACCCGTCTACCGCCTACCGTCTGCCCGTCTACCGCCGTCTACCGCCGTCTACCGCCTACCGTCTACCCATCTACCGTCTACCCATCTACCGTCTACCCATCTACCGTCTACCGTCTACCCATCTACCGTCTACCGTCTGCCCGTCTACCGCCGTCTACCGTCTACCGTCTACCCGTCTACCGTCTACCTCCCTGCTGTCTACCCATCTACCGTCTACCGTCTACCTCCCTGCCGTCTACCGTCTACTCCCCTTGACAAGATAATCCAAAATAAATAATCTAAGCATTCGTCTTCGGACGGATATTCCGCAGTAGCTCAATGGCAGAGCATTCGGCTGTTAACCGAAGGGTTGTAAGTTCGAGTCTTACCTGCGGAGCCAATAAATACGGGCATTTCACGCATTTGTGAGATGCCCTTTATACTTATCTCACCTAGAACAACCCCAAAGATTAGCTTCGATTCGTTTTCGCTGTTATCTCATTCCCAATTCTTCTTGGAGGTAAGGGAAAAAACGCACTGGTTCCCAGTTTATATTCGGCAAACTCGGGATTTTCCTCCATCTTTCTTTCGAGCATCGGGATACCGGAAACTTTGAGAATCAAAATAGTGATGGTTAGAGGGCCGATAACTGAGATCAAGCCGTTCGGAACCGAAAGCGCGATGAGCCAGATTCCCCACCACTGCACCACTTCGCCAAAATAATTTGGGTGGCGAGTGTAACGCCATAGCCCGCTTCGCATCAGTTTGCCTTTGTTGGCCGGGTCGCCGATAAATTTCGCGAGTTGTGAGTCGCCAACGGCCTCAAAGAGAAAACCAAAGAGCCACACCAAGGCCCCTGCAAAGTCTAAAAAGCCGAAAGTTTTGTCATCGCTCCGATTCACCAGCAAAACCGGCAGGGCCACGACAAACAGCAGAATGCCCTGCAACAAAAAGACCTGCGCATATGAACGCAGATAGAACCATTCGCCCCACGCCGCGCGCCAAGCCGCATAACGGTAATCCTCTGCCTTGCCGGAATTGCGCGTGTGAATATGCCATGCCAAGCGCAGCCCCCACAAACTTACCAATACTCCTACAAGTAACGCTCGTATGCTGGTGTCACCCGACATAAAATAAGATGTCCAGGCAAGCAGCGTAAAACCAAGTCCCCAAGCAATATCAGCGACGTCATTTCTTTTTTTGATGAGAGAAAAAACGAACCAAAGGTTGATGTGTACGAATAGGACAATTGCGAGGGCTGCAAAGTAGTTCATATTCCGACCTTGCTCGCGATAAAGTAAGTAATCGTCGAGACCGATCCCGCAAGCACCGCGCCCCAAGCCAGATCGACCATCGTTACCGTGAGCGGCCAATCTTTGATCGTTGCAAGGTTTGTCAGGTCATAAGTGGCATAGGTAATAAATCCAAATACTGCTCCATACAGCAACGCATATACCCAAGAACCTTTTTCGTGAGCCGGCATAATGACGAAGAGCACCAGACCCGCGATGAACAGTAGGTAGAAGATGATCGCGGCCGTCCAGTTAATGTCATTCTTCATCAAGAAACCGATTTGAACACGATAAAAATTCCTCGCCACCAGGCCGAGCCAAATCATATCTATTGCGAAGAAAACCGGTAGAGCGATTAAATAAAGTTTAATAAACATATTTTAGGATACTATGACTGAAAGAGTTCCTCGACCGGCTGCTGCTCAAAGGAAAAGAAAACATCGCCGCCGAGATCAAACTCATTTGCCGAGTAAAACATTCAGAGAGTTATCTCCGCCCTCAGCGCCCAAATCATTATCGAGAAGCCAAAATGCAGACGGCACCAGATCGGCCGGTAATCGCCCACTTTGATCTTGAAAACGGCTCAGGTTTCACAAAAGGAGAAGTAGGGTTACCCTTTTCCTAATTAACCACCCCGTATCTTACTTTTACAATCCCCGCAATGGCCAAATAATACGCTCAAGTGAACTAAGCGGAATAGGATATTCTTCGGCAAATCCCAGCGTTGTTTCGACATACCGCTGCGGACCAATCGGTTCGACATCTTTCCGTTTATGTGAAGAATTCCCATAAAACACAAAACGAATTGGTCTCTATTCTATTGGTCTAATCAAAACCCTCTTTGCCTGTTCGGTTCCCATCAATAACTTCGGGGCCCATCTCATTCTCCCCGATCGGGCGCCGCGGCAAGAATCTATTTCTATTCGGCTGAATTGGTCCGAGAATTCAAATGAGTTTTCGGACCGACCTAAAGAGCCATTCAGGACGTTGCCCTGCTGAATCCGCGTGCGGCAACGCACGGACAGAGGCTGAATAGTCTGATCAAATCAAAGTAGACCAAGGAGTTGGAAAATCATGCGAACAATAATACTGACCGCGACGATCGTCATAACGACCCTAATGTTGATGGCCTGCAATTCGACCCGGTCCGATGAATCGACTGCGCCTCTACCCGATTCGAGAACGATCGCTGAAGCCGATATCGATACTGACATCGACGGCGAATATGCGCGAGAAAATTTGGACCTGAACGCCGTTGGCGTACTGCTGGAAAAATCCAAGAACGCGGAGAATTTCGAACACCTGCTCAATACCGACAATCGTGTAAACAACCTCGATCTTAATGGGGACGGATACGCCGACTATATCAGCGTTGCGGAATATGAAGACCGTGACACCAATCAACGCGGCTTTACGCTCTTCGACAGATTCGGTGCCGACGACATTCAGGAGATAGCGAGAATATGCTTTGACCGTGACCGCATCGAAAATCGCGGAGCCAGAATCTTGCTGACCGGCAACGAACAACTTTACGGCGATAATTATTACTACGAAGCCAATTGGCTGGACAAGAGCTTGGACATTGTCAGTTGGGCGTTCGGCGACCGTTCCGAGTACTATCATTCACCCTACTATTACGATAATTACCCTAATAATTACAATGTCTATCGCGTTATCGAAACGCCCGTTTACCGGACTCGAATTCAGGAGTATTATCCTCAGCCCATTTTCATACGAACGAAAACTCCTTCGATCACGATCATCAAAATAAAATCCTCTTACAAAGACAGGTCGACCAATCGGATCTTCGCCAAGCTGGCAAAACCGAGCAAAGAACAAAAGGAGTTTAGAAAATCCAATCCCAAAAGACGCGATTTCGTTGATAAAGTTAAAAGAAACGATCCGTCAAGAAAGCCCGAAAAAAGGGCCGACAAGAAGCGTGACCAGAGTAATGAACGATCCGTGGACAACGATAAGAGATCCGACAATCCGGGCAAACAAAAGATCGGCGAAAGGAAGAACCAGAAGCCGCCCAAACCAAATAACCGCGGGAAGAGCGGCAAAAAAGGTAAAGGGAGATAGCTCGCAAGATCTTGACGACGAATACACGACAAGTGAACAGAGGTTGGGATAAAGCCGAAGCATTAGCCGGAGAAGTCGGTGAAAACGCGGGCGGCATTCAACCGGACACGAAGACCAAAGCCGACGATTCGCGCGACGCGATAACGCTTCGCTGACGGAAATAGCCGGAGAAAGGAAACCGCGGCTGAAGATGAGATATTTCGGCAAACAGTTCAGTCAAGCAAAAATGGCGATCATAAAGCTTGAGGTTTGAGTTTTGAGAGAGGAAATTTTATGGAACACAGTTCGCATAGTCACGAAACGCCAATTTTCTGGGTCGTCACCGCCGTTGCCTTGGTAACGACGGTGGTCATAATCGCAGTTTTTATCTGGTTTGTTTACATTGGTCACGAGCCTCTTGAGCCCGTTCACGATGAGAATCCTCACGCAGCAGCAACGAGTATTTTTCGACAGCCGAGTTTTTTGAAGGTTTAACCGATTCTCAAGATCGTCCCGACCGGCGGAGTTTCGCTCAGACGGCGGCTGATCTCATTTGGCCCCACGGTGGCCGGGCCGACTCGATTGATGTGAAGGCGATTCGCGAAGGCAATGTCCAAATCGTCACCAGGCGGGTATGCCGATTCGTTGAAAGTGTCCGCGGCGCTCCGGCCGGTTTGGTTAATGCTCAAAGGAGAAGGGAGCTTTTGGGGCAACCAAATCCCCCACCAAACATCAAAAACTGGACTGAAAAACTGAAATGAAAAGACTAACAAACAATCCCCTTTTCGTCATCGTTCTAACTTTCGTCCTGTTTGCCGCGGCCGGATCGGTCTCGGCCCAGACCGACGTGACACCGAAGAAGCGGCTCACAAGCCCGGCCACCGTCAAAGGTTACATCGGGGGCGAGGCGCACAACAGCTATGTCATCCGGGCGCGCAAAGGCCAGACGCTGACCGTAAATATCTCGTGGCGGCGCGTCGATGATAACCGCGCCGAATTCTCGATAAGCCGTTCGGCGAATTTCTACGCGGGCGGCTTGGTCAAATTCGGCAAGACGTCGAACGACGGAAAACGTTGGAGCGGAAAAATTCCGAAAACGGGAAACTACTATATTTACGTCGTCGCCTATCCGACCGCGAATTACACACTGAAGGTCGACGTGCGTTAAACCCGGAATCCGTCTTGGCGCGTTTTTGCCCGCGAATCTCCGCGAATCCGCGCCAATAGATTGAACCGGCGGTGCGCGGCCAAACGGACGCCGTCATTTTCGTCCTGAGTTGAGCCTGATGCCGAGCGAAAGAAGCGTCAGAAAGCTCTGAAATGCCAGGTCAAGAGCATTGAAGAGTATCCACGCGACCGGTTCGACCTGACGGACACGAAACGGAAAGCCGCTCGCCCGGGATGGACCGATGACGAGATCGATGTGCTCGCCGTCGAGGGTTTGAATTACCCAAAGCCAAGGCGCGAATTGCGGCATTGCAAGCCCGAGTCCAATGAGTTCAAAAAAAACGAAGACGGCAACGAGAAGCAAAGATGCGGAAGACCGGTATCCGAATCTCCAGTGTTGCGCTCCGCCGCCCGCGACGTATCCGGCGAAAGTGCCGGTGATCAGTCCGACCAGAATTCCCTGAACTCCGGGAAACAATCCGTTATCGAAACGCCAGTAGCCGACAATAGCCCCGCACCCGGCGGCAAACAGCAATCCTTTCCAGATCGCCGCCAGCGACGCCTTCGAACTGACCCGGTTTATGTCGTCCGCGTTCATAACGTTCCCAATACCGTAGGTCCCAACCATTCGCGCTATACCCATTTTACCCGTAAAGGGAGTCTCTTTCCCGCGAAACAAGACATTTTTCATTTTTTTCGCGTACGTCGCGTTTTTCTCGGGAAGTTCGAAATAATATATTGGTCACAAGGGTATTTCCTATGATTGGCCGACGATTTGACAGTGGCAGATTCAGAGAATTCCCGCTCTTTGCGCGAAGATCCGGCTTTGGATCGCTCGGATGCTCGATTCGCACATTCTCCGGCAAATCCGGAAAAGGTAATTCTTGAATTCAGACCGATCCTCAAGTGTCCCGTTTTGAGATTTGAAATTTTCATTTCTTGGATGAATGATTCGATCTTGATCTGGAGCGCGAGCCGTATGGTTGCGAAGCGGTGCAAATCTGTGAGAAGGTCGATTTATGAGGGGGCCTTTGGATAGATTATGAAGACGATCATTGAACCATTCAGGATCAAGGTAGTGGAACCATTGAAGTTGACGACCCGCGATCAGCGACTGAAATTGATCAAGGACGCTGACCTGAACCCTTTTCGCCTCGATGCCAAGTCCGTTCTGATAGATCTGCTGACGGATTCGGGAACTTCGGCGATGAGTATTTACCAATGGGCCGGCATTATGCGCGGCGATGAAAGCTACGCCGGTTCGACGAGTTTTGACTCGTTTCAAAAGTCCGTTCATAGATTGTTCGGCCATCAGTTCGTCATCCCGACTCACCAGGGCCGCGCCGCCGAGAGATTGCTTTGCGACGCCGTGCTGAGCGAAGGCGACATTGTGCCCGGAAACACGCATTTTGATACGACGCGTGCCAACATTGAGAATTCGGGCGCTGAGGCGCTCGATATTCCGGTAGCCGAGGCGAGAGATCCGCAGAACCTGCATCCGTTCAAAGGCAATATTGATCTGGCCTTGCTTGCAGAATGCCTCGAGAAAAATCCGGATAAAGTGCCTTTTGTTCTGATCACGATCACGAATAATTCAGCCGGAGGCCATCCGGTCAGTTTGGAAAATATCAAGGCGGCGAGGAAGATCTGCGACCAATATAAAGTCCCGCTGTTTCTCGACGCGGCTCGGTTTGCGGAGAATGCTTGGTTTATCAAGATTCGTGAAGAAGGTCAGGGCCACCGGTCGGCCACCGAGATCGCCAAGGAGGTCTTTTCGTATTCCGACGGCGCTTTGATGAGTATGAAAAAAGACGCGTTCGGCAATATCGGCGGCGTGCTTTCCGTGAATTCGGCGGATTGGGCGGCGAAGATCCGGACCAATTTGATTATGACCGAGGGCTTTCCAACTTACGGAGGTCTTGCCGGAAGGGACCTCGAAGCCCTTGCGATCGGTCTCGAAGAGGTTCTGGAAGAAGACTATCTGGAATATCGAATCAGATCGACCGCCTATGTCGGCGAGCATCTTGCGCAGACGGGCGTACCGGTTGTTCAGCCATTCGGAGGGCACGCCATCTACCTCGATGGCCGGCGTTTTTGCGATCACCTGTCAAATGAATCGCTGCCGGGTTGGGCGTTGTCAGTTGCTCTATATGAAGAACTTGGAGTTCGTGCATGCGAGATCGGGAATGTTATGTTCGGGCATAGAGATGCCAAAACCGGAGGCTGGGTGTGGCCCGATCTGGACCTGGTCCGGCTCGCGATCCCGAGGCGCGTCTATACCCAAAGCCATATGGATTACGTTATTGAAGGAATCAAGGAACTCTATGAAAAACGACAATCGATCCGAGGGTTGCGTTTCACGGAACGCCCGGAAGTGTTGCCTCATTTTTCGGCTCGATTCGAATTTCTTTAGAACTGAGGATCTTCCCTTTTCAATCGCCGTCCGAGCCTCGCTATTCAGGCTCCGGCCGGCATTTTCGCTAACGGTCGCCTGACAGGATCGCTGATCGATCCGATCGACGGTTTGATGGTGTCCGTGCATCGAAACGTGTCAAGGTGTAGCGGTCACGGTCCGGCGCGCTCCGGCAAGCGACTCCATCCCTTGCAAAAACACCCGCTCCTGACGTTGTTTTTCCCAGTCTGATTACGGCGACTCTACGCAAAGTTACAAAATCGCCCGTTTCTTGCCGTTTTCAAAGGCACGGGTTTTGCAGTCACAATAATTGTCGAAGCAGTTTTGACGCATTTTGTGGGTTGGTACGCGTTCCGCGAAATCCGATCGTTGAATCTGCTCTGCAGAGCAATTTGAAATTGCTTTTCGAACCGAAAAAAGTGCGATTGGCTCGCAAACGAAGCACCGATCGGCCAAGTGACATCGTACGATCCTGCGGTTGTTTTTGTTATCCGCCGGCCGCCGGGATCGAACTGAAGAGGTGCAATATGGAAGCCGCGATGCGCGAAATGAACGCCTACAACGCGAGGATAGCGTCCAAGTTGGATGAAGTCGCCGAAATACTTGGGCTTCAGGGAGCGAATCAGTTTCGGATCGGCGCATATCTGCGCGCCGCCGATATGATCCGAAAACTCGACCGGCCGCTTGACGAGATCGTCGAAGAGCGGGGACTAGCGGGCCTCGACGACTTGCCCGGGATCGGACAAACGCTGGCGGGATTGCTTTTCCAGATCGTCAAAACAGGCCGGCTTCCGATGCTCGACCGACTTCGCGGTTCGGTCGATCCGTTGCTGACGCTTTCATCCGTACCGGGCGTCGGACGCAAGTTCGCGAAGTTGCTGCACGAGGAACTTGGCATTGACTCGCTTCAAGAACTCGAATTGGCAGCTTACGACGGACGCCTGGCGCGGATCAGGGGATTCGGCGCGAAACGCATCGCCGGCGTCCGGGACTCGCTTGCCGCGAGGCTAGGACGTGTTCCGAAAGGCCACGGAGACTCCGGTTCGGACGAACCTCCGATCTCCGAGATTCTCGACGTCGATCGCGAATACCGCGAAAAGGCCGATGCCGGCACGCTCCACAAGATCGCGCCTCAGCGTTTCAATCCCGGGCAGAAAGCGTGGCTGCCCGTGCTTCATACCGTTCGGAGAGGCCATCATTATACTGTGCTTTTCTCGAACACCGCTCGGGCGCACGAGCTCGGAAAAACCGACGATTGGGTCGTGGTCTACTACGATACCGATCACGCGCAGCGCCAATTCACGGTCGTCGACGCGACGCGCGGCGAGTTTGCAGGCAAACGGATCGTGCGCGGACGCGAGACCGAATGTCTCGATTACTATGCGGGCCCGACCGGCGTCGATCGTCCTCCGGATCGTATCGAGACGACGGATTGACGTTTACGACCGAAGATCCGGTCTGCGCGCTATTTCCAGGAATCTGCGGATTTTCCCCCGCTTCCCGCAGGTTCCCGTCAACTGCGCCCGGCGCCAAATGTAATTTTCACAGCAGTTAGAGCTAGTGATCGATTGGCACGTCAGTTGCGCGATTGATTTTAGAAGCCGGAGGTAACGGAGATGTTCCGAACATTTGAAAACCGTGAAGAGGCCGGCGCGGATTTGGCCGAGAGGCTATCGGAGTTTGCGGGCCGCACTGACGCGATCGTACTGGGACTGCCGCGCGGCGGCGTTCCGGTCGCGTTCGAGGTGGCGACTAGACTCCGCCTGCCGCTCGACGTTTTCGTCGTTCGCAAACTCGGCGTTCCGTGGCAGCCCGAACTCGCGTTCGGCGCGATCGCGACCGGCGGCACACGAGTTCTGAACGACGGCATCGTCCGCTCCTGCCAAATCAGCGAAGAACAGATCGAAGCCGTCACAGCGTTCGAACGCGAAGAGATTGTCCGCCGTGAAGCCGATTATCGTGGACTGCGTCCGCCGCCGAGGTTGAAAGGAAAGGCCGTTATTTTGGTCGACGACGGACTCGCAACGGGCGCGACAATGCGGGCGGCCGTCCAGGCTGTCCGCGCGAAGCACCCGGCACGAATCGTTGTCGGAGTTCCGGTGGGCGCCGCCGAGACCTGTCGAGAACTCGACGAGATGTCCGACGTGAAGTGCGTTTGCTCGGCGACGCCCGAGCCCTTTTACGGCGTCGGTATGTGGTATCGCGATTTTTCGCAGACGACCGACGACGAGGTCCTCGATCTGCTGGCGCGAGCCGAAGCGATCGGGCAAAACGGCCAAGCGACTGTTGCGAGGTGACGGTATGGCGTTCGGATACGAACTTGAACTGATCGATGACGTGGTCCGAGGCGAGAGGTTCGAACTGCGCGCCGGCGAGGTGAGCGACTATGATCCGTTGCTTGATGCAATCGGCGACCGGCGTTTCGTCCTGATCGGCGAGGCTTCCCACGGCACACACGAGTTCTATCGCGAACGCGCGCAGATCACAAAACGGCTGATCGAGGAAAAAGGTTTCGATGCGGTTGCCGTCGAGGCGGACTTCCCTGACGCATATCGCGTCAATCGATACGTCCGCGGCGACGGTGCCGACACCGACGCCGTCGGGTCTCTCGGCGGATTCAAACGCTTTCCCGCCTGGATGTGGCGAAATGCCGATGTCCTCGACTTCATCGGCTGGCTTCGAATTCATAACGACGATCTCGACAAAGGCTCTGCAAAGGTCGGATTCTATGGTCTTGATCTCTACAGCCTTCATTCATCGATCGAGGCCGTGCTCAGCTACCTCGACAGGGTCGATCAGGAAGCCGCGAAAACAGCGCGCTCGCGCTACGCCTGTTTTGACCATTTCGGCGAGGACACCCAAGCATACGGTTACGCGACGGCGTTCGGGATCGCGGAATCCTGCGAGCGCGAGGTGGTGTCGCAGCTCATCGACCTCAACCGGCGTGCCGCCGACCTCGCCCGGCGCGACGGCCGCGTCGCCCGCGACGATTACTTTTTTGCCGCGCAGAACGCCCGGCTGGTGAAAAACGCCGAACAGTATTACCGGACGATGTACCGCAGCGACGTCTCTTCCTGGAATCTCCGTGACCGGCATATGTCCGAAACGCTCGCCGAACTCGATCATTTCATTTCAAACGAAAACAAGCGCCCGGCGCGGATCGTCGTTTGGGAGCATAACTCTCATCTCGGCGACGCGCGGGCGACCGAAATGGGACGCCGCGGCGAATGGAACGTCGGCCAACTGACGCGCGAACGCTATGGAAACGCTTGTTACCTGGTCGGATTCACGACTTACACGGGGACGGTCACGGCCACGTCGAACTGGGACGAACCGGCCCAGCGGAAACTGGTCCGACCGGCTCTCAGCGGAAGCGTCGAGGAGATGTTCCATCGCGTCGGTGCCAATAGATTCTTGCTGATCCCGCGCATCGGCACGAGATCGTATGAAGCGCTCGGGAACGACCTTTTGGAGCGCGCGATCGGCGTCATCTACCGCCCCGAAACCGAACGGCAGAGCCATTACTTCGCGGCGCGGGTTTCGGCGCAGTTCGACGCGGTCATACATATTGATGAAACGCGGGCGGTCGAGCCGCTCGAACGCACCGTCGCGTTCGACCCGAGCGAGGCACCCGAGACGTTTCCGACCGGATTTTGATATGGAAAATGAAGTGACAACCGTCCGCGAGGTCCGGATACCGTCGGGCAATGTCGTTTTGGAAGGCGATCTCGCGATACCGCCGGAGGCAAAGGGAATTGTCGTCTTCGCCCACGGTTCGGGCAGCAGCCGGAAGAGCGTCCGAAACCGTTATGTTGCCGAGATCATTCAAAAAGCGGGAATTGCGACGCTCCTTTTCGATCTGCTTACACGTGACGAGGAAATCGCCGAAATGTACACGCGCCACCTTAGGTTCGACATCGGGCTATTGGCCGGGAGATTGCTCGATGCGGTCGACTGGTTGAAGACGTTGGCGGAAACGAAAGACCTCAGAATCGGCCTCTTCGGAGCGAGCACCGGCGGCGCGGCAGCCCTCGTCGCGGCGGCCCGGGCGACGGACGCGATCGGGGCCGTGGTCTCGCGCGGCGGCCGGCCTGACCTTGCCGGCGACAGCCTCGCAAAAGTTCGCGCACCGGTCCTGCTGATCGTCGGCGGCAACGACGGCATCGTCATCGGCCTCAACGAATCGGCAGCGTCCCAACTGAACTGCGAACCCGAGCTGAAGATCGTTCCCGGCGCGACGCACCTTTTCGAAGAGCCCGGAACGCTCGAAGAGGTGGCACGGCTAGCGGCGGAATTCTTCCGTGAAAAGATCGGGTAAAGTGCGCGTGGTGGGCCGTTCGCACCATCTGCGACGCAAATCCCGGGACATCAGCGAATGGCGCCGGCGAACGGTGCGTCAAATGAGAGCCACCGTCGTGGATTTTCTCGCGACAGACGGATCAACTATGGGAAATCCCGCAGTTCCCGGCGTCGAAACCGAAATCAACGGAAATTTCCGATTTTGTTGCAAAACAAGCAGATAAAGCGGTGCGCGATTCCCTTTTCAGTTGATCTTCCAAGTGTGAACCATTTGGAATCGGTTGCGGACTGAACTTTGCGTCAGAGTATTCGCGAAATCCGCACATCGCTAATTGCTTATGAAAAAATGCCCAAGTTGCGGCCGGTTTTTCGATGGTGATAACGACTTTTGCCTTGACGACGGCAGTCCGCTTGAGAACTCGGCAACCCCGGCATCATCGCCGGCCCCGACAGTGCCGTATATCCCGACCGTCGCCGGCATAGGGCACAAATCAACCGGCACGGGAATCTATTTTGTCGTTGGCGCGATGGGGTTGGTCATTTTGTCTTTATCGATCGTGATCTATGCCCTGGCCTTCCGAGCACCGTCGCCGTCGGCGCAAGATGCGGTGGAAAAAGCGGTGAGCGCCCCGAACAAGGCGGTCGCGGCATCGACGCCCGATGTGAACACCGCAATTGGGTCGCCGGAAACGCCGCCGTTGAGCGCAGAAGCCGTGCGCGGCTTGCTCGCCCGTTGGGAAAAGTCACAGAACGAGCGGAGTTTCGCCGCCTACAAGAACTGCTACGCGCAGCAGTTTTTCGGGATCAAGCGGACGAAAAGCGGCCGCCAATCACGGATGAACTACGGCGTCTGGATGAATGACCGGTCTAAAATGTTCAGGAACGTGATCGATGTCGCGGTCGATGATCCGCAGATCACCGTTGAGGGCGATTCCGCGACGGTCGTCTTTATTCAACGGTTTCGATCAGTCAATTACGAAGATACCGGTCAAAAGACATTGAAATTGAAGATGCTTCCGGAAGGCGCACGGATCGTCTTCGAAGAATTGAAATACGTCTATTAACAGGTGGTGGCCTATGAGAACATGTCCCAAATGCGGCCAGGTCTTCTACGATGACAACGACTTTTGCGTCGATGACGGGATGCCGCTGGTCGCGGCTTTCGACGTCAGCCAGAGCCGTATGGTGGTACCTCTCGAAAGCGTTCCGTCGCGTGAAGTTCCGACGCAATTCGCGTTACCGGTGCAGCCACACGCTCCGCCGGCCGCGAACAATTCACTTCTTTACGCCGTGATCGGAATGCTGGCAGTGATCATCGTCGGGATGGGGGCGTATTTCTATGGATCGAAATCCGGCGAACACGAAACCGTCCGCCAGACTCAGATCGAGAGCAGTCCCGCGGCCGATGTTTCGCCACCTGCCGCGAACGCGGCCTCGCCGACCGTCAAGCCGGCGGCAAACAATCCCTCGACGTATGCTATGAATGTCGCAGCCGCGGACAATCGGCCGGCTATGAACACGGCGCCGCTTCCGAGCGGCTTTCGACTGACGCGCAACTTCAATCAGACCTTCGGCGGTACGGCCGACAACGATTCGATCACGATGCGGCTCCAACGGAGCGGTTCCTCGCTAGGCGGGCGCGTCTTCAGCCGGAGGTCGTCGACGGAAATCACGGTGTCCGGATCGATCGGCAACGACGGGTGGTTCGAGATGAATGAATACAGCGACATCAACGTCGTGACCGGCGTTTACTCCGGGCGGATCGGCCAAGATGGATCGATGAGCGGAACCTGGACCCGGCCCGACGGAAGCAAGCCGCGCTCCTTTTATTTGACCGCAAAATAGTTTTTCAAGAGAAACTATATGAGACAATGCCCGCAATGCGGCTCTTACTTTGAAGACGACAATCAATTCTGCCAAAACGACGGATCGGTGCTGTTTGTCGCGAGTTCCCCGTCACTCTCGAATGAAGTGCCGACCGTCGTGTTCACACAACCGCCGACGCCGGCGGCGCAACCGGCGAATTCCGCCAAATGGCTCATTCCCGTGATCGGTCTGCTCGGAGCCTTGGTGGTGATCTTCGGCTATATTGCGTTCTTCAGGAGTCCTCCGCCGGTCGCAAATCAACCGCCCGAGAGCGAGAACAAAACCGTCGTAAAGTCATCTGAAAAAGCCCAACCGACTCCGACCAAGGCCGTAAGCACACCACAAACACCGACTCCTCGCGAACGTCCGCCGATCATCACCTCGCGGATGAAATTCAACAAGGGGGAGATCACCCACGTCGAACGCGGCGGAATCGCCGATGGCGGTCAACGAATTTTCCTGCTCAAATGCCGCTATGGGCAGACCTTGAATGCGAGCGTCATCTCCGATAATGACTGCGTGACTTTTGACAACGATTCAACGAGCCTCGGTTTTATGACGGTCGACGGCGACAATCGGATCAATCTGAAGAACAAATGCGGACCGACGAATTTCAGCGTCTCGGTCACGATTCGATGACGAATATGAAGAAATGCCCAAAATGCAACCAGCTTTTCGAAGAGGAGAACATATTCTGCCTTGAGGATGGAACGCCGCTCGTTCCCGCGGTTGAGCCCGCGCCGACCGTTTCCTTTCCTCTGTCCGGTGAAGTGCCGACGCAGTTTGTTCCGCACCCGGTCGCCGCCCCGCAAACTGCGGCTGGAGGCCAGTCGAAATGGCTCTATCTCGTCATCGGCGTGCTCTCGACGGCGTTGATCGCGGTGACACTATTCTTGGTGATGCGCCCGGGTCAGGAATCGTCGAAAGCCGGCAATACCGAAACTGGACCGGCGGCACAGGGCGCGAATGATTCTTCCTTGAATCCAAAGGCGAACTCAAGCCCGACCCCCGGGACCGTTTCTGCCACGCCGCCGACCAATGCCAACACCGGTTTCCAAAAGCCGGTCGATCCTTCGATTACCCCGGCGGGAGCGTGGTCCGGCGATTGGAAATCGAAAACGACGGACTTCTCCGCCCGGGCCAGTTTCGCCGACGACAACGGGAAGGTCAGCGGTCAGATCGTATGGACGCTGGAACGGACGTCGAATCCGAAGAAGATCGACAAGGTCGGGTTGACCGCCGTCGAATACGTCCAGGGAACCTACAATCCGGTGACGCGCCAACTCTCTCTGCGGGGCGTGCGCAAAGACGATCCGAACGGTTTGGTCATTCTGGACCGGTACAATCTCTCGCTCGCGGAGAACAACCGCACGATGAGCGGACGGAGCATCAATGGCAATTTCGTGCTCCGGCGATGATTCACAGAACGGGATTGAGTGAGAACGTTCAAAACCGGGTAGAAGTTGGGCATCGGCCGGAAATGGTCAGATTGAATAGAAGCGTAATGTGACTTAATGCGATGAACAGGAATTTCTTGATCACGATATCTGCGGCGCTCTTCGCGATCGGCGTCTTTGCGGCCTGTTTGAACCCCGTTGCCCGAAAGCCGTCGGATTTTGAGGGCGCAAAGATCGAAAGTCCGGCGGTGCCAAGTGAGATCACGAACATCGTCACGTTGCCGACGCCCGAAACGGCGGTTCAACAGGACGGACTTGTCGAACTCGTCAAACTCGACAACACCATCAAACTCGACATCCGATACGCGACGGCGAACAACTTCGTCGGCCGGATCATTTACAAAGAAGCGCGTGCATTCCTTCAAAGACCGGCGGCGGACTCGCTGGTTCGGATCCACCAGAGATTGCGGAAACGCGATCTCGGACTTGTAGTATTCGATGGTTACCGCCCGCTTTCTGCTACAAAGCTATTCTGGGAAGTCACTCCGCCCGAAAAGAAGAAGTACGTCGCCAATCCGAAAAACGGCTCGCGGCACAACCGCGGCTGCGCGGTCGATCTGGGCCTTTTTGACATCGAAACGGGAGCAAATCTCGAAATGCCGACCGATTTCGACGATTTCACCGCCCGTGCGGCGATCGATTACTCCGGCGCGACGGAAACGCAAAAGAAAAACCGCGAAACCCTGCGTGCGGCGATGGAAGAGGACGGATTTCGGGTCCTTCCGTCCGAATGGTGGCACTTCGATTTTCAGCGCTGCCCCGAAACACGGGCTTTGGATATTCAGTTTTCGGAAATCGGAAAGAGTCGTGACAGTATCTTGCAACCGGAAATCGCGGAGCTTTTCAAAAAGATCGTCGAACAGATCCGCCAGCCGAATTTCCATACGAGCGATACGGTTTTTGTGTCGCTGAGCGGTTTTGTTTACGAGCTCTCAACCGGAGATTTGAAGCATTCCGTAGATAAGTCTCCGAAAAGATGCGGCAACGTCGTCGATGTCAGCCAAACTTTGCTTGACAAGGATATGCGGGGACTTGCCGGCGGCGGCTCGTTGTGGCGTTTGAGCCGAGGAAACTGGGAACAGATCGGTGCAGATGAGAGCATCGGCTATCAATACGACGAGCTTCTGAAGATCGGCGTCTCGAAAGCGACGCTTAAATGTCTCGGAATCGCGCCGTGACCGTCAAATCGAAAGGAGTAAGATAATGAACCGGGAATTCGCCGTCAGAGAGTCGCGCTCAAAGTACCTATGCCAAGCCTGATCGCGGTCAACAATCAGATATACGAACTGAACACGGGCAAAACCATCGTCGGCCGCGATGTGCTGCAGTGCCAGATAGTCCTTGACCAACCATTCATCTCGCGGTTGCAGGCGGTGATCGAGGTCCGTGCCGACGGACAAAGCGTGATCCAGAATATGAGCAGCCGTCAATCGACGTTCGTCAATGGCGCCCCGATCGACGCCTGTTTTTTGAATGACGGCGACCGGGTCGAGTTCGGGATCGGGCAGACGATCGTCTTTGCCTTCAGGGGAGCGAATCAGGCGCGGGCCTTCGACCCGCACGTTTCGGCAAGCTCGATCCCGGTCGAAGCGCTGTCCGGCGACCGAACGGTTGCCTGGCACCAGCCGCCGACCGCGACCAGTGTCTTCCGGGTCGAGCTGACGTCGCGGCTCCGCATCGGACGCGCGCCGGACAACGAGATCGTGCTCGATGCCCCCGGCGTCTCGCGTCATCACGCGGAACTGACCTACCAAGGCGGCGAGCAGCCGATAATTTCAGATCTCGGAAGCACCAACGGGACGTTCGTCAATGGCGATGTCCTTCGCTCTCCGCGGCTCCTTCAACCATCGGATTGGGTCACGATCGGCGGATTCTTGCTTGCCGTCAACGGCCGCGACGTCCGTAAACAAGATCTGAGCGCGAGCCGTCTCGCGGCTTACCAGGTCAGCAAAAGCTACGGCGACAAGACAGTTTTGCAGGACGTCTCGATCGCTCTCTATCCGCGAGAGTTCGTCGGTTTGATGGGCGCGTCGGGATGCGGGAAATCGACCCTGATGGATGCGTTGAACGGTATGCGGCCGGCGTCGAGCGGCGCGGTCTACGTCAACGATCTTGATCTCTACACCAACTTCGATCTTCTGCGCCGTTCGATCGGCTACGTGCCGCAGCGCGACATTCTTCACGAGGCGCTGACGGTCGAGCGAACGCTGTTCTTCGCCGCCAAGATGCGGCTTCCGTCGGGAACCATTGGCGCACAGATCGACGAGGTCGTGGGCGAAGTGATCCAAACGGTCGGACTCGAAGACCAGCGCCACAACCAGTTCCGGCAACTCTCAGGCGGTCAGCAAAAACGCCTGAGCCTCGGGATCGAATTGATCACCAAGCCCAATTTCCTTTTTCTGGACGAGCCGACATCGCCGCTCGACCCGGAGACGACGGAGAATATGATGCTCTTGTTCCGTAAACTTGCGGACGAAGGGCGCATCGTCGTGATGGTCACGCACAAGTTCGAGAAGTTCAACTCGATGCACCACGTCGCGTTGCTGACCAAGGGCGGCCGACTGGCCTTTTTCGGGCCGCCGCAGGAATCGCTTCGATATTTCAATTGCCAGGAACCAACGGAGATCTACCGTCGGCTCGGCGAGCGGACTCCGGAAGAAGCGAGCACCGCGTTCCAAAGATCGCCGCAATTCCAAAGATACGTCGCGAGCCGCTTCAGCGAAATGCAGGAGATGATGAGCGGCGGACTGAGTCTTGGCGGCCAGATCCGACAGACCGGCGCCGAACGGAATTTCGGTTTCGGGCAATGGTGGACACTGACGCAGCGCTGCCTCGAGATAAAACTCAAGGATTTTCGGAACACGATCCTGCTTCTGGCACAGGCGCCGATCGTCGCGCTCATTCTGTCGGTCATCACCGACGACACGCCGAACGACGGCCGGACGATTTTCATTGCCGCGGTCATCGCGATGTGGCTTGGGGCGAACAACGCGATCCGTGAAATCGTTTCGGAATCAGGCGTCTATGGCCGGGAACGGCTGGTCAACCTGAAAATACCGTCGTACGTGATGTCGAAGTTTACGATCCTGAGCGGCATCGGATTGATCCAGTGCTTTCTATTCGTCGTCATCCTGACACAGTTTGAACGGTTTTCGTCGGTCGATCTGCCGATGCTGACGCTGATCCTGTACCTGACTTTGCTTGCCGGCGCAGCGATCGGGCTCTTTTTCTCGGCGCTCGTTTCGTCGACCGAAAAGGCGATGAGCATTCTGCCGCTGATTCTCATTCCGCAACTGCTTCTGAGCGGGTTTCTGAAACCGCTCGACGACCTTTACGTCAATCTGCGAACGAGCAAGCCGGCGACCGTCGCCGAATACGACAAGTTCAAGCGCGAGGAAAAAGATCCGCCGAAGGTGAATCCGAACAATCCGACCGAAATTCCGAAGATCGCCGATCCGGTTCAAAAATCCGAAGGCCTCGGGGGCGTCAAGCCCTTTGCGGCGCTGATGACCGCGCGTTGGACGATCGACGCGCTTGCCCATCAGGTTTCGATAAACGACCTCAAAGCCCGCGACGATCTGGCGGCGCGGATGACGGTCGAAGAATACCAAAACGTCCTCGACAAGAGATCGGATTCGGCGATCTCGGACGCGTATGGGAGTCGGGTCCAAAAGGATCTTTTTGTTCTGGCGCTGTTCAGCATCCTGTTTCTGATCCTGACAATGGCGGCGTTAAAACGAAAGGACGCGCTCTAGAAAGGTCCATTCGGATCGTGAAACGGGGCCGTGATCGGCTGAAAATCAATGAAGAAATTGTTGCTTTCAATCATCGTGTTCCTTGGGCTGACGACGATCGTTGAGGCTCAGCGCGGCATTTCCGCCGTCGCGCTTGTCCCGGAAAAATCGGCCGTCGTGCTTCGCGTCGATTGGGCAGTTGTCCGGACGAGTGATAAGTTGCGCCCGATCGTCAACGGCGACAGTTTCTCGCGAGCCGTCGGGCAGATCGGACTCGATGAAACGCGTGTCTCGGAATGGGTCGTTTTTACCGACATCAACCCGACGTCTTCCCGGAAAATGGGAATGGTCGTTGCCGGGAACTTCAACGCCCGGAGCATCGTCCGGTTTGCGCGTTCGAAGGATTGGAGAGCCGAACGGATCGGCGCCGGCACGGCCTATGTCGATCCGGCGGACGGTTCGTATGTCCTGCCGGTTCGCGATGGACTCGTCGCCGTCGGCACGAAGGAAGCCATCGGGAAAGTTCAAGACATTCTCGCGCGTCCGCGCAATTCGATAGTCGGCAAACAGCCGTTCGCGTCCGTTTGGAGACAGATCGCCGCGGAACGCAGGCCGATAATGTTCTTTGCAGGGATTCCGGAGGATTATGAACTCGTAGCCGGGATCGCCTTCAAGGTGCTGAACAAGTTGCTCGACCTGGCGAGTTTCGGTATCCTCGGAACAATTTTCGATACGATCGGTCTGGTGCGTTCTTTCGGTTACGCGGTGTCTTACGAGAGAGGGGTATTTCCAACCGAATTGGTCGCGAAGCTCGACAGCGAAGCCAAAGCCTGGATCGCCGCCAACGCGATTGAACTGTTAAAGAAAACCCCGTCAGCGCTCGGGATCAAACCGCAGAACGATTCGGACAAAAAGATGTTCGATGCGCTCCGGAAAATGTCGGCAAGTTACAATGGGGATTCACTTCGATTGAAGTTTGAGATGCCGGAGGCTTGGGCGATGCGGCGGTGACAGCAGTGTTTCTCAGAATTTGAAATCGATCGGGCATCCCAAAAATAACAACATGTTTTGTCCAAAATGCGGAGTCGAAAACCTGAACACCAGCAAGTTCTGCAAGAAATGCGGAAAGCCGTTGCCTGACCCTTCGCGGATCAGGCAAACGACACCGGCAGGATCGCCGCGACCTGCGGGATTGATCGGGCAGGTGTTGGATGGGAAATACCGGATCGACGGAAAGCTCGGTTCGGGCGGAATGGGCGACGTCTATCGCGCGACGCGTTTGCTGATCGGCGATACGGTCGCGATCAAGATCCTTCACGCGCATCTCGCGCGAGATGCGCAGGCCGCCGAGCGGTTCCGGCGCGAGGCGGTCGCGGCCACGCAGTTGAGGCATCGCAATATCGTCGCGCTTTACGACGTCGGCATCTCGGCGGCGCACAACGTGCCGTTCATCTTGATGGAGCTTGCCGAGGGATTCTCGCTTCGTCAGATCATAAGCCAGTATCGCGTGCTGCCTCTCGATTTTGTCGTGACGGCAACGGCCCAGGTTTGCGCGGCGCTCGACGAAGCGCACCGTCTGGGTATCGTGCACAGAGATATCAAGCCAGAGAACATCATCGCCAATCAAACGACGAACGGGTGGCAGGTCAAGGTTCTCGATTTCGGAATCGCGAAACTATACAACCAAACGGAGATCGGCCTGACGCAGGACGGCAGCGCGATGGGCACGCCGCAGTATATGTCGCCCGAGCAATGTATGGGCGAGCAGCTCGACGGGCGAAGCGACGTCTACAGCGTCGGGATCCTGATCTACGAAATGCTCGCCGGAACGGTGCCGTTCAAATCACCGGCGGCCTCGGCGATCGCGGTTCACCAGGTGCAGACCCCGCCACCGCTTTTGCGGACGCACAACGAAAACGTCGCCCCGCAGATCGAAGCCGTCGTTATGCGCGCGCTCGAAAAGCGTCGCGAAGCCCGTCCGCAGACGGCCCAGCAACTCTCGCAGGAACTGATAAAGGCAGCAACGTTCGCGTTCAAAGCGGGTTTGGCAAACGTTTCAGCGACGCCGATCGCGGCGCCGGACGTGAAGCGCGAATTCGACGCCGAGCTGATCTCGTCCGGCAGTGAAAGATCCGAGGCCGGCGGAGCGCTAAGCTCCGCGGCGAGCGAAAGCGAAGATCTCGAAGCGCCCGGCGCTTCCGGGACCGAAGATAAGGAGCCGCAGAAAATAACGCCGGTCGCCCTTACATCGGACGACGCTGCTTCAGCTCCCGTTCCGGAACCCGCAACGGAAATGCCCGCGACAGACTCGATCACGGTGCGGGACGAAGAACCAAAGAAAAGAAAGCCGAAGAAGAAATCGGATCCGGCGACAGACACCGTTACCGAACCTCCGGTCGAGGCGCGAAAAGAGGAAATGGCGCTGGTCTTCGAGGACGTCGAGCATCTTCTGGATGAACTATTGCCCGATGAGCACCGGGCCTTCGAAGAACAACCCGGACCTGTCGGCAAACCCACGGTCGAAATCGAGAACATTGCCCCGATCGGAAAGCCCGAAGATAGTCTTCCGGTGCCGAAAGGTCAGACCCAGACGGCAGTCGCCCAAGAACCCGAACCGGCAGCCGCTCCGATCCCGCCGGTCGCGGCCGCACCCGTCCAAGCCGTTTACGCTGAAGAAGCGCAATCGTCGACCGAAGCGACGACGAAAGGCTTCGCGAAATATGTGATCATCGGAGGCATCGGACTCGCAGTGATCGTCCTCATCGGAGCCGCGTTTTTCGGATACTATTTCCTCGGCGGCCAAATGACGAATCCGCCGAATGCGACCAACTCCGCCAATCCGGCGACGGATCCGAACAAACCGCCTGCCGGAATGGGCTACGTGCCGGGCGGCGAGTTCACGATGGGCACGGACGACAAGAATGCCGATGAATTCTCGCGGCCGGGGCACAAGGTCACCGTCAAAGCGTTCTTTATGGATCTGACGGAAGTGACCAATGAAGAGTACAAGAAGTTCGTCGACGCCGCGGGCTTCAAACCACCGCCACAATGGAAGAATGGCACCTATCCCGAAGGAAATGCGAAGTTCCCGGTAACCGGCGTCGATTGGGACGCGGCCGTGGCTTACGCAAAATGGGCGGGAAAGCGCCTTCCGACAGAAGAAGAATGGGAATTCGCCGCCCGCGGAACGGACGGCCGAAACTATCCGTGGGGCAATGAGTGGAAGAGCGAGTTGGCCAACGTCAAAGGCCGGATCGGCGGCGTGACCGAGGTCGGAAAATCGCCCGGCAAATCGCCGTTCGGAATGGTCGATATGATCGGCAACGTCTGGGAATGGACGTCGTCCGACATAAAGGCATACCCGAACGGAAAGATGATTCCGACGCAGTCAATTGAACCGAAGATGATCCGTGGAGGTTTTTGGGGCAGCTCAGAAGACAGCAAAGTGACGACCACCTTTCGAGTTTCGTATGGGGCACGGAATGCGAAAGACGGCTATCCGAATATGGGGTTCAGATGCGTAAAGGACATTCAATAGGTTCAAGAAAGTTCGCGATAAAGGCGGTCGTCGTCACGGTTGTGATCCTGATTTGCAGCCTGACGGGGTTTGCACAAGGCGAGGACGGAGACGTGATCAGGGAGCCGAAAAAGACAACGACGACAAAGCAAAAGCCGAAGTCTCCACAAAAGCCAAGAAAACCAAAGCCGGCTGTGAAAACCAAAGCCGGCTGTAAAGAAAGACACCAAACAGCAGCCGAAAACTACGCGAATCGCCTACGCGGACCTCGTCGTCATCACCAATGACGGTGGCAGCGAAGTGTTTATTTCAGGCAAGAACGGCAATGTCTTCGACGGACAGGAATCGGCCGAAACCGACGAGTATGGAAATCTGGAGGTCACCGATCTTCCGGTCGGGAGCTACACGATCATCATCCGCAAGGAAGGGTTCTTCGACGAAGAGCGGAAGATCACCCTCAAAGGCGGAATCCAAAACTCGGCCAACTTTACCCTTCGGCCCCGGGGCGCTTTCTTGTCGGTGAGTTCGAGCGTCGAACGCGCGGCGATCGAGATCGAAAACGTCGGTGACTTTGAAGGCGACATCGATAACCTGCTCGTCAGTCCGGGCACGTACCGGGTGAGCGTTTACAAAAACGGCTATCTGCCCGAAACGCGAACCATCTCGTTGAGCACGGCCGGACAAAAGGAGGCGTTGATATTCTCGCTCAAGCCGGTTTCGCTTATCGAACTCCTCGATTATTCGGCCTCAAGGATCGCCAACGGCGACTATTCCGGTTCGACCAATAGCGCCAGAAAGGCTCTTGCTATCGAACCGGACAATATTCGCGCCAACCTTTTGGCCGGGCTCGGATACTTCCAAGGCTCGAATCCTGAGGACGGAGTTCCCTTCCTCAGCCGAACGCTCGGCAACGGGGCGACCGTATCGCTGCCCGTCAGGATCTTCAACAAGGAGGGCGGCAATCTGCAGCTGGTTTCGGGCAGTTTCAGTTTTACCGGCAACGCACTGCAACTTACGGTTCCGGGTCGCCCGAACTTGAACTTTACGATCATCAAAAATCAGGAGATCGAGTATTTCGAAAAGATTGACGAATTCGGGATAACACATATCAACCTCAAGGGCCGCGGCGATTTCAACGGCAAGTCGGATAAGCGTCTCGTACGTATCTATCCAACCTCCGCAAACGTAAAGGCCAGCCGCAAGGAACTGCAATGCTCCGACCGATGCCGATCGGAAGAGGCCGCTTTTTACGAATTGCTGAAACGATGGATAAGCGGCAGTTTCGGAAACCCGCGAACCGGACTCTGGGCGGTCATTTATCCGTCGGAGGATTTTCTGAGCGTTGGGGCGGCGGATTTTTCGGTAAAATTCCCAAACAATTGGCAATTGCTGAAAAACGATAACAACCAGATCCTCGTCGCGCCCGCCGGCAGTTTTGTCAGCAGCCAGAACGTATATCGCTACTCTCACGGCGCGGAATTTAACGTTTGGAACAATCCGAATCGGCTTCAACTATCCGCCGCGACCGATGAATTGCTGAGACTGGCTTTGGCAAGGAACGATTTTCTTCAGAAGACCGGCACTTCGTTTTCGAAACACCGTGAGGGCGCGGTCATTGTCAATCAGTTGCAAGGGCTCTCGCCTTTCACCAAAAGATCGGTTTTGCTCACGTTCTACACAATGATGATGCCGAACGGCGGCGTCTTTTTTGCCTTCACCGCGGTTACCCCGGAAGACCAGGCTGAACACGCTGCGATCTTCCGGAGGATTATCAATTCGGTAAAGTTTCGATGATCCGGACAAGGCGCTCAGCGTATGTCCGGAAGCCAAAACGTTCGCCCGTCCCGGAAAACGCAACTACCGGAGGAAAGCGGCGTAAGCCCATCCTCGTTGCCCGCCCTCCGTCTGGACGTAGGCGAAATTTGAATACAGGCTCTTGAACGACTCGTAATTTGACGAATACTCGATGATGTAGACTCGTTCACCTTGGTAGAGATTACGGATCTTAGACGAACTTTGGGTCGGTCCGCTTCGCAGGACGAGTTTGCCCGTTGTGCTGTAAGCCTCGCTTCCGCCCGGCGGAGGCGGCGCTTTGGGAGCCGGATTGACCCCAAACGTCTGACGCGATCGGTTGTCCGCGGTGTTCGACGCGGCCTTGGCGGTGACCGGAAGGGTCTCCGACTTCAAGGCGTCGCCGTTGTCGGCACGCGAACCGCTTTTTACCTGAAATGCCCAGAACTTATGTTTCCCTTCATTGAGATAACCGTCGAGCAAGGCGAAAGCGTACCTGCCGGTTGCCAATCCGCTCGGAACGCGCAGACGCTTCATCTCGGGTTTGCCTTCGACGGGCGCCGCCTGAAAGTCGACGTGTTTCAAGCTTCCGTCATCCTTGATCGAATCAAGTTGAATGAGCCGCAAATCGTTGACCGGGACCTCTTTGCCGTCGGAATAAAGTACCATCGAAGGGTTCGCCTCGAGCGCCGGGAGCGAATCGTCCTTCAGCAATTGATCGCGCGCCGTTAATCCGTTCGTAAAATCCTGTTTGCGGACCTCCGCGAGCGAATCGCCGTTTCGGGCAAACAACCCAAGATGATCCGGGAGCGGATCAGACGCCGAATTACGGCCCGAGAACAAATAAAATCCACCGGCCGCGGCAACCAGCACGAGCAACCCGATGATCCCAACCAACAAAGTGCTTGAGGGACCGCTTCGATGACGCTGCTCGCCCGTGAATTGCATCGCCGGCGCGATCGGACCGGAGTTGAACGCCTGCGCCTGGCCGATCGGAAAAACGGCCGTCTCGACCGAATCGATCGGCGCCTGAAACTGCACGGTCGGCGGCGGTAACGCATCCGGCGAGACACTGGCACCGCAGTTTACGCAGAAGACGTTTTCCGGTTCGTTGATCGTTTGACAGTTTGGACAGTTCATAATCACAACTCCCATTCAGGTTTCGTCGTCATTCCGACTCATAACTCGCCATATTTCGGGCTTCTTCAAGCTGCTTTCGGATCTTCTCGAGATTCATTTCAGCAGCTCCGACCGCGTCCGGTGCCAGAACCTGCTCGAATTCAGAAACGGCCGTTTGATATTCGTAGTTCTCCAGCGCGATGCTCCCGAGCCAGGCGTGGGGCCGCGCCCACTTCGGCGCAAGTTCAACGGCTTTGCGGTAGTGCGCAAGCGCGTCGGGGTAGCTCTTTTGATAATAGTAAGAAGTTCCGATGTTGTTGTAAGGAATCGGCCACTTGGGATCGCGCTCGACCGCCTGGCGCAACCAGGTTCGGGCGGTGTCGTAATCTCTGCGCTCGTTGAAGATCAGACCGATCCCGTTAAGTGGCAACGCCCATTTCTTGTCCAGATCGGCCGACTTTTTCCATTGTTCGATCGCCTGGTCCTTCTGTTCCAAAAGATAGTGAACCCGGCCCTTGCAATAGGCCGCTTTCGCGGCGACCTGATTTTCTGACGGCCGCATATCGACCGCCCATTCCAGCATCTTCACGGCGTCCTGCCATTCCTCAACACGTTTTTCCGTGATTCCAGGTTCAAGGACGGTTTTGAGAAGTTCCTTCGGCCGGTCGGTGAGTATCGGATAAAGCCGGTCCTCGAATTTTGCGAGTACTTTCGGGTCGGCGCCCTGTTGTTTGAGCTGCTTGTAAAATTCGTAGGCGTTCTCTCCCGCCGGTTCAAGTATCTTGTTGCCGGTGATGGCTTTGTCGAGTTTTGATTCGGCCGGATGGGGCAGCGTCAAATACCAATAGGCGCCGCCGCCGAGAACTGCGGCCAGCATAACGCCGATGACGGCGAGCAGATTCGTCTGGCTCTTGCGGCTGCCCGCGCCAGATTGTGATCCGCCGGGCCCGTTGAAGATCGGCGGCACGAACGTCGGCGACGCCACGGCGACGGTTTCTCCAGATGGCGGCGGATGGCTCTGGCTCGCGAAATCCTTTGCGGCGATCGGTTGCCCTCCGGATGAAAGAGGATGGATCTCCATTTTAGGAAAGCTGAACGGCGGCAGCGGTTCTTGAGAGGACGCGGAAACACCGAGCGCCGTTCCGCATTTCTTGCAGAACTTCGAGTTGCCGCGGTTCGCGAGACCGCACGAGACGCACTCGGCGATCATATCGGGGGACAGCGCAGATGTCGGCTGAGCGAATCTCGCCTGAACGACCGTTTCCTGTTCGGCATCGTTTTCGGCAAGCATCGTCCCGTCATTCAGGCAAAAGAGGTAATCCTCGGGGAAAACGCTGTTGCATTGCGGACAAGTTCTCATAAATCAAGAATCATTCCTCACTCAGGTAAAACGAAGTCGGCCGCGATCCCGTAGGCGTCGTCCAGGTGCCTTCGATCGAACCGTCGGCATTGAATTTCCCACGGTAGATCCCGGTGAAGCTATTGTCGTTTTCGTAGCCTTTCAGCTCGAAACTTCCGTTGTCTTCGATACTTCCGTAAACAGAATCCGTCTTTCGCGTCGATGCGGTTCCTCGCAGATCGCCGATGTTTCGGGTCAAAGACATTGAGAAACTCTGGCTGCCGATGGTTCCCCGATACGAGCGTTCGAACGAATTCGGCAAAGAAACGGATTCCGACTTTTTCGATGAAGCTTTTTCACCATCTTTCTTGTTCGATGTCGTTGACGAATTGCTGTTCGCGGCTGCGTTATCGCCTCGATAAAGCGCGAAACCGAGGATCGCGATGATAACTAGCACGACGGCCCCGACGGCGACAATAATCCCTGAATTCGATCTCTCTTGGTTCAAGGCCGCGCCGGATGGCGGATTGAATTGCGGCGCATTGAACTGTTGTGGCTGAAACGCGATTGTTTCCCCCGGTGGATCCGGCGATGGCGCGGGAAACTGCGTCGGCAGCGGAAATCCGGAAAATGCGGGCGGCGTCGGCGGCGGCGCATCCTGAAGGGTCGAACCGCATTTCTTGCAAAACTTCGAATGCGCCCGGTTCTCGAGTCCGCAACCGACGCACACGACAAAAGCTTCAGTTTCAAAGCCCAAGGGACCCGACACTTTCTTGCTGATAACGGTTTCCTGTTCGGCGTCGTTATCGATGAGCATCGCTCCGTCATTCAGACAAAAAACGTAGTCCTCGGTAAAGACGCTGTGACACTGCGGACAGAGTCTCATAGTCATATCAACTGGTGCCCTCCTTGCCGCGCCGTCGATTTTTTCGTCAGATTCTCAGACCAGGCACCGATCACGGGAAGTTTGAGCGGGAAGTCCTTGAACGCGCGGTTCGACATCAAGATCATCAGGGCAAGATTGAGAAATCCCAGCCCGAGAACAATGTAGATCATGAAAACCGAACTCGTCGTGTAATTCCCGGGCGTGTCGAAGACGATCATCCCGGCTGAAAGAATGACCGAGCATCCGATCATCATCACTGACTGCCACGCATGAAATCGGGTCCGCGGCTTCCCGTCGTACGCTTTGCCTTTCAATATGAAGATCGGATAACCGGCGACACAAGCGAACATCATAAGAATCATTACCAACGAAAACAGCCCGCCAATCAACCCGACCGTGTTGGCCAACAGACCGAAGACAACGACAACGTTCGGCGCGATAAAGTACATTATCAGCGGAACAAGATAACACAGCATCGCCGGAACATTCGCCTTCGAAAGATGATCCGGATGCTTGGGCAGATCCGCGTGCGCGCCGAAGCCCGCCCGACGCAGTTTCGATCCGAGCGACGGCTCGACGAAGACCCCGACGATCGCCGCAGCAAAACCGAGCGCGACGCCGATCACGCCAAACTTCCATTCGGCCTCGATTCCCGTTCCCCACTGTCCGTCGACCGTGAACTTCGTCGCGGTGTCCATATCGGGATTGAGCGAGGCGAGCTTGTAAAGCATAAAGACCAACGCGAAGAACGCCGCGCCGGCGATAAACGGTCCGGCGTCGGAAAGTCTGTTCTGGGATCTGAAATAAAAGAAGGCTCCGACGATCGCCGCAGCGATCAGCGGCAGAAACCAAAGGCTGCCGTCAAGTTCCGCAAGGTCGGCGCCGGATGCGCCGCGCGATCCGAGGCGTGTTCCGAGAGCGTTGCACGAGACTTCGGCCCACGGCATAAAGAAACAGATCAGGGCAAAGCCGGCGGCCGACGGACTGAACCACATTCTTCCGGTCGGCGCGACATCAGCTGCCGCCGGCACCGTTGCCTGCACGGGAGCCGACCGGAACGCGTGGTGCCCGACGTTCGGGATCGAGGCTGGGGGGATACTTCGGGCCGGTGCGACGGTCGGAACTGCGACCGTTTGATTCGAAGCCGACAGATCGGCGGCGCAGTTCCTGCAAAAACGGTCGCCCGATTCGAACGGCGTCGCGCAAGCCGTGCAAAAATGGGCGCTTGACTGTCTTTTGACCGTGCTCAGGTCGAAAGCGCAATGCCTGCAAAATCTATCCTCGGCGACATACGCCTTCGAGCATTTCGGGCAGACGGACGGGCCCGTGCGAAGAACCGGCGCGGATGTAAAATCAAACCGGCACGACGGGCAGAACTTTATGCTTTCGGCGAGTTGCTTCGCGCACTTCGGACATACCTTGAGTTTAGCGGCCTGCGGCGCGGACGATGCGGGTGAGACGGCGGACGGCTGGACCGTTCCGCATTCGTTGCAGAAAACCGCATCCGGATCAAGCCCGGTCTGACAGCTTGCGCATAGTTTCTCCGCCATCGGTTCTCCTCAATTCGAATCTACGTAAGTTCGGTCCGAAATCACGATCTCTCCGATCGGACTTCAAGCCGATGGATCTCTTGATCAGACGTCAACGGTTTCAGTTTTTTCGTTACGCTCATTCTAACTCAATATCGTCTTTCCCCGACGAAAAATCTCTCTCGTTGCCGGCTACTTCAAACCCGCTACCGGCAGGCGGCCCGGTGCCTGAACGGAGCTTGCGAACCTGGCCGCAAACACGCCGCTTTCGCGTCCGTTGGGTCCGATGATCCGGGCCTTGATCTCGATCGTTTGACCGGGCTGAACGCTCAACGGAAACGGTTGGGTATATAGACTCGAACCGCGATGCGGATCGGTTCCGTCGTTCGTCAAATAGATCTGGCCATTTCGAACCGGCGACAGCAGTTCGACCAGGATCGGCTTCATCGGAGCGACCAAACGATCCTCGAAACCAAGAGGTCTCGGAATCCGATAATTGAACTGAGACCGGTCGAGTTCGGCAAAATGCCCCTCGAGCCTTTTTGAGAACTCGCGAAAGTTCCGCTTTTCCTGTTTCGACCACAGCACTTCCGCAAGCGCGGCAATCCGGGGAAACACCATATATTCGACGTCGCTTGTCTTCTTCAAAAACTCGGTCCAGACGCATCCCTGGCCGCCGATGATCCGTGTCGATTCGTCGGGGTTCAGGTTAGGCGGAACCGGTTCGAACTGATAGACCGTCTCAAGCGCCACTTCTTTGCCGAGACTCAACGGTTCGAATCTGGTATCTCCCTGAGGGTGGTCGAAATACGTGAAATCCGACGGCGTCACGATCACATCGTGACCGGCGCGCGCCGCCTCGACCGCGAAATTCATCCCGCGCCAGGACATTATCGTCGCACTCGGAGCGACGCCTTCGCCGAGCACTTCGTCCCAGCCTATGATCTTCTTTCCCTTCGCATTGACGAGGCCTTCGACGCGGCGGACAAACCAACTCTCGAGATCCTTCTCGGTCGCAAGGTTGTGGCGCTTTCTGAGTTCGCGAACGGCGCTCGAATCCCTCCAATGGTCGATCATCACTTCGTCGCCCCCGATATGAAGGTAAGGCGAAGCGGGAAAAAGCTCGACGACCTCGGCCAACACATCGTCGATGAACGAGAACGTCGATTCGGTCGGGCAAAGGACGTCCGGAAAGCCACCCCACGTGGTCTTCACCCTGTATTCATAACCGTTCTTGCAGCCAAATTCGGGATACGCGGCGAGCGCGGCGGACGAATGACCCGGCATTTCGATCTCCGGAATGATCGTCACCTGACGCGCGGCGGCGAACGCGACGATATCGCGGATTTCGTCCTGCGTGTAAAACCCTTCGACCGGCTTGCCGTCGCCGACAAACGGGCGATAGTTCTTTCCGACGACCGTCTCCGGACGCTTGGAGCCGATCTCTGTCAGTTTCGGGTATTTCCTGATCTCGAGGCGCCAACCCTGATCGTCGGTCAGGTGCCAGTGAAAATAGTTGTATTTGTAACGCGCCATCAGCGCGATGTACTTCTTGACGAACTCGGCCGGCATAAAATGTCGCGCGACGTCAAGATGCATCCCGCGGTACCGGAATCGCGGCGCGTCCTTGATCTCGACCGCGGGAACATCGACCGGGAGAGTCCGCCCATACGGAAAAAGCTGAAGAAACGACTGGATCGCGTAAAAAAGGCCCGGCTCGGTTCCCTTCATCAGAACCTTCCCCGGTTCGACGTTCAGCTCATAGCCTTCTGCTTGCGTCTCTTCAGCGGCCGAGGTAACCACGGCGATCGAATTCGCTTCAGTCGGCTGACCGATAACCCGAAGTTTGATACCGTAGGTCTCGGCAAGAGCCTCGTTGAGCGCGGTCGCGGTTCGATTTCCGGTCTCGTCGAGCGCAACGATCAACGTTTCCGCCGTCAGTTCGAATTTCCCGCGCAGCCGCTGGACCGCCTGAGGTTTCGGAATGATGTTCATCTCGCCGACGACGTCGCCCGTGCGGCGCTCGGGCGTGACAGGCGGACGCGAGCAGTTGGCGACGAGCAGAATCAAGGCGATCAAAGTGGCCGCGACGCAATGCCGGACTATCCACTTCAGCGGCATCAACTTCATACGTTACACCTATGCGCCTTTAGACTTGTTTTCCGCCCAGTCCGAGATGTACGGCACTTTGTACATTTCCATCTTATGCGCCTTGACGGCCAGGAATATCATTCCGACCAAAGTAACCAAGCCGACGCCATAGATTAGCAGGATCAGGAGCTGAGCCCCGCCGCCCGGTCCGCCCGGTCCGGAAAGTGACAGCCAGAAGAGCCCAGCGACGCAAAGCTGAATGACGAAGTAGCAACCCATCGAAAAGATCGATTGCCAGGCGTGAAATCGCACGAAAGGGTTGGTTTGATGAACCGGATTCTTTAGCAGCAGCACTTGAAACCCGAATGCCGTCGCCACGATAAGCGGATATGAAAGAAACATCAACATCACGCTCCCGATCAACGCCAGCAAAAAACCCAAAACGAAACTCGCCACGATCGGAAGAACTAGCGGCGCGATGTAGCAGTACATCGCCGCGATGTTAGGTTTTAGTCCGGCGATCTTTGCCTGAAGGCCGTTCATCTGCGCCGCTCCGCGAGAGTAGATCGGCTCGATCATCGGCACGAAAGACGAATCGAATTTGCTCGCCGCGCCTCCGGCTCCCATAAAGATGCAGCCGATCATCGCACCGACGAAACCGAATGCCGTACCGAACGCCCCGATATGAGGTTTGATTCCGAGACTTGCGGCGTTCAGCTGGTAGCCCATTATTTCCGGACCGCTGTTCAGCGTCGATGCCTTGTACATCAGGAACAAAAGCCCCAAACCCGAAGCGATTAGGACGAACGGCCGGGCCTTCCACAGCGTGCTCTGGTTCTTGAAGAAGAAATAGGCGCCGAGCGAGACGATCGCCGTCAGCGGAAAGAGCCAGAAGCTACCGTCGGATTGTGCGATCTCAGCGCCGGAAACCTGTTTGTTTATCCCGCAGGCCGAGAACTCAAGCCACGGGAGGAAAAAGCAGATCACGACGAACGCGGATGCCGACGGACTGATCCAATGCGGACCGGACGCGGATGATGCGGCAACCGGTACGGCCGGTGCGGCGAGCACCGGGCGAATCGGCTCAACCCGCAAACTCGCCGACGACGCCGCCGGAGCCGATGACCCGATGATCGGCACGGCGACCGTGTGATTCGACTGCGACAGATCAGCCGCGCAGTTTCGGCAGAAATGATCGGTCACTTCGAACGGCTCGCCGCATTTCGTGCAGAAATTGGCGCTCGACTTCTTGAGAGAAGTGCTCAGGTCGAACGCGCAGTGACGACAGAACTTGTCGTCCGCGCCGAAAGCCTTGGAGCATTGCGGGCAAACCTCCGCGACAGGGGGTTTTGTAAAATCGAAGGCGCACTTGGGGCAGAACTTGACGTTATCCGCAACGGGTTTCGCGCATTGCGGGCAGTCCTTTAGAATCGGCGCTTCCGTTCTCACGACCGGCGGGGCAACTGCCGCCGCCTGAACCGCGCCGCATTCATTGCAAAATGTCGCATCGGCATCCAAAACCGACTGGCAACTCGGGCATTTGTTTTCAGTCACAGATATCAACCTCCATATTGGCGCGGCTGCGAAATCGTTCGTAGGGAACCGCCTAGTCCGTCAACAACATCACTTTTGCCTTTTGATCGTCGGTTAGGAACGGCGAAGAGTTGACCGCTCCGTCGAGCGACGCCTTGAGTATTTGGCCCTGTGCCGCGACCAGAACACCCAGAAGATAGATCAGGGTTCCAATCAACGCTCCGATAATTGCGGTCATAAGGCCAATCGCGAACCCCTCGCCGCGTCCTGTGGCGAGGGCCCCCAGAAGGGCGATCCCGATGACCAGCAGGCCGATCGCGACGCCGATTCCTTTTATTGTCTTCCCGAATGCGTCGACGGCCCGAGCCGTTAGATACGCGTCGAGGTAGCGTCTGCCGACGGACTTTGCCCGGTTCGACGAAGTGCCGAAATCGAGTTCGGGCGAGGCCGAAGAATACGCGGCTCCAATCGTTTGTTCTCGGCTTTCAAATGGAACCCGCGCCTGCGGCGCTTGATTTGCTTGGCCATTTCGGAGGTCAAACGCGCAGTGACGACAGAATTCGTCCGTCGCCGCGAAGTTCCTTCCGCACTTCGGGCAGGTCGCGGAAGCGGTTTCCGGCTCGCCGACGGCCTTTGAAAAATCGAAGGCGCAAGACGGGCAGAATTTGACGGTCTCTGCAACCCGTTTGGCGCATTGCGGACAAGGCTTCAGACCCGTTTCTTCAGGAATCGCGACCGGTGCGGCGACCGCTGCGGCCTGAACCGTTCCGCACTCATTGCAAAAAACCGAGTCGCCATCGAGCGTGGCTCCGCAGGTCGTACATTTTCTCTCACTCATCAGGGGACGCCTCCGAATTTTATGAATACTCCCGCGCTCAATCTCCCATCACGCCGTAAAAGTACCACCGTTTGTTCCGGTAAACAAAAAGCAGATGATTATCGGTCGTGACGCGCCAGGGATTTCCGCCGCCGCCTTAACGCGTTTTTCCGGATTCGTCTTCAGCCTGATCTCTTTTGCAATGAGTTGGTTCGGATTGTTCTTGTCGATCTCGATCTCCACCTCCATTCCGCGAAGGATCGCATCCGCCGCGGCGGTTTTCCCTTTGTGGTTCTTGATTTTCGTCTGCGGAGACAGGAGAATCTCGGCCAGATCGCGGCTCGGCATATTCTTCTCGTCCGTCTGAATGACGATTCGGTCGAACGGGCCGCTGAACTCGACGACGAATCCATCGTTTATGTTGCTTGGGAACTTGTTCTTCTGATCATGAAGTGAAAGCGCCGCAAGCGACGCCAGGAACAGTGCCATCAAAAATCGACCTTTTTGCATCCTTCTACCTCAACCGCTGATCGTTGAAACTTGAGCGACGGCAACGGGATTCGGTTCACAGCCAAACCCGGTCTTCCGCAAAACCGCCAACCTTGTTCACCAATTCTTGGATTGCCAGTTCTTGTTGCTCGCCTGGCTCGGAGCTTCGCCCTGATAGATCGTGACGATGCTCCCGTCGGTCGTCACCGTCATCGGAACCGAATCATTTTTTGAATGCGTCAACCTGATGACGACGCCCTCGCAACTGTAACGAAAACAGCCGGCATTGATCGAAGCCTGCTTCGAGAAACGGCCCCATTGGATCGAGATCGTGGTATCCATCGGCGGATACATTTTCCGGTGTTTGACGACGACCCAAACAAAGCCTTTTTCTGCCGGGGGGCGAAAGGTCCGGGATTCTCCGAAAGCCGTCATCGGAACGGCCAGCAAACAAAACAGGATGAGGACTACGGCCAGTGTCTTTTGATTCATATGCTACTCCCGTTAGTTTTTTGGACTTCGTGGGTAAGATAGGGTCGGTGACATTGAACGCACCTTGCGGGAAGAAAGATTTTTGCGCTGACAGAATCTGGCCGGAGCGTTCAGACGGGAGTTGATGCGGCGAATCCCGACGCGACGTCGCAAGAAATTTACTCTAAATGGAAAATTTGTTAACATCTCCGCGGTTCAGGATGCAAATTGCAAGCAGATTTCCTCCAATCGAAAGTGCTTACGATGAGGAATTTGGCCAGGTCGACCCTGAGGTTTATCAAATCGCCGAAACTCTTTGGATAAACGCTGAATACCTCGCCGTAAAGCTCCTCAACGATTCACCGAAAGGACTCCGCCTGATGCTCAGGGCGGTCGTTCAAGTCAGTCGTGTCAGAAAAACGAATCCCTTTGCGATCAAGAATCTCAAATCGTACCTATATCGATCATACAAACACCAGCTTTTGGCCGAGCTTGAACGCGAGCGTTGCCGGCGCGACCTCTTGGATGCCTGGTCGAAAGCGAGCACGCCGAATGCCGACGTCGACGAGGTTTCCAGAATCAACCGGCAGATATTGATCAACGAGCTTCGACTTAAAATGGACGACTGGATGCGGGACGTTTTCGATCTGCTTCAACTCGGCTACCGATATGACGAACTGGTTCCGAAATACGGATCGGCGGCAAATGTGATTCGCAGCAAATTCAGCAAACGGCTGGCGAGCTTCGCATTGCGGTTCCAAGCCGAAATTCAAAAAGCTGACGAAAAAGTCGAAACAACCGATGACGTCCGGGTGCGCTGCACCGACTTCGACCAATCATATTTGTGAGGGCAGATTTGAGGGACCGATGAAAGAGAACGAAGATCATTTTAGTAGTTTGAGCGATTTCGACCTGGCGGAAGAGATCATCGACTTCGCCCGCGAATACCGGTCCGAGTCGTTCCCCAACTCAGACTGCATCGGCTGCCCGACTCATCCAACCCTCGTTGCCGTCGCGCGTTCGGGCGAATTGCCCGATCCGGAAATTCGCGAGCATCTGCTTTTCTGCTCGCCCTGTTTCAATGAATTTCGAACGGCACGTGATTCGGCATCGACGCCGGCATCCACCGCGGCAAGGTCATCGTGGGCTTTTTGGCCTCTTTCGGCCGTCGCAGACATTCGATATCCACTGGGTCTCGCCGTAACCGCCGGTGCTGTTCTCGTGGCCTTTGCGATGCTGTCGTATCTTATTGTCTTAGATTCCAAACCTGAATTAGCCAAGGCAACTACAACCGGCCAGACGGGCGGCATCAGTCCTTTTTCAAATACGGTCGTGGACGATGTGAACAGACCCGACGTTCGCCTAAAACAGAATTCCGTTGATTCGGTTTCACAAAAAAGCCCCGCCGCCGAGGCGAAGAACGAAGTCACCGGTCGGGGCAAGACGAGTTTGAACCGTACGACGGATCCGTCGTACGAACTCCGTGTAATCGACGCGACGGTTTTGAGAAGCGGCTCCTCGGCGGCTGAAGCGGTCTATGCATTGCCCGCAAAGAAGATAAATCTGGAGGTCAAACTCCCTGAAGGCAGTCGGCGAGGAAAGTACGAAGTCTCGCTCCGTGACGAATTCGGCAAACCGCAAATCGCGAATCAAACGGTGAAGAGTAATGGAAAAAGCCTGGCAATAAAGCTCGATCTTGGCGGACGCCGCGGCCACGCCCGGCTTTGCGTCGCGCCGGATGGGGAAATTCCCGATTGTTTTGCAATTGAGGTCAAACCGACGAATTAGCCTCCACATCCGACTCCGGAATTCCGGCGATGAAAATGACAAAGAGCCAAGTTGGACGCGTGTTGCTCGCAAACGCAATTCTAGTTCTGTTACTGGGCGCAGGTCAGGCAACTCCGGCCGCGGACCTCTCAGACGATGCTGGGATCTTCGGCGACGAATCGGTTCGCGTAGGCAAAGTTGATTCGGAAAAACTGCTCCCCGACACCACCTATCTTCGCGAACTCAAAGGCAACTCGAAGGAGCGATTTGTCATTTCCGCGACGGCCGGCTCGCTTCTCAGGTTCAGCATTCTTCAGAAAGGCATCGATATTGTCTGTACGATCAAGTCCGAAACCGGCGAGACCGTCAAGAAGGTCGATCGCCCAAACGGCGCTTTCGGACGCGAATTCGTTACGTTTCTTCCGCAGTCGAGCGGTTTGTTCTCGGTCGAGATAACGGCCTGGTCCGCAGACGCGACGATCGGCCGCTATCAGATCGCTTATTCTGCATTTGCAGAGATTAGCGGGACTGACCGCCAACGCGACCGTGCGGAAGACCTCACGAGCGCGGCCGAAGAGCTAAGGTCCCAAGGCACAAGGGAAAGCAAGGAAAAAGCATTGCGGGTCTTTTCGGACGCTCTGGCAGTCTGGGACGAGCTCGGCGATAAATATGAACAGGCAGTAGTCCTATACGGTCTTGGCTTTACGAACTATGGGCTGAGCAATAACTATGAAGCGGCGCGAATGTACTACCGGGCACTCAAGCTGCATTCCGATGAAAAAGACATATTCGGTCAGGCCGTGAATCACGCCGCGCTTGGGTCCGTCCAGTACATCCTGAATGAAAAGGAGTTATCTGCCTACAACTACCGGCGGGCGTCGGAGATTTACAAGAGTATCGGAAACAACCGGGGACTCGGGATCGTCTACCACGGACTTGGAACGGTCGCGATGCTTTCGGAGAATTTCGACGAAGCGCTCGTTTCGTTGAATGAAAGTCTCAAATGGCGGTTCCTTGCCAACGACATCGGTGGAACTGCCCTGACGCGAACGACGCTCGCAAAGGCTTATTTGTCAAAACGGGACTTCCCGAACGCCAAAAGCAATCTCGAGGAGATCGAGCGCGTCCTCGGTGCGGCGCGGGCCGGCCTCGACTTTGATCTCAATTATCAGAAAGGCCGGTTTTCCCTTCTTACCGGCAACGAACGGGCTGCGGAGATCCACTTTGAAAAGGCGCTTGAGATCTCAAAACGGAATGGCAACAAACTAGGCGAAGCACAAAGTCTGGCCGACCTCAGCATAGCGAATCTCCGGCTCGGACGAGACGAACTTGCACTGTCCAGAATCTCCGATGCCCTGTCAATCATCGAACAACTCCGGGAATCGACACCCGGATTCCGAAACCGGGTCAGATTCTCGGCGACGATTCAGCCTTATTACGAGCAATACATTACGGTCTTAATGGAGAAGCACCGGCTTCAGCCTGAGCGGCGCTACGACCAGCGCGCCCTCGAGATCAGCGAACAAGCCCGCGCTCGGGGACTGCTCGACCAGCTTGAACGGCGTAGCTTGATCGATCAGAATCCGGTCAGTTCCGATCTCCTCGAACGCGAACAGATTCTGCGCGATCAGCTTACCAATTACCTGGCATCGCGAGCGGACGGCGGTCCCATCACCGGTTTGTTTCAAGCGGCCTCGGTACAGTTCACGGAGATCGAAGCCGAGATCGATCGCCAGTTCAACAAGCCGCAAAGCTCGGCTTCATTGACCTTAAAGGCCGATGAGATCCGCGGCTATCTGGACGAGAACACCGTGATGCTGCAATACTTTCTAACCGCCGAAGGCAGTTTCTTGTGGTATGTTTCCAACGAATCCGTAAAGAGTTTCAAACTTGCGCCAAAAGCCGAAATCGAGATCCTCGCCGAAGAGCATTACGCCTGCATTTCGCGTTTGGCAACATTGAACGAATCCGCCAGGTGCGGCATTCGAAGCAAAGAGCTAAGCAAATTCCTGTTGGCCCCTGTCGCGCAGTTGATTCAGGGAAAACGAATCATCGTCGTGAAACACGGCATGCTGCATTTCATTCCATTCAATTCCCTGTCCAATCCGGCAGATGGGCGATTGCTGATCGAAAGCAACGAGATCGGTTCCGTATCGTCGGCATCGCTTTTGAAGTTCCTGACGAATACAACGCGGTCGAAAAAGCCGGCAAAGACCGTCGCGATTTTTGCCGATCCGATCTACGCGCCGAGCGATCCGAGGCTCAGCAAAAACGGTGACGAATCTAGTATTTGGGTAGACGGTTTTGACTTGCCGCGCCTTTATGCTTCGAGGTTCGAAGCTGAACGAATAGCTTCATTTGCCGGACCTGAGAACTTCCTGATGATGACCGATGCCAACGCGTCGCGCGAGGCGTTTCTTCAGTCTAAACTTGAAAACTATCGAATTCTCCATTTCGCGGTTCACACCCTGATTGACGACCGCCAGCCCGAGCTGTCATCGATCGCCTTGTCGAACTTCAATTCCAAAGGCGGACGGGTGTTCGGCTTGATTCGGTCGAGCGACATTCTGCGACTCGACCTGAATTCGGATCTTGTGGTTTTGAGCGCCTGCCGGAGCAATATCGGACAACGAGTCGAAGGCGAAGGCATAATCTCCTTTTCGCAAACCTTCTATTCCGCCGGTGCCAGGAGCACCATCTCGAGCCTGTGGAATGTCGGAGACAAGGTAACCGCGGAGCTGATGAGCAGATTTTACAGAAATCACTTGTCACAGGGAATGAACGCTTCGACAGCACTTCGCGCGGCTCAGCTGGAGATTATGCGCGACGGCCGCTGGAAGTCTCCTTACTATTGGGCAGCCTTTAGTTTTGAAGGCGCGTTCTGAACTTTTGCGGCGGATTCGAAAGGTCAGAGCACGGAACGAGCCGCCTCAAACCGGCGAAAGATCAGAAGAATCTCTGCGCAGCCAGTTGTCTTCCGGATACCAGGCGTCGCGGATGATCGTGTGGATGGCGAAGGCTTGCCTCGAACGACCACTCGTGTTCGGCAAGCTGTAATGCGGCAGTAGACCGTCGAGGACGATGCAGGCGCCTTTTTTGACCTCGAGCGGAATCGCGCCGTCGAGATCGTACGGAGATTCGTCGAACTTCACGAATTCCGTCCCGCCGGATTCCTCTCGGCGAAAGCGCGAACGCAGCGTCGTTCGGTGCCCGCCGGGCTTGGCCCACAAGCAGCCGTTCTCGACGCTCGCGTCCTCGAGCGCGAACCAGAATCCGACGCACGACGCGGGTTCGGTGTAAAGAAACGTCGAGTCCTGATGGACATCGACCACGCCGCCGATCCGCGCGTGTTTGAAGATGTACATACTCTGGATCAGAAGTGCGTCGGCGAGATTGAGATCCACCGCCAAACGTTTCATCTGCGGCGATCGTGAGAATCGATCGAAGACAGGATCGAGATCGTGCATCGCGTGGCCGATCTTGTTGAGCGATTCCAGTATCGGAAATTTCAATTTGCCGGCTTCGTCAAACGCGTCCTTCTCGAAAAAGAACGAGATGCGGTCACCGGATCCGAGAAAATAGTCGTCGCTCGTACGCGTTTGTTCCGCAGTCTGAAAAACAGACGGATGGCCGTCGTAATCGAATTCGGCAACGAGTTCCGCCGCCCGCGCAATCAACGCATCGCACTCGGCGTCCGAATTGAAATCCTCAATGACAAGGAATCCGTCTTTTTGAAATCTCTCGAGCATTTTTAAGAAGTCAGTCCGACATTTCAGGATTCCGAATTCCGGGATTCCGAATTCCAGGATTCCAGGATTCCAAGATAAGATTCCAAATTCCAAGATTCCAAGTATTCCAGATTCCAAGATTCCAAATTCAGAATCATTGGAATTCCTGGAATCTCTGGAATCGTTTGAATCATTGGAATACCTGGAATCTCTGGAATCGTTTGAATCATTGGAATTCCTGGAATCTCTGGAATCGTTTGAATCATTGGGGATTCTGACTCTGGAATTCCTGGAATCTCTGGAATTCCTGGAATCTCTGGAATCCCTGGAATCTCTGGAATTCCTGGAATCTCTGGAATTCCTGGAATCTCTGGAATTCCTGGAATCTCTGGAATTCTTGGAATCGAAACCGAAGAAATCCCAAATCCGCAATCCCAAATCCCAAATCCCAAATATCCCGAATCCCAAATCACCGTGGCGCGATCTTCCAGAGTTCTCCGTTTGGATCGTCGGTGACGACGTAAAGCGCGCCGTCCGGGCCTTCGCGCACGTCGCGGAGGCGCTGGCCGCGATCGGTCAGGAGATGCTGCTCGCCGACGACGCGGTTGTCCTTGATGACCAACCGAACCAATCGCTTCGATGCCAATCCGCCGATGAAAACGCTGCCGCGCCATGCCTTGAACACCTTACCGGTGTAGAACTCCATTCCCGACGGCGCGATCACCGGGTCCCAATAGTAAACCGGCGACTCGAATCCCGCACGTTCGGTCACCGAATCCGGAATCGGCTGTCCCGAATACTCTTCGCCGAAGGTCGCGACCGGCCAGCCATAGTTCTTGCCCCTGACGATCAAGTTCAGTTCATCGCCGCCCTGCGCGCCGTGTTCGACCGTCCAGAGATGACCCTCGTCGTCGAACACCGCCGACTGCAGGTTCCGATGCCCGAGTGTCCAGATTTCCGGCAACGCGTCCTTTACCCCGACGAAAGGATTGTCGTTCGGAACCGAACCGTCGGGATTTATCCTAACGATCTTGCCGAGATGGTTGTCGAGTTTCTGAACGCGCGGCCGGTTTACCGCGAGGTCGAACCTGTCGCCAAGCGTCACGTAGAGTTTCCCGTCGAGCCCGAAGACAATCCGCGATCCGAAATGGAGTCCGTTATTGTACGTCGGCATCGCGCGGAAGATCACCGTTACTTTTTCCAGCGTTTTTCCGTCCTTCGAAAGCACTCCGCGGGCGACGCTCGTTCCGCTTCCGCCCTCGCGCGTTTCGGCGAAGCTCCAGAAGATCGTCCGATCCTTTTTGAAATCCGGACTAAGCGCGACGTCGAGCAAGCCGCCCTGGCCGCGCGCCGTGATCGGCGGCAATCCGCCCTGCGAACTGATTTCCGAAACTCCTCCCTGGCCGACCGGCAACACGCCGGTGATCGGCGGGCCGATCTCGCCTTTGGCCGTGACAACGCGAAGTCTTCCGGGGCGCTCGGTCACCAGTAGATCGCCGTTCGGCAACGGCTCTACCGCCCACGGATTGACGAGTCCCTTTGCGATCACCGTCACCTCGAAGGCGACGTTCGATTTCACCTCGCAGACGCGCGTCTGCCCGACGAACGCCGGTTTTTGGTCCGGCGCATTCGGCGGCCGCGTCTCGATCGGCTTGCAGTCCTGCTGCGCCAGCACCGAAAACACCCCGATTGCGATCAACCCTCCGACCAATATTATTTTGCCAATTATCGTCTTACCCCTCATTGTCGCCATCCTTGTTCTATTATTCCGCCGCGCCTTACAAAGGCCATTCCTAATTATTGTAAATTTCGAGATTCTTGGGAAATCCGGCCGCGGCCGCCCGACGCGAAATTCTGAAATATCCCAAATCTCAGCCCCGACGCCGATTCCCCTGATATTCGCGTCTTCAGGTTGAAAACATTGACCAAAAATCAACGAAACTCTGTTGTTTCAAAGCGGTCGGTGATAGATTTAGACTGATGTCAATCCGTATTGCCAAAGATAACGAGGCGCGGCGCCGCTATGCTTCGGCGTTGCGAAGAAGATCGTGTCCCGAACGCACAGGTCGGGGCATCCGAAGGGATCGAATCGACTGAAATTTCAGACCGAAACGTTTGCCTTTCGACCGCGCTTGAGTTCCGGCGGCGCGACAAGCGACTGTCGCTTTGAAGTCGGGAACGATCGTGATGAAAAACACGATTTTGAGCCAGCTGTGCAAATGCGGATCCATCGGATCGTTCAAGGGATGCCGAACCGATTGCGGCGAAAACGTGTTTCGCCTGATCAGGCGGGTAACTGTGGAAATCCACGAAGCCCCGCCGTAGTTTGAATTCGGTCGATCCGCTCGGCAGCGGTCCATAATCGAAACGAATGGCCCTATCGATCAGAAAATCCGCCCTTCTCGTCGCCGTCGCCGCCGTCGTTTGCCTCGGTGTTTACTGGGTTCTGCACACCCGGAAGCTCGTCGGTGATTCCCTGAGTGAAGAATCCGCGCGGACAAAACACAAGAACGAGGTCGCCTTTGAACTGACCGGCCTGACGCCTCACCTGACCGAAGACGTCGCCATCATCCAAACGATCGCCGAAACACGCGCACTCGCCGCGTTCCGCGGTTCGGTCTTCGCGGCGACGAGCGGCGGACTCGCCGAGTTCGGCGACGACGGAACGCTCAGGCGGCGATACTCGGTCCTTGACGGACTGCCCGAAAGCGACCTTGTCGCGCTTGGCGTTTTTCGCGACGTGCTTTTTATCGGGACGCGCTCGAAGGGCGTCGTCACGTTCGACGGCGATTCGTTTGCGCTCTATCGGTTTACCGATCGCAAGGCGCAATCGATCAACGCCTTTCTCGCGACACCCGGTGAATTGCTGATCGGAACGTTCGACGGCGGTCTGATCTCGTTTGACGGCGCGAAGTTCTACGAGGTAACGCCGAACGAGACCCGCATCAAGGGAGTAACGGCGATCAGCGGCGGTGACTCGAGACTTATCGTCGCGACGTTTGCCGACGGAGTCTGGGTTCGGGAAGGCGCGAAGTGGAGCCATTTCACCAACGCCGAAGGGCTTCCGTCGAATCGCGTCGTCGCGGCTTTTGCTCACAAAGGAATTGTTTACGCCGCAACCGATCTTGGAATTGCGGCGCTCAGCGGCGATCGCTTCACGGCAACGACGCAACTGGCAAATGTCACTTCGGCCGTTGTCCGCGGAGACCAGATTCTTTTGTCGACCGAAAACGGCGGAATATACTCGGCCGAACGGAACGCGAACGAGATCGCGAGGCTTCCCGGCGCGACGAGAAACGCGCGCTTTGCCGAAGTCGGCGAATCGATTTTCGCAATATCCGACAACGGCGTCGCGATCCTCGAAGGGATACAGTTCAAGGCGTTTGACGCCGGCGAGACCAACTCGCTTTCAAACAACTTCGTTTCGGCCGTCGCGGTCGATCACAACGACGTGCTTTGGATCGGAACCTTCCGGCAAGGAATCGACGTCTTCAGCGGCGAAGGCCGCAAACTCTCTCACATCGAAACTCCGGACGTGCGCGAGGTCAATTTCATCAACGCAGGATCGACCGTTCGAGCCGCGACGTCGAAAGGACTGATCGAGTTCGACTCCGGATTCCAGCCATCGCAGGCGGTCGGCGACGAGACGCTTGCAAACCGATCGGTGACGCATTTTTCAAGCGATTTCATCGCAACTTCAAAGGGACTCGTGCATCGCGAGAAAGGCAAATTCAAACTTCTCTCGGCCCAGAACGGATTGCCGTCGAACTCAACCTACGCAACGCTCGAATCAGGCTTGAAGACTTATGTCGGGACGCTCGGCGGACTCGCGGAGATCATCGATGGCCGCGTCGCGCGCATCTACAAAGACTCAAACTCGAATCTCGACACGAATTGGGTCACCGCGCTTGCCGAGGTTCGCGGCCGGATCTTCATCGGAACCTACGGCGGCGGACTTTTCGAACTTCTGCCGTCGGGCGAAATCCGATCATTTCGCGCGGAAACCGGCAAGTTCGTCGTCAATCCGAACGCGCTTGCGACGGACGGTCGGAGGTTGTTCGCCGGAACGCTCGACGGTTTGCGCGTTCTCGATCTTGAAACGCAGGAGTGGAGAATTGTCGCCGACGTCCTGCCATCGCAGACGGTTATGAGCGTCTGCGTCTCTGTTGATGGCGTCGTCGTCGGTACCGCAAGCGGCATCGCGCGGATTCGTTCAAAGTTTTTCGAATCGTTATGAAACGTTTTGTTACAAGCCTTTTCCTGATCGCCAGTCTCGCCATCGGCGACTTTGCCCAGTCGGGCGTACTGATCCCGGGCGATGCCGACCGTCCCGATGCGACGATTCTCGCGCTTGCGAAAATGGATGTCGACGTCGCCATCGACAACAACCGCGCGACCGTCCGGATCGTTCAGATCTTCGAAAACAAGACCAAGAACACGCTCGAAGGACAGTATGTTTTTGCGTTGCCCGGCGCGGCGGCGGTTTCGGACTTCGCCGTTTGGGAGAACACCCAGCGGATCCCGGGCGTGATGCTCGAAAAACGCCGCGCGAACGCGCTCTACGAATCGATCAAGAATCAGCAGATCGATCCGGGAATTCTGCAGACGACCGATGATGAAGATGCCGAAAGCGGATTTCGGGCGAAGATCTTTCCGATCGACGCTTTCGGAACGAAACGGCTGGAACTTGAATATACGGAAGACCTCTCGGTCAACGACCTCGTTTCGCGGATCACGATCCCGCTCAAGCCAAACGCCGGCGAAAGCCAGTCGGTCAGGTCTTTCAGTCTCCGCGTCCACGTTGCGAGCGCGCACCCGATCGCCCCGGAATCCGCTGGCGGCGGCGCGTTTCCGCTGACGCTGAACACGGTTTCGGCAAACGAGTTTACCGGCGAGTTTGGGGCTGAAAACTTTGAACTCTCAAACGACTTCGAATTCGGTTACCGGACCGAGGTCGGCGCGGACGAACTGGGCGTCGTCGCGTATCGCGCTCCGGAGCGAATCACGGCCTTCGACCTGCGCGATCCGCGCTCGGCGCAGACGAACGCCAATGGCTACTTCCAGGCGCAGGCGATCTTCGCCAAGCGCCCCCAAACCCCGCGGCCTCCGAAAAGGCTCGTCGTCGCGCTCGACACGTCGCTTTCGATGTACGGCGAGAAGATCCGCCAAGGTGTCGAAGCGCTCGACTTCTTTCTCCATTCGCTTCGCCCGGAAGATCAGTTCAGCTTGATGCTGTTCAATGACGAGACGACGGCTTTCGGCCGAAAGCCGGTCGCAGCGACACCCGATTCGGTCGAATCCGCGCTTAAGTTCGTCAAGGCGGCGACTCTCGGCGGTGGCACGAACCTTGCGAAGGCCGTGCGGTCCGCCCGCGACGAAGCGAATAAGTTTGGCGGGGGAGCAGTCGAGATCGTGATGATCACGGATGCCAATCCGACGCGCGAAACGGCGAAACAAAAGGAGATCGCCGGGATATTCAAAGACTCGCCATTTCGATTTTCCGCCTTCGCGCTCGGCGAGAGTGCGAACACGGAATTGCTCGAAACGCTCGCGGCGAATTCGAGCGGAATGGTCGAATCGGCGCGAGAGACCGAGGATATCGCGGTGAAACTCGCGTCGTTCTTCGCCCGCATCGGCGCTCCTCGCGTGACCGATGTCGCGCTTCAGGAGGACCAGAACCTTTACGACGTGTATGAATCCTCGCCCGGCTCGTTTTTCGGCGCGGACGTCAGGTTCGTCGGCCGTTATCGCCGGCCGCAACCGCAGATCTTCCGGTTGACGACCGGCAACGGAATCGCGCTCGAACGGACGCTGGATCTTCCCGAACTCGACGAATCGCACGGATTTTTGCCGCGGCTCTGGGCGCAGGCCCGGATCAATGCGCTGCTCCGGGTGATAAACGAGAACGGCGAGAGCGAGGAGCTGATCAACGAGATTATCTCGCTCTCGGAAAAATACAAGATCGTGACGCCCTATACGGCCTTCCTCGCCGCGCCGCGCGCGCTTCTTCGGCCGCGCCTGATCCAGCCCGGCGACCCCGTGATCCGCGTTCGGACCGACGAATCGATTACCGGCGTGACCGCCGTTCTGCCATTCGGCGAGACGCTGCGGCTCGAATTCGACACGACCGAAAAGCTCTGGGAAACGCGATTTTTGGCGCCGGAATGGATGACCGACGGCACGTACAAATGCCGGTTGATACTGACCGACCGCAACGGGAACGCCTACGAAGAGTCGAAATCGTTCGTCATCGACAGCCGTGCGCCAAAGGTCAAGATCGACATCGAAAACCGCGCCTATCGTGCCGGCGAAACGGTCGAGGTCCGCGTCCGGTCGGATCGCGATACCGCGCGACTCACGGCGCGTCTTTTCGGTTCCGAACCGGTGCGTCTGTTCTGGTCGAACGAGAAAAAGGCGAATGTCGGACTGCTGAAAATCGGCGAATCGCTCGCGCCGGGACGTTACACGCTGTCGGTCTCGGCCGCGGACTTTGCGCATAACCAGACAACCGAGGATATCTCGATCGAGGTGACAGGATTATGAAGTTCCGTGTTTTGATCGTCATCCTTACCGCGGCCGCGATCTCGGCCTTCTTCGCGGATCGTGTCCGTGTCGGCGCCGTCGAGGTCGATCCGCTGCTTGAGCAGGCGATGTATAAACGTCAGCGGTTCTTCGGCGCCGACGCGATCGTGCCGCTGCCGGCGGCCGAGGCGTTCGCCAATCTTCAGCGTCTTCGGACCGAGATCGGCGACGATCCCAAATATCTCGAAAAGACGGCGGTGATCGCCGAACGCCTCGGCGATCAAACGGTCGCCGAAGATCTTCTGACACGCCTCGCGAACGTCCGACCCGACAAGACATCGCTTCTCGGCGATTTCTATGCGCGGCGCGGTATGTTCGACAAGCAGGCCGAGGTGTGGGCGAAGCGGGTCGAAAGCGGCGATGAGGGCGAACGTCCCGTGGCGCTCGGGAATCTCCTTTCAGTGGCGCGCCGCCACGGCCTCCGCCAGTTCCTCTCGAAAGAGTATCTCGCACGCGTCGCCGCGAACAACGCCGGCAGCTACGCCGTTTTCGAAAAACTGATCGAGAACGAATACGACCCGGAACGCTCGCTTGAGTTGATCCGAGGCGCGCGCGCCGCGTTCGACGACGACGATCACGCGTTGCTCAAGAAAGAGATCGAAACACTCCGTGGCCTCGGCCGCGACGACGAGGCCGAGAAGGTTTACCTGGACTCGTTCGACCCCTTTTGGGACGCGGATCTGTCGCGCGAGTTCTATGACTTTCTCAGCGAACGCGACCGGCTCCGCGCGTATGGCCGCGGCCTCCGCGAACGCTTCAGGAAAGAGCCGTCGAACTTTGACGCGGCCATCCGGTATGCTCATTTCTGCAACTATGATTTCCGCCTCGACAGCGATACCTTTGAGTCGATCTCGAAGCGGCTTGAAGCCGCCAAGACTGCGTGGACGACCGACGAACTCGTGACCGTCACCCGGATGTTGATTCGCGAAAACAACGCCCGCGACGCTTCGCGATTTCTTTACACGCTCGTGCTCCGCGACGATTTCAAGATCGGCTCGGCGAAACGCGGGCAAGTGCTGTATCAGCTCTTTGAGATGTTCGCCGACGCCGGATCGAAACGTATCCCGCTCGCAAGAGGCGATCTCAGATTTTATTCGGACGTGGCGCGCGCCGACACCGACCCCGGAATCCTGACCGGGATTTTGTCGTTGCTTTTCGCCGATACCAAGCCCGGAGATCAACTCGACGGCCTCGAGTCCAAAATCGCGTCCGACTTCAATCGGGCCGCCGCCTACCGCGTCTTTCTCGCATTCAGGCAAGAGAATCCGGCGTCGACGCATCTCGCGCAGATGTATCTCGACCTGATCAGACTCTACGCCGCGAAGGGTGAGGCCGAGGTTGCCGGATCGCTTCTCGCCGAGTTCGCCGCCAACCACGAAAGATCCGAGAACTTCCCGCTCGCGGCCATCAAACTCGCCGATGCGTACGCCGCGAAGAATGATCCGGCGAATGAGCGCGCGACTCTCCAACGCATTCTCGACCACTTCGGAGCGCAAAACAGACCGTTGACGCCTGAGGCCCAGCCGTCGAACCGCAATTCGGGGATCGACATCCCGAAGGACGGAACCGATAAGGGCGAGATCAAGGATTTCTTCGACCGCGATGAGGCGCCGGTGACCTACGCCGAGGCCCTCGACCGAATCATCGCATCGTACTCGCGTGAGCGGAAAACGGCGGAGATCATTGGGCTGTACGCGAACGAGATCGGCAAATACCCGGATGAACAATGGCTCTACGAGCGCCGTCTTACGTGGCTCGAAACGGCCGGACTTACCGACGATCAGCTCGCGACCTACCGCGCGGCGCTGGCAAGATTTCAAACGCGAACGTGGCAGGACAAGTTCGCGCGGTTCCTCATCCGGCAAAAACGGAAGGACGAATTCGCCGATCTTGCGTCCGATCTCGCGGGCCGTCTGAACGAATCGGAGGCGACGACTTTCCTGACGCTCGCGAGCACCTACGATATCGGCCCGAGCCTCGCGCTGAGCCTCTACAAAACGGCGCACGAGAGATTTCCGCGCAATACGGCGATCGTCGAGGGACTGATGCGGATCAACCGGACGCTTAAGAACGAGGAAGAATGGCGACGCCTGGCGGCCGAGAGTTTTTTCGAATCGGCGTCGATCCGAAACCAGTTCCTCGATGATCTCGCGAAGCGCGGCGAACTGCGCGGCGCGCTCGGACGGATTGCATCCGACGGCTCCGAAATCGCCGAGCTTTTCCGCGCCGAGGCGGCCTCGCGCCTGTCGGATTTCGAATCCGCCGCCGTTTCCTACGCGAAACTAGACCGGCTCTACCCTGCGACCCCGGAATTCAATGATCGCCTGATCGAACTCACGCGTTCATTCGGGCAACGCGACAGGTCGACGCTCGGGCAGGCGGCGACGCTCGCTCGCGGTCGTGCGGATCGCTCGTTTGACAACGCCGAATATCGTACGATCGCCGGCGAGATCTTCGCCGAGACCGGCAGATACAAAGAGGCCAATGCCGAATGGCAGCTGATCATCAAAACGGCCTCGGGCGAGGCGAACGCGTATCTCGACACGGCGAGCGTTATGTGGGATTACTACCAATACAATGACGCGCTCAACACGATCGAACAAACGCGCGCCGCTTTCAAGGACAAGACGATGTTTGCTTTCGAGGCCGGCTCGATCCGTGAATCGCTCGGCGACCGGCAGGGTTCCCTGCGCGAGTTCGTCGCCGCGCTCAACGATCCGGACAAAGGCTATCGTTCGCGCGAGCATCTCGCTTATCTCGCCAAAAAGAGCCGTTCCGTTGAAGAATTCGACGCCGCATATCAAGACGTCAGCAAGAAACTCGGCGGTGACCGGCTGGCGATCGCCTACGGCCAGTTCCTCGACGACGCCGGACGCGCCGACGAGGCCGAACGGCTGATCGTTTCCGGCGCGAACCGCACAGACGACGCCGATCTTCTCGCCGATGCGCTCAGTTTCTTCAAGGGCCGCGGCCGGGGCGAAGGCACCCGGGCGATCCTCCGGCGCATTTCCGCGACGACGAAGAGCGCGCGACGGCGAATCGAAAACCGCATCGCCATCGCCGAGAGCCTGTCCGACGAAGAGCGCAAAACGGAAGCGCGCGACGAGGCGATCGCGATCGTCCGCGATAATCCGACGAACTACGGCGCGATCGTTCAAGCGTCCGATTTCCTGCGTCGCGCAGGCTTTGCCGACGAGGCGTCGTCGATCCTTCGCGAAGCGCTCGCGAAAAGCCGCGGGCGCTACAAACCGGCACTCGCCAAGAAGCTCGCCGACACGTTGGCAGCGGGCGGACGACCCGATCTGGCCGCCGCCGAGATCACTCGGCTGCATACCGAGGATCCGGGAAATACGGGCGTTTTTGAAGCTCTCATACAGACCGCGATCCGCGCCAAAGACGTCGAAGGGCTGCGTCGCGCGTTCGACGAAACGTTGAAGGCGCTGCGGGCGAAAACGACGAACAAACCGCTGCTGGACGCTCGCGTCGCGGATCTCCGGACGCGTATGATCGACGCCTTCACACGGCTCGAAGATTTCGATTCGGCGATCGATCAATACATCGAACTGATCAATCGCGAACCGTCCGACGAAGAACTTACCGAAAGCGCGATCAAGTACACGACGCGCCGCGGCGGAGGCGCGCGATTGCTCGCTTATTATGAAAGACTCTCGGCGGAGAGCTTTAAGAACTACCGTTGGAATGTCGTCCTCGCCCGGCTTCGCGCCGCGGCGGGCGATCAAAACGGGGCGATCGCGGAATATGACAAGGCGATCGTCAATCAGCCCGCGATGCACGAATTGCAGCTTGCTGCGGCCGGGATCGAAATAGCCCGGAAGAACTACGGAGCGGCGCTGACGCGCATTGACAAGGCGCTCGAACTGACCAATGACGAACCATCTGTCTTGCGCCGCAAGATCGAGGTTCTGAAACTCGCGGGCCGAACTGCCGAGATCGATGCGGTGCGTGCCAAACTGCCGGCGGAATCCGATCCGTCGAAAGACAAAGACAAGTTTGACGCCGCCCGGCGGGTTGCGCGCGAGGATCGTGAAAAAGCGAGAGAGATCTATCGCAAAGCGTTCGAGGAACTCCGTTTGGATCCGCTTTCGGGCGATCCGAAGGCGGCGGATCTTCGGGCCTATGCCGATGCCGTTCGCGGTGAGGTCTCGCTCGCCGACATCAATCTGCAATTGTGGGATCTGCGGACCAAACTCGCCGCACTCGCCGGCGTCTCGGACACGAACCGCGCGCTCGAGGCGCGCCGCCGGCAATCGATCATCGAAACGGCGTTGGTCGAGACGGTCGGGGCGATCGCGGCAACATCCGCAACCGACGCCGAATTGGCCGCGCTCCACGATGATCTGCGCGCGCGGCCCGATGCCAAATTGACCGGCGAAGAACGGGCGAAAGCCATTTCGATCGTTCGCGATATGAGCCGCCGCTGCGGTTTCGGCGACATCGAAGAGGCGCTGCTGATCGCCGAGGCCGAGGCCGACCCAAAATCGAATCTTTCGAAACTTCTCGATTTCTATCAGAAGCGTGGCGCGTACCAGAAGGCATCGGACGCGGCCGCAAGGTTTGGGGCCGACGCCAAGACGCGCGCCGCATCGGCGAGACTGGTCGGCGACCGCGCAAAGGAACTCGCCGCGCTCCGCGAAATCTATGAGCAGCCCGCCGAGAACGCCGAGCTTTTCGATCGCTATTTTGAATTGTTGCTGAAAACCGATTCCGCGGCGCTCGGCTCGCTCGCTTCTTCCGAGTCAAAGCATCCGTTCGCGCTCATCAACTTCTTCGTTCGCCGCGGAATGGCCGACGAGGCACATCGCGCGGTCGATGCGGCGAAGTTCGACAACGGCTGGAAGATCGCCCGTCACGCGCAGATCGTCTATGCGCTGAGTGAAAAAGGAGATCGCGCGTCCGGGTACTTCGATGCCGCGCTGAGATTCGCCCCAATCGGCCGAATGATCGCGTTGAAGACCGATGCCGACGAACTTCCGACCGGCGAGGACTGGTTCCGGATCGCCTCCGATTTCGGCCGCTGGCGTTTCTCGCAGGGCGATCAAAAGGCGCGGACATTCCTGTCCGCGATGACCGAGGGACTTCCCTCAAGTTCCGCCGAACAGCAGCGGCTCGGAGTGTTTTTTATGAAGAAAAACGACTTCGCCGCCGCTCTCGAAAGGTTCAGGCTCGCGATCGAGATCGACAACTCGGCGGTCGCCGACGCCGAACTTGTTGCGGCCGTCGGCGCGGCGCAGTGGAAACTCGGCAACCGCACCGAAGCGCTCGCGAAATGGAACGAGATCGTCGCTCGCAAGAATCTTGGAGACGATGCGAAACTGATCGGAACGCTTTCCGGATTCGGGCTCGCCGACGAGGCGCGCAAACTGCTCGCGCCGGTCGTCGCCGCCCAAGCCGAATCCTCGGACGAGTTTCGCTCATTGATCGAATCGCTCGCCGATTCGTTCGATGACGAAGACGCGCTCGCCCGATATTTCCTCGACATTTGCGGTTCGTCTCGACGCGCTGGCGACATCGCCGAGGTGATCGCCGATCGCGTCAAAGGCGCGCGGCGCGAACCGTTCCTCGCGATCATCATCCGCTCCGAGCGCGATCCGCGCATTTACGATTTCGATTACGAAGAGATCTACCGGCGAGCGTTCCGCGACCGATCCGCGGCCGAGGCGGTCTTCGACCACGAGAACGGATTCAAGGTCGATGATCCCGATTCGCAAAAGTTCGTCACGACGCGCGACCTGCTCGATTCGATGGTCGGGCGCGGCGGGTTCAAAGACGCCGAGCCGCTCCTGTCCGAGGCGGAAACGTGGATCGACGGAAAATATCCGCGGCCCGTCTGGATGCGCGCGATGCGGCTCCGGATCGACGCCCGGAACGGTGTCGACGTCCTCGCCGCGGCCGAACGATTCGTCGGGATCGACGTGCCGGACGCCGTGATCGATATCCAACCGCCCGATCTTGAACGATTCAATCTCGTAAAAGATCTCGAACCGCGGCTCGCCGAATCGTTCTATGCGCGGCGTCTCGCGCTCGGCATTTACGACGCCGCGAATTTCGTCGGCCTCGCGACGGCGATGAAGGACCGCGACGGCGCGAAGCGGGTGATCGAGCTGATGGCGGAGATTGCCGGCGATGGGCCCGAGCAAGCCGCGCGCGAGATCGCCGGGCTTGAGGCCGTGAAGTCGCGACTTCCCGATCCGACCCGATATTCCAACGCGTCCGAATTCCCGACCGATCACGCGGTGCGCCTGCGCATAGCCGCCGAAACCGGCGACAACCTCGGCGATGCCCGGGCGGCTGCCGTTTTTCGAAAACTCCTCGCCGAGAGTCCGGATGCGAGCCCGGCCGACCGCGTCGCGTACGCAAAGTCGATCGTCAAGAGCGACAAAGCGACCGCGATGCGACTGCTGATCGGGGTCGTCGACAGCTTCGAGACGACCCGTTCGATTCGATGGCAAGCTCGTTCCGAACTTGAGCGGGCCGGCTTCGGCGAACAGCTTCCGGACATTTCGTACGACGCATTCTCGCAGTTCTATCAAGGCGTTTTCGCAAGCGGGACGCGGAAAGACCGATTCATCAATTCGCTTCTTGCCGATCCGAACGCCGTCGCCGACGCCCGGCCGGAACTCGTTAAGGCCTATGGCCGCGAATCGATGCCGTTCGCAGCGCTTGAGCTCGCAAAGTCGCTCGCCGGAGCAAAATCGGACGAGTTGCTCGACGTGCTCTCGGCGGCGGCCGAATCGATCGGCGATTTCGATCGGGCGCTGGAATTCGAACGCGCACGCAAGGACGGCGGCCGCGCCGACCGCATCGCGGCGCTTGAAAAGTCACGCGCGGCCCGGCCGGGACCTGCGACCGATCTCGTGATCGACTCTGACAGGACAACAAAACAATGAAGATCAGGATCTCGATTTTGCTGCTTTCAATTGCGCTCATCGCGCTCGCGGCCGCCGGTGCGCGGCGGCCGAACGGTTTCGAACCCGCATCGGACGTCCCGCGTGCCGCACTGGTTTATGTTCAGGTCGAGAATCTGCCCGAATTCATCAAGTTTGTCGGTAATTCGGATCAGTTCCAAAAATTTTCAGGCAGCACAACGTTCTCCGATTTCTCAAAGAGTCATCTCGGAATCAAACTCAAAGCGCGGATCAAAGAGTTCAGCGACGCGGCGGGTTTCGGGTTCGACGTCGGAACGCTCTCGACGTTCGCCGACAAACGCGCGGCATTCGCGCTGTACGATATCGGAAAACTCGACTTTGTTTTTGTCGCGCCGATGTCGGACAGCGTGTTCGAAGCGACGGCCTTCGCCGTCAACCGCGGCAAGTTCACCGAGGAGAAACTCCCTGACGGCACCAAGCTATTTCGCGCCAAAGTTATGGCCGATTCCGGCCGCCGGTCACAGCAATTGATCTTCACGCACGCGCGGGGCCGGCTCGTCGTCGCAACCAGCGACAAACTGATCGAACAGACGCTTGCGAACGTCGCCGGCAAGCGCGGCGCGACGGCGCTTGCCGACGAGCCTTCGTTCAGGGAACTCGCGTCGGAGATGAAGCCGCGCCTTGCATCCGTTTGGGTCGATCAGGCGGCGCTAAACTCCGACTACTATTTCAAGCATTACTGGCTGATGTCCGATCGGAATGAACTCGGCGATATCCGTGCAGGGTTGTTCGATCTCGGGATCGACGAGCGATCGGTGTCCGAGCGTCGCGTCCTTCTGACCGATGGATCGGAGAAATCGAAGAACATCGATTCAAGATCGATCAGGGCGGCTTTGCGTTTCGTGCCGGCCGACGCGCCGTTTTACACCATCGAATCGGCGGACGCCGCGGTGGTCGACCGGGTGATCGCGAAGACTCTTTTCGATCGCGATCCGCCCCGGTCAGGCGATTCGGCGCCGACAAAATCCGGCGGGGCGATCTATGGTGACAAGTACGAAATGGCGGTCGATGAGGAAGACGTAGAGACCGCCGCGAAAATCGAGACGGTGACCGAAACTACGCCGTCGGCGATCGTCGGCAAGGCGCGTTCCGTGTTGAGCTTTTCGCGGCCGCGGATGCTTGAATCTCCGCTCTTTTTTGAGACGGACCGTGCCGCGATCGTCACGCTTTCCGAGACGAACCGATTCGACCGGACGGCTTTCGAGAAATTCGTCGCCAACCGCTTCGGGCGCGAAAGATCGGTCACGACCGGCGCCTTCGAATGGCGCTCCGAAAACGGATGGCGCGTCCTCGACCTGCCGTTCCTCGGCGCCGGTCCGCGTTACCGTATCGAGGGCCCGAATCTGATCGTGACGAACGGATTCGAACTCGCGGGCAGTTCCGAGACCGCCATCGGGGACGGCGATTTCTCCGAGCTTACGGTCATCAATCTCGGCCTGCGAAACGTCGCCTTCGACGAGGTTTTCGCCAGGTTCAAGCGCGGCGCCGACGTCAGCTTTTTCACATCGACCGTCGGCGGCCTTCTCGACGCGGCCGCGCCGGCAAAACGGATCGAGATCCGCAAGCGTTGGTCGGGAAAGCTGATCGAGGAAACGCTCGTCGCCGAGCGGTAATGATAGAAAGCGAAATCCGGATTTTTTCATTTGCCCGTTCGTGGATTCAATCCGAATTACGGAAAAGGAAATCTGCCCGCGAAATGACGCGAAAAACGCGAAACTCTCTTCTCGATGTGACCCGCCCAGCCACACCCGATCTAAACGGCCTTGGAGTTGTAAGTCATTGTGGCGAGATCGTTTATCGCCTAGGTTGTGCGAAATTTGCCAATTCACGGTTTTCCAGTCCAATTCGCGGTCGGAAGATCAGTTTCGGGTATTTTGGCGTGTTTAGCGGGGGAACATTTCCTATTGCGTGATTCAGGTTGAATCGACTTCGGTGACGTTGCTCGGCGGAAGCAATGAGAATGGATCCGAAAGCTCCGAACCACGATCAACAAGGATACGCACTTTTTGCGAACCTTCGTCGTGATCTTGGCGGACTTCGTGTGAGAAACGGCTTGGGAGAACGCAGGCGCGCCCGTCGTTGATTAAATCCGAAGTTTGACTTATAAATCTAACAGCTTCCGACATTTGCGGTTTTTCAGCTCCTGAGATCGAATACTATGAAAATCGGTCGGCTCATTGTTTTCAGTTTGTTGTTAGTGGCGATCTCGCTTTCGCAGATCAGCGCGACCGAATCGCACGGCACCGAGCGAAAGTTCGACCCCTCGAATTACATTTGGTTTTCAAAACCCGCGGCGAAGTGGGACGAGGCATTGCCGGTCGGAAACGGCAGGCTCGGCGGGATGGTGTTCGGCGGCGGGGACGAAGAGCGGATCCAACTGAACGAAGACACATACTGGTCGGGCGGACCGTATTCGACGGTCGTCAAAGGCGGCTACACGGCATTGCCCGAGATCCAGCGACTCGTCTTCGCCGAACAGTATCTCGAGGCGCACAACCTTTTCGGCCGCAATCTGATGGGTTATCCGATCGAGCAGCAAAAGTATCAAAGCCTCGCGAATCTTCATTTATTCTTTGATCACGGAAAATCAGTGGCCGAATATGAGCGTTCGCTCGATTTGGAGACCGGCGCAGCTCGGACGACGTATTCGGCCGGCGGCGTTCGATACGAGCGCGAGGTGATCGCGTCCGCGCCCGATCAAGTGATCGCCGTCCGTCTTACCGCCGACCGCCCCGGAAGCATTTCGTTTACCGCGAATCTTCGCGGCGTACGCAATCAGGCGCATTCGAATTACGGAACCGATTATTTCAGAATGGACGCGGTCGGCGGCGACGGACTGGCGGTGACGGGAAAATCGGCGGATTATCTCGGCGTTGCCGGCAAACTGCGCTACGAGGGACGGCTCAAGGTGATTCCGGACGGCGGAACCATCAAAACGAACGGCGTCGATCTTCGGGTCAAAAACGCAAACTCGGTGACGCTGTACTTTGTCGCCGCGACCAATTTCGTCAATTACCGCGATGTCAGCGCCGATGCGCATCTTCGCGTCGAAAGCTATCTGGCATCATTGAAAGATCGGACGTACGAATCCGTTCGAAAAGCGGCGATTGCCGACTACAAGGGTTTGTATGATCGCGCTTCGCTCAGCCTTCCGGCGACGGACAATTCGTATCTCCCGACCGATCAGCGAAAAGTTGAAAATCAGACCGCGCCGGATCCGAGTCTTGCGGCGCTGGCGTATAATTTCGGCCGTTATCTGCTGATCTCATCGTCGCGGCCCGGAACGCAGCCGGCGAATCTTCAGGGCATCTGGAACGATGATATGAATCCGGCGTGGGATTCAAAATACACGACGAACATCAACGCGCAGATGAATTACTGGGCCGTCGATTCGGCCAATCTCGCCGAACTCGGCAAACCGTTTTACAAAATGATCAGCGAACTGACCGATCAGGGATCGCAGGTCGCGCGCGAGCATTACGGCGCAGGCGGCTGGGTCGTTCATCAAAACACCGACATCTGGCGCGTCGCGGCTCCGATGGACGGTCCGAGTTGGGGAACGTTTACGGTCGGCGGCGCCTGGCTCACGACGCATCTTTGGGAGCACTACGAGTACACGCGGGACACTGCGTTTCTCGCCGAGAATTATCCGGTGATGGAAGGATCGGTCCGGTTCTTTATGGATTTTCTCGTCAAGCATCCGAACGGCAAGTGGCTTGTCACGAATCCCTCGACCTCGCCCGAGAATTTCCCCGACGGCGGCGGCAACAAGCCGTACTTCGACGAGTTTACGGGAAGCCGTCTGCCGGGCACGACGATCTGCGCCGGATCGTCGATCGATATGCAGATCCTCCACGATCTTTTTGGTTATTACATCGAGGCTTCCGAGATTCTCGGCAAACGCTCGGCATTGGTCGACGAGGTCCGTGTCGCGCGCGCGAAGCTTGTCCCGCCCCAGATCGGCTCCGACGGCTCTCTTCAGGAATGGGCCGACGACTGGCGATCGCTCGAGAAAAACCATCGTCACTTTTCGCATCTCTACGGACTCTATCCCGGCCGCGTGCTCTGGGACAAACGCACGCCGGAGTTCATCACGGCGTACAAGAACGTGCTCAACGAACGCGGCGACGGGGGCAAAGGATTCTCGATGGCCTGGAAGATGGCGCTCTGGGCGCGGCTCGGCGACGGCAATCGCGCAAACAAGATCTTCAAGGGTTATCTGAACGAGCAGAGCTGTTCGCAGATGTTCGCCCTCTGCGGCAAATCGCTTCAGGTTGACGGTTCGCTCGGTATGACGGCGGCGATCACCGAGATGCTGGTGCAGTCGCAAGGCGATGCGATCACACTCCTGCCGGCGCTGCCCGACGAATGGAAGTCCGGCCGATTTCGCGGAGTCGTCGCGCGCGGCGGATTTGTACTGGATTTCGAGTGGATGGATCGGCGGCTCACGAAGTTGACGATCCGTTCAAAGGCCGGATCGGTCTTGCGGCTCAAGACCGTATCGCCCGCAACTGTTACAATCGACGGCAAACGGCGAACCGTAACTCCGAATGCTTCGGGAGTCATCGAGATCCCGACCGTGAAGGGCGGCCAATACGTGATTGGATTTCAATCGTAACGGTTTTGCGGACCTTCCGAGTTCAGGCGTTGCGATCTTCAGAGGACTTGGCGCGCGGCAGTTTGTTTAACGAAAGATCGCTAAAGATTCCAAATATCGAAAAGTATGAAAATCGAAGCAATTATCGTCTTCCTTCTTATCGCCTTCAGCGTGCCGTTTGTCGCGGCGCAGGAGACGCCGCTGACGCTTGAGAACATCTATTCGAACCGCGCCTTCCGGCAAAAGGGATTCGGGCCTGTGCGCTGGATGAAGGACAGCAAAGGATATTCGACGGTCGAGATGAATCGGGACGCGGGCGGCGGCGAGATCGTTCGCTACGACGCGCAATCGGGCGAGCGCTCGGTGCTAGTTTCCGCGAAAGCGCTGACTCCGGTCGGCGCCCAAAAACCGCTTGATATCGATGATTACATTTGGTCCGAAGACAACACGCAGTTGCTGGTTTTCACCAACACGAAAAAGGTTTGGCGATACAACACGCGCGGCGATTACTGGGTTTTGAACCTGCGAAGCGGAAACCTTCAGCAGCTTGGAAGATCTCTCGAGGCGAGCACGCTGATGTTCGCGAAATTCTCGCCCGACGGATCGCGCGTCGGTTACGTCAGCAAACAGAACATATACATCGAGGACATCGCGACTGCCAGGATCAATCAGATCACCAAAGACGGCGGCGGAAACATCATCAACGGAACGTTCGATTGGGTTTACGAAGAGGAACTCGACTGCCGCGACGGATTCCGTTGGAGTCCGGACGGAAAAACCATCGCCTATTGGCAGTCCGACACGAAAAATATCGGCACTTTCTATCTGATCGACAACGTCTCGGACATCTATTCGAAACCGATCCCGCTTCCCTATCCGAAGGTCGGTACGACACTTTCGGCGGTCAAGGTCGGTGTCATCCCGGCGGCGGGCGGCAAGACGAAATGGTTCGCGGTTCCCGGCGATCCGGCGAACAACTACCTGGCGCGGATGGATTTCATACCGAATTCGAACGAATTGATGATCCAACAGCTGAACCGGCTCCAAAACACCAACAAGGTCTGGATCGCGAACGCCGGGTCGCTGGCTCTGAACAATATTCTGACCGAAACGAACGTCGGCTTTCTCGATATCCACGACAACATCCGCTGGCTCGATGCCGAGAAATACTTCACCTGGACGAGCGAGCGCGACGGCTGGATGCATCTTTACCGCGTCTCGCGGGACGGAAAGGATATCAAGCCGATCACCAAGGGCGAATTCGACGTCGTCAACATCAACCGCATCGATCCGGCCGGCGGATACGTCTATTACATCGCCTCGCCCGAGAGTTTCACCGAGCGCTATTTGTACCGAAGCCGTCTGGATGGAGTCGGAGGGACTGAGCGCGTGACGCCCGCCGGCGCGCCGGGTCATCATTCGTACCAGATGTCGGACGATGCGAAATGGGCGATCCATACCTACAACAATTCGACGAATCCGAACAGGATCGCGCTTGTACGCTTGCCGGAACACAAAGAAACGAAATTGATGGAGGACAATCGCGAACTCAAGGCGAAGTACGACAAGCTCGCGCTTCGTCCGAAGGAGTTTTTCAAGGTCGATATCGGCGACGAAAAACTCGACGCCTATATGATCAAGCCGGCGAATTTCGATCCGAACAAGAAGTACGCGCTGCTTTTTTATGTTTACGGAGAGCCGGCCGGAACGACCGTGCAAAACAACTGGGACGGCGGCGAAGGCCTTTGGCATCAATACCTGGCGCAAAAAGGTTACGTCGTCGTGAGCGTCGACAATCGCGGCACACGGACCCCGCGCGGATACAAGTGGCGGCAATCGATCTACGGGCAGATCGGAATTCTCGCGTCAGAAGACCAAAGCAAGGCGGCGAAAAAGATCCTTGAAATGCACAGTTTTCTCGATCCGTCACGTGTCGGAATCTGGGGCTGGAGCGGCGGCGGACAAATGACTCTCAACTGTATGTTCCGCTATCCCGAGATCTACAAAACCGGAATCGCCGTATCGTTCGTTTCGGATCAGAAGCTCTACGACGCGACATATCAGGAGCGATATATGGGATTGCTCGAAGGAAATGCGAAAGGCTATCGCGACGGTTCGCCGATCAACTTCGCGAAGAATCTGCAGGGAAAACTGATGATCATCCACGGGACGGGCGACGACAACGTTCATTATCAGAGCTTCGAAATGCTCGTCAACGAATTGATCAAACACAACAAACTGTTCACGATGATGTCATATCCGATGCGCGCCCACGGCATAAACGAAGGCGAGAACACGACCCTGCATCTGCGCCGGACGATGGAGCAGTATTGGTTGAATAATTTGTGAGAACGAGTCGGACTGTGGGTTAAAACCCACGGCTTAAATTTAAGGCACCGCCGACGCGGCGAGATCAAGATCAAAGTCCGCAGATCTTTTCCCGATCGCGTAGCGATCATCTGACTTTAGATACTGTCTTGAATATCAAGCTCAAAACGCCGGATTTGGCGTAAAAGGGGTTCGGTGTTTGAGAACCCCGTAAGCGGGCGCAGCTTTGATGGCGCGCACGATCTGCATCTTCCTCTTCCCGCGTTTGGAAAGCGGGAGCAGGTGATTATCGGGTTATGGGTCATGGCGACGATCGCCGGAAAGTACAGCCCTTTCTTATCCTGACGGCGCGACTCGAGAGCCTGGTCTTTTGCCTCGGAATCCTGCTTTGCCGGCGTCGGGCGGCCCTGATCTGGCCGAGCGCGGTCGACGACTCTGAGAAGCACACGAGGTCTTTTTGGCGAACGGGTCCGGAGGTCCGGATCGCTGTCGATGAGGGGCCTGGGGGCGATCTCCTTTTGAGAACGCGGATCATGTGGCTCGTTGCCTGTGGGAGCGGTTGGTCCACAGTCATCCCCGGCTAGGGCCTGCAAATGGATTACCTGAGGTGAGGAGGTTCCAAGGGCTCGCCGGCACCGCGATCATACGCGTCCACTTTGTCGGTCTTGTCCGCAACACTTGGCCCCTGAAGGGGCCGGGGGTGACGGCGGCCTCGTACAGGAAATTGGCGACGCAGGGCAGGCGGAACCTGGCCTTTGGGTGTTTGCGACTCCTTTGAGACGCTCTTGCCCACCACAACCCGACTACGAAACACAATGCGACCGGAGGGTCAAGCTTGAGGCACTCGCTCCGGCTTTGTTTTTTCCAGTCGACTTGGATCCGATGTTGACGAACCACTCGTTTGGGAAGGAGGAGACGGGCCGCGTCTTGTTCCGCCGAGCGGATTGGTTGAGGCTGTCTGGAAAGTCACTCAGAAAGTCTCCGGGATGCCGTTTTTTGTTGTCTGTTTTGGGGAGTCGGGCCGTCATCAGTTGGCCGGTCGCCGAGCGCATTTCGCCTTTTCAGACGGTTGCCAGCCTTTGCGGTTTGTGCGATGCGACACCGATCTCAATCTGTACTTTTGCCACCCCTCAGTAAGAACCTTCTGAATTTTTGTTTTCCTTTTGTTGATCCGCCTGACCTCGTACCGTTGTTTCCTCCGTTCGACGCCTTGCTTTGAGCATCCGGGCGCGGGCCTCAGACTTCTTGCGCGACGACCGTCCCCCGCCCTTGAACATGGCGCCGGACATCCGGCTGGTCCGGTAGATTTTGACGTTTTGCTTCGGCTTCTGCGTCGTTGGATCCCGAGAACTCCAGGCCCGCGGAAGTGGTCTCTGCGTCGGAAGTTGTGGGAACTTCCCTTGGGCTTCCGGAATCGACCCGAAACTTCACAAATGCCTTGATCGCCCGTTTCTCCAGAAGGCGTAGTTCTCTTCACTGCCGCCGCATCCGCCGTCCGCTTGGGTTCCGTTCCGACGTTTGATCATCTTGCCGACATGTGGGGCGGTCGTGTCCCCGCCGATTGTGTCAGCGTGTACCCGGTCAGAAAATGCCCGTGGGACTTGTACGCGGTCTCGCCGTCCAGGTCCGGGGGGTCTTCGCTCTTCCTGCGGACCTTGGCCCGGCAACTCGCCTAATTTCCGCACGCGCCTTGTCTTCCGGGCTCGGCTTTAGCAACTCCTCGTCGATCGCTCTCACGGCGTCACCGCTTCCGGGTCCACCGCCTCAAAATCCGGCTCGTTCGGCGCCTGCTCTTCTGGCTGCCCGCTCGACGACTTCCCACGTCACGCAACTGTTCCCTTATCCGCTGCTTGTTCCGCTCCACCGTCTTTGCCCAGGAACGTGTAGGTTCGCGTTCGCCTCGATCTTCGTCCCGTCCAGTATCACTTCCCGCAACGATACCGCCCCCTCTTCGACAAGCAGCAGCACGACCTGCGAAAAGATCTTCTCAAGATGATCTTTCAGCCGCTTCGACCGAAAGTCCGCCAGCGTGTTTGGTCCGGCCTCGCGTTGCCGGCGAGCCATGAAATGCACGTTTTCCTGCAACGCCTGCTCGATCTTCCGGGACGAATAGATATTCCGAAGATACGCGTAAACCAGCACCTTCAAAAGCAGCCGCGGATGGTAGCTCGACGCTCCGCCGCCTTTGTACCCAAGCTCAGCACGCCGATGTCGATCCGCTCGATCACTTCGTTCACAACGCGCACCGGATGGTTCGCGGGCACCAGATCATCCAGGCTCGGCGGCAACAACATCGGTTGGTTCTGATCGTAATGCTTGAAGACCACCTTCTTCCTTTTCTCTGTATCATACTTAGTATTATAACCCACGTATGCAACTCGACGAAATTCAAACAACACTCCCGAGACCGAAAATCGCCGAACCCGAGGGGACTTTTCAGACAGCCTCATGATCAAAATTCGATCAAAAGGCACCACCTCAAAACACCGTTCCGCCGACCATCCTTGCATATACAGACTCGCGGTCATAGGATACTGTCCGGTCTAGGCTGAACGCCAAAATAACGGGAAAGAGGTCTGATCTAAATTCCAGATTCGAGATCTGAGCCGTGGGGAAGACTTCTCTTTCCCCCGCAATCATCAAGCGTCCAAGATAATTGCGAAACAGTTGATAATCAAGATACAAGCCGTGGGTTTCAACCCACGGAAATAGGCAATTTTTGATCACGTCGCATCAGCGACGATCGATTCAGCCGAAGTCAATCGTCGCGGACGCGACGCGAACGCGAATCGCGTCGGACCGTGGGTTGAAACCCACGTATCTAAATTCACGGCACCGCTGAAGCGGCGAGATCCAGGATTCAAAGGAACTGCAATGACAAACTATCCAAGCATTTTCAACGACGCGATCGGCCCGGTGATGCGCGGGCCGTCGAGTTCGCATTGCGCGGCGTCGCTTCGGATCGCGCTCATCTGCCGTGATCTGATGGGCAGGGAAATTCGCGACATCCTGGTCGAATTCGATCCGAACGGATCGCTTGCGACGACGCATACCGAACAGGGCTCGGATATGGGTTTGTTCGGCGGCTTTTTGGGATTCGACGCCGACGACGAACGGCTCGCGGATGCCGAGCGATTCCTGTCCGACGCGGGGATCAACATCGCCTTTTCAATCGTCGAAATCGTCGCGACGCATCCCAACACCTACCGGATCACGCTTTCGAACGAAAGCGAATCGCATTGCGTGACGGCGATCTCGACCGGCGGCGGAATGATCGAGGTCACCGAGATCGATGGCGCTTCGGTTTCGATTGCGGGTGATTACTTCGAGACGCTTGTTTTCACGAACGATGCGGCCAAGGTTGCCGAATTCGTCGGCTCGCGTTTCGCGTTTGACGAATGCGAGATTCGAAGCGGCGCGTCGAAGTTCATCGAGATCAAGGCTCAGGACTTCCCGTCGCCCGAGATCATCGAAGGCTTGCGGGCGCTTGATAACGGCGTGGCCGTCAAAATGATCAAGCCCGTCCTGCCCATCCGCGCCCGGAAAGATCTGCAAGTTCCATTTATCAGCTGCGCGGAAATGTTCGAATACAACAAGGGCAAAGACCTCGCGCTGTGGGAACTCGCAACACATTACGAGGCGGCGCGGGGCAACATTTCTCACGAAGAGGTTTTCGAAAAGATGCGCGCGATCGTCCGAATTATGGACAACGCCATCAAGTCGGGTTTGCAGGGAACGAGCTACGACGACCGCATTCTCGGCAGCCAATCAACGCAGCTCCGGACAAAACTCGAACAGCGGAGACTCGTCGGCGGGGACGCCAACAACACGGTCATTATGTATGTTTCCGCGATGATGGAGGTCAAAAGCTCGATGGGCGTGATCGTCGCCGCGCCGACCGCCGGATCGTGCGGAGCACTGCCGGGCGCGGTTTTCGGGACCGCGCATTCGCTCGGAGCGTCGGAAGACGAGATCGTCAAGGCGATGCTTTCCGCCGGCTTGATCGGCGTGTTTATCGCCGCGGGCGCGACGTTTGCGGCAGAGGTCGGCGGCTGTATGGCCGAAACGGGCTCGGGAGCCGGAATGGCCGCCGCGGCGATCGTCGGGTTGGCGGGCGGAACGCTTTCGCAATCGATCGGCGCGGCGTCGCTCGCGCTTCAGAATTCGCTCGGGCTGATTTGCGACCCGATCGGCAACCGCGTCGAGGCACCGTGCCTTGGCCGCAATGTGATGGCCGCGACCAACGCCGTCGCCTGCGCGAATATGGCGCTTTCGGATTACGCGCATCTGATCCCGCTCGACGAGGTCATCGCCGCGATGAAAGAAGTCGGCGACCGCATCCATCACACGCTCCGCTGCACGAATTTGGGAGGGCTGTCAATCACGCCCGCGGCGAAAGAGATCGAAGCGTCGCTGAACAGCAGGGCGTTTTTCAAGAATTGCTGAGCTCAGATAACAAAACGGAAACAATTTGAAAGAACGCAGTCCGGCGGGTCCGGAAAAAATCTTGTAATCGCTATCGGATGTAGCTATAATGGCCACATTATGAGGACCGCCAATATTGCTGAATTGAAGAACAATCTCAGCAGTTACCTTGCCGACGTCAAACTCGGCGAAGAGATCGTGATAAGCGACCGCAACCGGCCGTTTGCGAAGATAATTCCACTGCAAAACGCGGATGACTTCTCTTCCGAGGAGTTGGCGTTGGCGGCCGCGGGTATTTTGAGATTGCCCGAGATCGACGCGATTCCGGACTCTTTTTTTTCGGCAAAAATGCCGAAACTAAGCGCGAAAAAGGCGGTTCAGGCGATTCTTGAAGAAAGAGATGAAGACTGAGGTAGCATTCTGGGACACAAGCGCAATTTTGCCTCTGATCTGTTCGCAAGAGTTCAGCGCGCAATCCCGACGCTTCTTGCGCAGCCACCCACGGTTGGTGGTCTGGTGGGGAGCGCCGGTTGAAATAAGCAGCGCCTTGGCACGACTCGCCGCCGAAGGCGATTTGAACGGCAGCGAGACGATCGGCTCTTGGCGTCGTTGGGAAATCTTGAAGAGCGCGGCGCGCACCGTTTCGCCGGCCGAACGGGTTCTTGAGTTGGCTTGCGATATCCCGCGCCATTACGGGTTGCGCAGTCTGGATTCCTTTCAACTTGCAGCCGCTTTCGTTTGGTGCAAGGAACGTCCGCGAAACCGGCCATTCGTGACCGCCGACGCCAAGCTGGCTGGCGCGGCTGAATCCGCCGGGTTTGCGATCAAGCTATTTCGTGCTTGAATTTCGGCGTTGGCGAGTCAAATTCCGGACTTGTTGTTTGCAATCGCTGCGAAACAACCACGATTCACGGATTTCCGAACTATGAAAAAGTTAAGACCAACTCCCGAGCAATGGGATAGACTTCTTAAGTTGAGCGAGAAGATATGGCGGTTCGCGCCTTGGGCGAAGTTGAGTGAAGCCGACATTCTGGGCGTACGGATTCCGGACGGCGGACCGACCGTCTTCGTGAGCGTTATGGGATCTTTGGGAGAACACGTCGCATTGGCCGTATACATTGGGCCCAGCGCATTGTTTCAGGTTCTGGATATTCAAAATTCGGTCGGACCGATCAATCCTTACCTGTTGCTTGAGATCCCGACTTGCAACGTTTCGTTTGGACCGCGCCGTGACCTTGAAACCGAAGATCTCACCGCATTGCGTAAAACGGACGTGAAATTCGACCGCAACGGGCATCCGTCATTCCGAAGGACGATTCCGGGTTTCGTTCCCGACATGATCGACACTGACCACGCCCGGATTCTGATCCACGCCCTTGAGCAGTTTGTCGAGATTTACCCACGGGCCGAAGAGCAGGACGGATACCTTTTCCGCGAAGAAGAAATCTTTGTCCGCGAACCGATCGAAACCGAAGGCGAGATCGAATGGACCGAATCCTGGCAGACAGTCACTTATCCGAAACCGGATTATTTCGAGATTACGATTCCGGAAGAAACCGCAAATCAGATCCGGGCACTGCCGCTCAAAAAGAGTGCCGTTGTGCAGATGGACGTCTTTCCATTTCCCGCCGAAGTACAGGAGACCCGATCGATTCCGCGCGTTTTGGTAGCTCTCACCAAATCCGGAGACAAGGTTGTCGGGTCTGTCGTGATGGATCGTGCCACGACCGCGTTGGGAAATTTTGAAAGATTGGCCGATGGCTTAGTCGAGGTCATCCTCAAGATCGGATACCGGCCGGGGAAAACTATCTACTTTTCAGACGAATTCGAAAATCTTGCCGCCGAGCTCGGCGACCGGCTCGGGCTGAGTTTCAAATTGGGAACCGACTACGATGCATTCAATGATTTGAGAGAACATCTTGCGCGTGAAGTGGACGCCGAAATGATTTGACGACTTCGTCTTGGTTTGAGAACCGGATACCGGCCGTCGCGTTGGAAAGTACGGTGACGACCCGCGGAATTTTATATGAAAACACTAATCAAAAACGCGCATATCGTAACGGCGGTCGATGATTATCACGCCGATATTCTGATCGAGGACGAACAGGTTTCGATGATCGGGAAATCGCTCGAGATGGAAGCCGACAGGGTCATCGATGCCGGCGGAAAGCTCGTCATTCCGGGCGGGATCGATCCGCATACGCATATGGATCTGCCGTTCGGCGGGACGTCTTCGTCGGACGACTTTTTCACCGGAACGCGCGCGGCGGCGCACGGCGGAACGACGACGATCATCGATTTTGCCGTCCAAAACAAGGGCGAATCGATGCTCAAGGGCGTCGATACGTGGCATCAGAAGGCTCAAGGGAAAGCCGTCATCGATTACGGCTTTCATCTGATCACGACCGATTTCGAGGACAAGAACAAGTCCGAGATGTTCAAGCTGATCGACGAAGGCATCACGTCGTTCAAGCTTTTTATGGCGTATCCCGGCGTGTTCCTGGCGGACGACGCGACGATCTATCGCGCAATGAGCGCGGCGGGAGAGCGCGGCGGACTCGTCTGTATGCACGCCGAGAACGGCATCGTCATCAACGAGATCATCAAGAAGTTCAAGGAGCAGGGCCGGCTCGCGCCGAAGTACCACGCGCTGACGCGTCCGACGCTCGCCGAGGCCGAGGGCGTTCATCGGGCGATCGCGCTCGCCGAGATGGCCGAAACGCCGGTCTATATCGTTCATTTGAGCTGCTCGGACGCGCTCAACCAAGTTCGCCAGGCGCGTGACCGAGGAATTCCGGCTTTTGCCGAAACCTGTCCGCAATATCTCTTCTTGTCGATCGACGATTACGGCGAAGGTTGGGACGGCGCGAAATACGTGATGACGCCGCCGCTGCGCGAACGGCACAACCACGCAGATCTCTGGAAGGGATTGAAAATGGACGACTTACAGGTGATCTCGACCGATCACTGCCCGTTCTGTATGAAGGAGCAGAAGGAGCTTGGAAAGGACGACTTTTCGCTGATCCCGAACGGCGCGCCGGGCGTCGAATACCGGATGGAGCTGATCTACAACGGCGGCGTCATCGAAAACAAGATCTCTTTGAACCGTTTTGTCGAGCTGACCTCGACGGCGGCCGCGAAGATGTTCGGAATGTTCCCGAAAAAAGGCACGATCGCCGTCGGGTCGGACGCGGACATCGTCATTTTCGACACCGAGAAAGAGCATACGCTGTCAATCGAAACACAGCATATGCGCGTCGATTACTGCACCTACGAAGGCAAAAAGATCAAGGGCAAAGTTGAAACCGTCCTCTCGCGCGGCCGCGTCGTGATAGAGAACGGCGAATGCCTGGTCGAAAAAGGCAGCGGACAGTTCATCAAGCGGGGCGAGTGCGTGAAGATTTAACACAATATTGTTGACAGAATTGTTGACAAACAAGGCAACGCGCGGTAATTCTAAGTTGGAGTCTTTTATGCAGAGTGTGAACGTCAGAATCAGTTCGCAGAGTTATCAAATTCTGAGAGACTTGGCTCAGGAAAAGGGTCAAACGATGCAGTCGTTGATTGACCAGGCTCTTGAAGATTTGCGGCGGCGGCGGATGTTGGAGGCGACAAATGATGCGTTTGCCGCACTTAAAGCCGACAGCGAAGCGTGGCGGGAGGAATTGACAGAGCGCGAACTTTGGGAAAACACGCTTTCGGACGGAGTTGAAAAAGAATGACGAACGCTTCGCGCGGAGAAATTTGGTTGGTCAATCTGGACCCGACGCAAGGACGAGAGCAAGCTGGAACTCGTCCTTTTTTGGTGATTTCTGTTGACTTATTTAATCAAGGTGCGGCTGAATTGGTTGTCGGAATTCCGGTTACGTCAAAAGCAAAGGGCATTCCGTTGCACGTTGAAATCAATCCATCCGAAGGCGGTCTGTCGTTGCGAAGTTTTGCCAAATGTGAAGATGTCCGCTCGATTTCAACCTTTCGCTTGAAGAAGCGGCTCGGCAAAGTATCATCGCAGACCGTTGAAAAAGTGGAAGATAGGTTGCGAATATTATTGGGTTTGTAAGCTTGATTTCTTGAATAGCTGAGAGGGATCTGCAAACCAAATTCGGCGGGAGAGGGTTGTGAGGTCCAGCAATGCTTTCAGAAGGCACGAAGCTTGGAAAATACGAGGTCCAGTCGCTGATCGGCTCCGGCGGAATGGGCGAGGTCTATTCCGCGGTGGATCTTCGCCTCGGGCGCAGCGTCGCCATCAAGATTCTCCGTCCCTCGGCCGATCGCGATTTCCGCGCGCGCTTCATCAGCGAAGCCCGGACGGCCTCTCTGCTAGACCACCCGCATATTTGCACGATCTTCGAAGTCGACGAGACGGATTCCGGCGAACTGTTCATCGTGATGGCCCTTTACGAAGGCGAAACGCTTGACCGGGTGCTTCGGGAAGGCCCGTTGGAAATCACGCGGGCTCTCGCGATCGCGGTCCAAATCGGACGGGGACTGGCGGCAGCCCACGAGGAACTCATCGTTCACCGCGATATCAAACCCGCGAATCTGATGCTGACGCGCGGCGACACCGTCAAGATTCTCGATTTCGGCATTGCCGCGCTTCAGGGAGATCCCGGTCAAAACCGTGAAACCGCGGCGTACGGCACCCCGGCGTATATGTCGCCCGAACAGATCCGCGGCGAGGCTGTCGATCAAAGAACGGACATCTGGTCGCTCGGCGCGGTGCTCCACGAAATGGTGACCGGCGAACGGGCTTTTGCCGGCGACAAAGCCTCGGACGTCGTTAATTCCGTGCTTCACGATCGACCTCGTCCGGCCTCGGAGATCAGACCTGGGATTCCGGCGCGCATCGACACTATCATCGGAAAAGCGCTGACCCGAGAGCGCCGGCAGCGATACGAGCAGGTGGAGTCGATGATCAACGATCTCCAGGGGCTTTTGTCCGCTCTTGACACGGACGAGGTCACTCTTCGGTTGAAGGCGGCTTCGGCAAAGAGGTCGATCGCCGTCCTGCCGTTTCAGGATATGAGTCCCGGAAAGGACCAGCAGTTTCTTTGCGACGGCCTCGCCGAGGAGATCCTTCGGGTTCTCGGGCGTACGCCCGACCTGCGCGTCGCATCGCGGACCTCGGCGTTTCAGTTCAGGGATCAGGCTTTGGACATCCGCGATATCGGCGCGCGACTCGATGTCGACGCGATCATCGAAGGCAGCGTTCGCCGCGTGGACGACCGTGTCCGCGTCTCGGTGCAATTGATAAACGTCGAGAACGGCTATCGACTATGGCATCAACGATTCGACAGAAAAATGCACGATATTCTCGCGCTCGAGGACGAGATCGCAGAGTTGATCGCCGAAGCATTGGAGGTCACGCTAACCGGTGCGCCGACGGACTCGGGCGAATCCGGGATCGCATCGCCGGAATCGTATGAACTCTATCTGCAGGGCAGGCGATTCTTTCACCAGCACCGTCGCAAAGCCCTCGAAACCGCCATCCAGATCTTTTCCCAAGCGATCGAAAATGATTTGGGAAACGCGCGGGCCTACGCCGGACTCGCTGATTGCCATTCGTTCCTGAATCTCTACTTCGGGGAAGGAAACGATGCGGTCGAAGCAGCCGAAAAGGCCAGTGCCCGGGCACTTGAGCTTGCGCCGAATCTCGCAGATGCCCACGCCTCGCGCGGACTCGCGTTGTTTTTGAAACGGGATCTGGAAACCGCGGAGATCCACCTCAAGCGAGCTATCGAACTCGATCCGGTTCTCTACGATCCGCGGTATATTTACGGCAGGGTTTGTTTCTCGATGGATAGGCCGAAGGACGCCGCGCTCCATTTCCGCGAGGCTTGCGCCATCGTCCCCGAAGCCTATGATTCGTGGTACCTGCTCGGGATGTGCTATCGCCGGATCGGCGAAACAGTCAAGGCCCGACGAGCCGATTTGGAGTGCATCGAGGCGGTCAAGAATCGCGTTCGTTCGCATCCGGACGATACGCGGGCGTGGACGATGGGCGCATCCGTCCTGGCCGAGCTCGGCGAGCCGGAGAGCGCGTCCGAGTGGGTCGCACGCGCGCTTGCGATCGACGCCGACGAACCGATCATCCAATACAACGCCGCCTGCGTGTACGCCGCGCTTGGAAGGCTCGACGATGCATTCGCGTCGCTTACCGAGGCCCTCGGCAACCTCGGGATCTCGAGAGATTGGGCGGTCAACGACCCGGACCTCGACCCGCTTCGCGACGACCCGCGTTACGGGTCGATTTTGGAAAAAGCGCCACCGCCTGGTGATGAAATCGTATAGATGATGGATTCACGAATTAGTATGAAATCAACAGTTGCGTCTCTGGTTCTGATCCTGTTTTTCTTTTTGGCCGATGCGACCGCTCAAACGGCGGCCCAAACAAACGTCGACCGTTTCATCAAATCCGAAATGGAACAGCAGAAGGAGACCGATGCAGCTCCGGGCGGATCTTGTGTGAGCCTCCCGATGCCTGTTTGTCGTTTCAACAGATGAGCGCATCGCTGCGATGGATTCCCCGAACTCACGTCCCGCGTCGGATATGTCAAAGGAAATCGAGAGATTCAACCGGATCGAAGAGATCTACTACGCTGCCTGCCAACACGCACCTGACCAACTTTGTTCGAAAACCTTCTTCCCGGGCTATGGTAAGCGAAACTTAGCGCATATAGGCTTGGAAATGCGTGCAAGCTGATTCATAATCTCCCGCATCGGAATAACAGAATCACCCTTTCCCGAAGCTCGGAAGAGGCCGCTTTCCATTGACAAAGAATATGAAAAATCTAATCGTCACAGGCTTCCTGTTGCTGCTTGCCTGTTCGTTCGCGCTCGGCCAGGACAAAGTTGAAGTATTGGACAAATACATCGAGTCGTCGCGCAAAGCCTGGAACGTGCCCGGAATGGCCGTCACGGTCGTCCAGGACGGCAAGGTCATCTTCGCCAAGGGATATGGTGTCCGCGAGCTCGGCAAGGATCCGAAAGTCGATACCGAGACGCTTTTCGGCTGTATGTCGACGACCAAGGCGATGACCGCGGTCGCGTTGGCGACGCTGGTCGACGAAGGCAAGCTGAGTTGGGACGACAAGGTGATCAAGTATTTGCCCGCTTTCCGGATCGCCGATCCGTACGTCACAAACGAACTGAGGGTACGCGATCTGCTGACACACAACACGGGAGTCGGAAACGCCGATTTCTTGTGGGCGTGGACGCCCGAGATCGGTTCCGATGAGATCGTCCGGCGAATGCAGTATGCGCCGCAGGAGTACACGCTTCGCGGCGGATTCATTTACCAGAACATAATGTATCTCGTCGCCGGGCAAGTGATCGAAAAGGTCAGCGGGATTTCGTGGGATCGGTTTATGAAGGAGCGGATTTTTGACCCGCTTGGGATGAAAAACACGTTTCCCAGTTATGAGTACCATCGCAGGTACAACAACCGTTCTTCGGCTCATTTTGAGGTAAAGGGCAAGATCCGGCCGATACCGGAAGACTCGGCGGACCCGGTTGCGCCGGCCGGCGCGGTTTGGTCGACTGCCGACGACATCGGCAAATGGGTGAACTTTATGCTCGGCAACACGACGGTCAACGGAAAGCAGTTGCTGAAGCCGGAAACCTACGCCGAGCTTCTCCGCCCGCAGGTCGTCATCCCGCCGGCCGGAGGGTTTTATCCGACGGCCGCTTTGACCAAACCGCATTGGACGACCTACGGTTTGGGTTGGTTTCAGCACGATTACCGGGGTGAAATGGTGAATTTTCACACGGGAAGCCTTGACGGGCGGACGGCAATAATCGGCCTGATGGCGGACAAGAAACTTGGTGTCTATGTGTTCGGCAACCTCGACCACGCCGAAGTCCGGCATGCGTTGATGTACAAGGTCTTTGACCTCTTCGGATTCGCCGACAACAGCCGTGACTGGAGCACCGATTTCAAGGCGCTTTACGCGGGATTGAAGACCGAAGCAGAGAAGGCGACGGAAGGGGCCAAAGCAAAGCGCAAGACCGGCACGAAGCCGAGCCTGCCGCTCGAAGCCTACGCCGGCAAATACGCCGATCCGTTTTTCGGCGAGATGACGGTCGAACTGGTCGGCGGGAAACTGCGGCTGATTGTCGCCAAAGAACTGTCCGCGGAACTGGGACACTGGCAGTTCGATACGTTCAGTGCAGCCTGGAACAAAGAATGGTGGGGCGAAAGCCTGATCTCATTCAGGCTCGGTGCGGTTTCTGGCGAGGTCGAGGCGATCGATCTCGACGGAGCGGTATTGCGAAGGGTCCCGAAATCGGAATAGGAAAAAACTATGCGTAAGTTCGTTCATCTATTGGCGCTCTTGTTTGTTTGTGCTTTGATCGCGCCGGCGCAGCGCATCTCACCGGCGTTCGACATAATCATCAAAGGCGGCACGGTTTATGACGGTACCGGTCGGCGCCCTGTTCGGACCGACGTCGGAATCAAGGACGACAAGGTCGCGAAAATCGGCGATCTGGGCCGGGCAAACGCCGCGCTCGTGATCGACGCCAAAGGAATGGCCGTCGCGCCAGGGTTTATCAATATGCTGTCGTGGTCGACCGAGTCCTTGATCGTCGATCCGCGCTCGCTCGGCGAATTGAAACAGGGCGTGACGACGCAGATCTTCGGCGAGGGCTGGTCGATGGGGCCGCTCAACGACAAGATGAAGAAGGCGATGAAGGACGATCAGGGCGACCTGAAATACGACATCGAATGGACGACGCTATCCGATTATCTGAACTACCTTGAAAAACGGGGTGTTTCTCAGAATGTTGCGTCATATGTCGGCGCGACGACCATCCGAATGCACGTGCTCGGCGAAGCCGACGTGCAGCCGACGCCCGCGCAGCTTCAGCAGATGCGCGATCTTGTGGAAGCCGAGATGCGGGCCGGCGCGCTCGGAATCGGGTCGTCGCTCATCTATGCCCCGGCATTCTACGCAAAAACGGAAGAGCTGATCGAGCTCTGCAAGGTCGCCGCCAAATACAAAGGGAAATACATCTCGCATATGCGGAGCGAGGGAAATCAGTTGATCGAAGCGGTCGAGGAACTCATTCGAATCTCGCGCGAAGCGAAGATCCCAGCCGAGATCTATCACCTCAAGGCCGGCGGAAAGGACAATTGGGCGAAGATGGACAAGGTCCTCGCGATGGTCGAAGCGGCGCGGAAAAGCGGGATGAAGATCACCGCCGATATGTACAACTATCCTGCAGGCGCGACCGGACTCGACGCGTCGATGCCGCCGTGGGTTTTGGACGGCGGTTACGCAGAGTTGTTCAAGCGCATCAAGGACCCCGAAACGCGAAAGAAGATTCTTGCCGAGATGCGAACCCCGACCGACAAGTGGGAGAACCTGCGCCTGATGGCCGGCTCGCCCGAAAAGGTTCTGCTGATCGGATTCAAGAGCGAGAAGCTCAAGCCTCTGACCGGCAAAACGCTCGGCGAGGTCGCCCGTATGCGCGGGACCGACCCGGAAAACACGATCCTTGATCTCGTGCTTGAGGACGAATCACGAGTCGGAACGGTGTATTTCCTGATGGACGAGGAGAATATCCGCAAGCAGATCCGGTATCCGTGGGTATCGTTCGGTTCGGACGCCGAGTCGATGGCGCCCGAAGGCGCATTTCTGAAATCGAATCCGCACCCGCGCGCGTACGGCAACTTCGCACGGCTTTTGGGCAAGTACGTCCGCGAAGAAAAGCTGATCACGCTTGAAGAGGCGATCCGACGTCTGTCCGGTCTTCCGGCGACGAATCTCGAACTCGACAGGCGCGGATTTCTGAAATCCGGTTATTTCGCCGATGTCGTGATCTTCGATCCGAGGACGATCGCCGACAAGGCGACGTTCGAGAACCCGCACCAGTTTGCAGTCGGCGTCCGCGACGTTTTCGTCAACGGCGTCCAGCTTTTGAAGAACGGCGAGCACACCGGGAAATTCTCGGGAAAAGCACTTTGGGGACCGGGAAAGGTGAAGTGACCCCAGATGCCGGACGTGCCGGCTCATCTTAATATCTGATCAGATTCACAATCATAGACCCATGAAGAACAAACCGAAGACGATCAGTGTGAGCGAGTTCAAAGCCAAGTGTCAGCAGATCCTTGATGAACTCGGACCGGAAGGAATCGTGATAGAGAAGCGGGGCGAGCCGATCGCAAAGGTCATTCCGATCGGCGATGAGGATGATTTGAGCGTGATCGGTTCGATGAAAGGCTTGATCACGATCTCTGGTGATACCTTTACGACGGGGACAAAATGGGATGCTGAATCTTGACTCGCAAATCCTGTTGCGACGTTGACCGGCGATTTGACCGACCGGGAACGAAGTCCATCACCGGAAGATCCTTGGCTCGAAGTTGGTACCGTTTCCAGCTTAAATCGATTGGATGATTGCATATGTTAGACGACGATGATTATTCAGTGAC